>NZ_CAHJWH010000141.1 GCF_903642205.1 Caulobacter sp. S45 | reverse complement strand
CACGATCTCGCCGCCCAGGCCCGGATCGCCGCCACGCTGCCCGACGCCAAGCTCATCGCGGTGCTGCGCGAACCGGCCAGCGCGACGCTGGGCGTCGGCATAGGCGGCAACGCCCTGGTCGGCGGCTCCAGCCACAGCTTCAGCCTGCAGCCGTTCAGCATCGAGGGCAGCACGGGGGTGAACGTCGCCGCCGGCATAGGCGGCCTGGACCTGTACTACGTACCGAACTTCCCCATGCATCGTCACCATCGCCGCCCCCACGGCTACTAGGGGTCGAGGGAGAGCGGAGCAGATCGACCGCTCCGCCTCCGGGTCTTCAGCCGCGTTTCAGCCCATTCCGGCGGAGGCCATCTGAAGCGTCGTCGCCGTGGTGGGAATCCCGACCGGCGCCGGCGCCACGGAGGGAGTCGGTTCGACGACGGTGGGCTCCAGGGCCGCGGGCCCGGCGACAGGCTCCCCCGGCGTGAAGGCCACGGGCACCATGATCGAAGCCGCCTGGACCACGGGGGCTTCGACCGGCCGCGCAGGCTCGACCGCCGAGGGGCTCCAGCCGGACGCGTCGGCGACGCAGCGCGCCGTCTCCATCATGGCGTGCTGGCCCAGGCAGAACACGTCCTCGTAGTTCGGTCCCGCCACCGACAGGCACTGGTACAGGTTCAGCCGCGCCATCTTCAGGCACTGGGCGCTGGAGGCTTCGGTGAGCAGGGCCTGCACCCGGTCGGCGTGCTCCTCGCCCGCCTCGCCCAGCACCGCCAGCGCGGCCAGGGTGAGGCCGCGGGCGACCACGGGCGTCAGCTTGCCCGAGCCGTCGGCGCCGCCGCCCTGGCGCAGCCGCACCAGTGAGGCGATCATGGCCTGGCCGCGGTCCGCCGCCAGAGCCTCACGCACTGTAGAGCGGGTCTTGATCTCCGCCAGGGTCGCTTCGGGCTCGACCACAGAGACCTTTGACCAGGCGCTGTGCTGGATGTCGTAGGCGGACTGCTTCACGGCTGCGCCAGAGCCGTAGAGCGAGCCGCCGAGTCGCCCCAGCGCCGCCGCCGCCCGCAGGGCTGCGGCGTCCGCGCCCCGGGTCTGCAGCACGGCGCGAGGATCGGCCGCCAGCTTCAAGACAAGGGCCGGCCGAACCTGCGGATCTCGGCCAAGCTCACCGACTGCCGCCACGAAAGCCCGGTCCTGCAGCGCAGCCAGGGCCACATAGGCCACCGCGCCCTCCTGCAGCTGGCCGGCCTCGTAGACGCCGCCCGCCCTGAGCGCCCGCGACACGCCCGCCGCGTCCACATAGTCCGGGCGCATGGCCGAGGCGCGCTGCATGTAGTCGGCGAAGCCCTGCGCCGACTCCACGGCCGCCCGCGCCAGCGCCACCGAGGTTGGCTGCGTGTCGGTCGGGACGGCCCTTTTGGGGGCGGCCGAGGCGCGCAGCAGGGCGTACTGGGCGTTCAATGTGGCGATGGCCGGCGCAGTCGGGTCGACCACAGCCGCGCTGGATGCCTGAGAGCTAGATGCCTGAGCGCTAGATGCCTGAGCGCTGGACACCTCAGCGCCGAAGGCTTCACGGGCCTCCAGCCCGGCGTCGGCATCGAAGGCTTCAGCCACATCTGGCACGGGCTTGACGGGAGCGGCCTGTACCGCGACCTGCTTGCCTATCGCCGACGCGGTGGCGCTCTGCTCGGTCTTGTGGGCGAAGGCGGGTCCGGCGAGCGCCGTCAGGCCTATGAGGGCGATCCCCGCCCATGGCTTGCAAGGTGTCATCTGTGGTGATCTCCCCCACGGGAGGCGCCGTCCCCGCGGCCGACACTCGGCCGCAACCGGCTCCGCCCATCACAGGTGGCCAGAATGTCGCCACAGTCTTAACCCGCCGTGAGGGTTCCAAATCGCGGCCAAGTAAATCAACGTGAAGGCGAGTTAACCAGGATGGCGCCTTCGGCCTTCATCTTGCTTCGTCTGGCAATCAAGGCCACGGCTGGGTCAAGTTGGATCACATGAAGCTGCATCCGCGCCTGTCGCGCGCCGCCCTCGAACTCGTCACCCGCTTCGAGACCTTCCAGCCCACCGCCCAGCCGGCGGCTGAGGCCGGCTGGACCGTCGGCTATGGCCACACCCGCTCCGCTCGCGAAGGGGCCCACGTCACCCGGTCGGACGCCGAGGCCCTCTTGCTCTACGACCTCAGCGCGGCGGCGGAGGGCGTGCAGGCCGCCCTCTTCGCGCCGGTGACACAGCGCCAGTTCGAGGCCCTGACCGCCTTCGCCTTCAACATCGGGGTCGGCAACTTCCGCCGCTCCAGCGCCCTCGCGCGGGTGAACGCCGGAGCTGAGCTCGAAGCCGCCGACGAGATCGAGCGCTGGCGCCACGCCGAACTTGGCGCCGGCGCCCAGGTGGTGGATGCCCTGGTGCGCCGCCGAGCGGCCGAGAAGGCGCACTTCCTCGGCCTGCCGGAAGGCTTTTCCAAGTCGCCGAGCGCGGTGCTGCGGCCCCTGGCCGTGGAGGGACCGCACGAGGCGGAGGCGCCGCCCGTCGAGGCCACGGCCGCACCTTCGGCCACCCTCAGCGCCGCCAACACGGTCCAGGCCCGGCTGCGCGAGCTGGTCCCCGATCCCGAGCCGACATCCCCTGACCTTGAGCCGACGCCTGAACCTGCATCCGGCGTCGCCGAGGCGACCGCCCTGGAGCCGATCCCCTCGACCCTCGCGCCGGGCGCCGAAGCGGACGGCGACGAGGCGCCCTTGGTGCAGGCGCCTTCGGCGCAAGCGCCCTCGGCGCAAGCGCCCTTGGCGCAGGGGCCTTCGTCTAGTGCGCTCCCGCCGCCGTCCCTTCCTGAGGCGATCTCCACCGAGCCTCGGCCGCCTGCAAACGACGCCGAGCCTCCGCCGCCGGTTATCGAGTCCGAGCCGCGTCCGGCGGTCGTCCTGCCGACTGCGACCCCTGAGGCTCGCGTCGCACCCGGACCCGCCGCATCCGGAAAGGTGATCTCCGCCCAGACCCTCTATGCGGCCCTGACCGCGCTGGGCGCCTGCCTGCTGGTGGCGGCGACGGTGCTGATCCTCGGCGGCAAGGCGAGCTTCGGCAATCTGGGCCTGGGCGTGATCGGCGTGCTGGCGATGACGCCCGGCGTCTACGGGCTGCTCGGGGGGCCTCGACCTCCCGTCTGACCTCCAGCCTGGCGGGCCGCCTCCCAGGCTCCCCGAGCTATGGCCCGAGCCAGGCAGTCCGCCGCGGCCGAGCCGATCCGCGCCACCTCTACTGCGCGGCTTCCCGCCAGCGCGCCATCGCCGCTCGCAGCCACGAAGACGATGTCGCCGTCGAAGGGCGTATGGGCGGGGCGGATGGCGCGGGCCATGCCGTCATGCGCCATGATGGCGATGCGCTTGCACTCCGCCCCGCTCAGGGCGGCCGACACCGCGATGACCCCCAGGGTGGTGTTCGCGCCGGGCCGCGCCCGCCGGCCCAGTCGCGAGAGGTCCGGCATAGGCTCGGGATCGATGGCGAACCCCTCCGGCCGTTGCCCGCCGAACTCGCCGTCCATCTCGAACGGCCACGCCCAGGGCGTCTCGCCGTCCGCCATGAACACGGAGCCGAGCGGGTTCACCGCCGCCAGCCCCCCTACGACCAGACCATCGCCGAGCACGACCGACGCCGATCCGAGACCGCCCGGGCGCGCGCCGGCCATCGCTCCGCGCCCTGCGCCCACCGCGCCCAGAGCGAAGCGCTCGGCGGCGGCGCCCACCGCGTCCATTCCTAGCCGGCGATAGGGCGGCTCGAGCCCCCAGGCCTTGTCGCCGCCATTGCCCAGGTCATAGAGGATCGCCGCCGGGGTGATCGGCACCAAGGGGTCGGCCGGATTCAGCCTCAGGCCTTCACCCGCTTGGGCAAGCGCAACCGTCACCCCGTCCGCCGCGGCCAGGCCATAGACGGAACCGCCGCTCAGCACGATGGCGTGGGCGCGACCTACCAGGTTCTCTAGCCCCAGCGCCGAGACGTCCCGCTCGCCCGGGCCGCCGCCGCGCACGTCCGCCGCCGCCGTCCAGCCGCCGGGGAGCAACGCCACGGTGACGCCGGTGCGCGCGGCCTCGTCGGTGGCGTGGCCGACCCTCAGTCCCGGCACGTCGGTGATCAGGTTCAGCGGGCCGGGGCGGATCATGGCGGCTCCGAGAGCGGCGCGGCCTGCAATGACCGCCGCGGAACATCGCGCTTGGCGCGCCGTTGGCCAAGCATGTCGACGCCTTCGCCCCGCCGCCTCGCCCTGATCCTTACGGCCGTGCTCGCCGGACCGCTGGCCGGATGCGCCGGCTACGGCCCGCTGGGTGAGCCGCCGCACGGTGTCGCCGGCCTGAAAGCGGCCGAGGCGCAGCACAACACCGCCAAGATCGGTCAGCCGGGTCTCACGCCGCGCGGCGGGGGTTCGGCCGTGGCGCCCACCGGGCCGGAGGGCAATCCGACGGTGGGACCGACGGACAGCGTCGGACCGCAGTAGCTCGCTTTCTCCCCATCGGCGATGGGGAGGATGTTTGCGCGCAGCCCTGTCACGCCCGAGGAGAGCGGCCTATTCCGCCGCTTGCAGCTGCGGCTCGCCTTCCGGCTCGTGCACGCCGCGCGCGAGGTTGCGCAGGACGTAGGGCATGACGCCGCCGGCCTCGAAATAGTCGAGCTCCGTCTCCGTATCGATCCGGCAGGTGACCGGGAAGCGGGCCACCTTGTGGTCGGACGGGCGGAACAGCTCCACCATCAGCGTCTTGCGGGGCGAGAGCTGGTTCAGGCCGCGAATGGTGATGAGCTCCTCGCCGGTGAGGCCCAGGCGCGCCCAGCCCTCCACCTGGAACTGTAGCGGCAGCACGCCCATGCCGACCAGGTTGGAGCGGTGGATGCGCTCGTAGGTCTCGGCGAACACCGCCCGCACGCCCAGCAGCTTGGTGCCCTTGGCAGCCCAGTCGCGAGACGAGCCGGTGCCGTATTCCTTGCCGGCGAAGATCACCAGCGGACGGCCTTCGGTCTGGTACTGCATGGCGGCGTCGTAGATCGCCATGACCTGGCCGGAGGGATGGTGCTTGGTGACGCCGCCCTCGATGTCGGGCGTCATCCTGTTCCTGATGCGGATGTTGGCGAAGGTGCCACGCATCATGACTTCGTGGTTGCCGCGGCGGGCGCCGTAAGAATTGAAGTCGGCAGCGTCCACGCCGTGGGCGATCAGGTACTGGCCGGCGGGCGAGGTCTTGCGGATGTTGCCGGCGGGCGAGATGTGGTCGGTGGTGATGCTGTCGCCGAAGATGGCCAGGATGCGCGCCTCCTGGATGTCGACGACCGGCTTGGGGGTCATCGACAGGCCCTCGAAGTAGGGCGGGTTCTGCACGTAGGTGCTGTCGTTCTCCCAGCCGTAGGTCTCGCCGCCCGCCACCTGGATGCCCTGCCAGTGCTCGTCGCCCTTGAACACGTCGGCATAGCGGGTGGCGAAGAGCGCATTGGTCACCACCTCGCGCTGGAGGGTGGCGATCTCTTCGGAGGACGGCCAGATGTCGCGCAGATAGACCGGCGTGCCGTCGCTTCCGGTCCCCAGCGGCTCGCGGGTGATGTCGAACAGCATGGAACCGGCGAGCGCATAGGCGACCACGAGCGGCGGCGAGGCCAGGTAGTTGGCGCGGACGTCGGGGTTGATGCGGCCGTCGAAGTTGCGGTTGCCGGACAGGACGCTGACGGCCACCAGGTCGTCGGCGTTGATGGCGTCGCTGACGTTCTGGGGCAGGGGACCGGAATTGCCGATGCAGGTGGTGCAGCCATAGCCCACCAGGTTGAACCCGAGCGCGTCCAGGTCCGCCTGCAGGCCGGCATTGGTCAGGTAGTCGGTGACCACCTGCGATCCGGGCGCCAGCGAGGTCTTTACCCAGGGCTTCACCTTCAGCCCCTTGGCGTGCGCCTTGCGGGCGACCAGGCCGGCGGCGATCAGCACGCTGGGGTTGGAGGTGTTGGTGCAGGAGGTGATGGCGGCGATGACCACATCGCCGTGTCCGACATCGAAGGCTTCCTCGCCCTCGTCCGGCTTGACCGGGATGCGGTGGTGCTCATGGCCGGCCTTGCCGAAGTCGGTGGCCAGGTGCTCGGCGAAGGCGGTGGAGGCCTCGCTCAGCAGCACGCGGTCCTGCGGGCGCTTGGGGCCGGCCAGCGACGGCATCACGGTGGAGAGGTCGAGGTCCAGAGTGTCGGAGAAGACGGGCTCAGGGGTGTCCGCGTCCACCCACAGGCCCTGCTCCTTGGCATAGGCCTCGACGAGCGCGACTCGGTCGGGGGTGCGGCCGGTCTCGGTCAGGTACTTGATGGTGGCCTGGCTGACCGGGAAGAAGCCGCAGGTGGCGCCGTATTCGGGGGCCATGTTGCCGATGGTAGCCTGGTCCTCAATCGTGAGGTGCTGGAGCGCGTCGCCGTAGAACTCCACGAACTTGCCGACCACGCCCTTCTTGCGCAGCATCTGGGTGACGGTGAGCACCAGGTCGGTGGCGGTGGCGCCCTCCGGCATCTTGCCCGTCATCCTGAAGCCGATCACCTCGGGGATCAGCATGGGGATGGGCTGGCCGAGCATGGCGGCCTCCGCCTCGATCCCGCCGACGCCCCAGCCGAGCACCGACAGGCCGTTGACCATGGTGGTGTGGCTGTCGGTGCCCACGCAGGTGTCGGGATAGGCGAAGACGGTGGACTTCACCTCCATCGGCTCGCCGGTCTCGCTGTCGGCGAACTGGCCGTCCTCGATCTTCAGGCTCTCGCCCTTGTCGGTGGCGGTCCAGACCGTCTGGGCGAGGTATTCCAGGTTCACCTGGTGGCAGATGCCGGTGCCGGGCGGCACCACGCGGAAGTCGTCGAAGGCCGACGAGCCCCAGCGCAGGAAGCGGTAGCGTTCGCCGTTGCGCTCATATTCCCGGTCGACGTTCTCGCCGAAGGCTTGCGGCGTGCCGAAGTGGTCCACCATGACGGAGTGGTCGATCACGAGGTCGACCGGGTTCAGCGGGTTGATCTTGTCCGGGTCGGCGCCGAGTTTGCGCATGGCGTCGCGCATGGCGGCGAGGTCCACGACGGCGGGCACGCCGGTGAAGTCCTGCATCAGCACGCGGGCGGGACGATAGGCGATCTCGTGCTCCACCTTGCCGCGGTTCTCGGTCCAGGCGGCCAGCGCGTGCAGGTCGTCTTCGGAGACGGTGGGGCCCTCGTGGCGCAGCAGGTTCTCCAGCAGCACCTTCATGGAGACGGGCAGGCGGGAGATGCCGGTCAGTCCGGCGTCCTCGGCGGCTTTCAGGCTGTAGATGGCGTAGGTCTTGTCGCCCACCTGCAGGTCGCGGCGGGTATGGAGGCTGTCCTTGGACGGCATGGTGGTGGTCTTTCCTGTTCGGCGGGCTCGCGCGCTCGAGAGGACGGGACGCACAGGTTCCCGCCGAGCGCCGCGGGGGCTCCCGCAAGCAGCGCTGTCATAGCGTCCGCCCGCGGGGCCGTCCATGCGGAGCACGCAGCAGGGCTGCGTCTCTTTACTTGCGAACGACTTGCAAATGCTTGCGCTCGGGTCCGGCTGACCTCTCCTCGGCCAAGGCGCGCTCGGACCAGGCGAGCAGGGCGGCCCGGGTCCAGTACATGCCATAGCAGACCGGAAGATAGGCCCCGCTCTCCACCAGCCTGCGCCGGATCGGCGACCGGGCGATGGCGTAGGCGGTCTGGACCGGGTCGGCCTTCAGCCGGATCAGCCGTCCCCCGCCGTCTTCCGCCGTGCGCCGGAGAAAGGCCAGGCCCGGGCTGTAGTGGGCGAGCTGGGGGTCGTAGAGCCAGCTTGCGCCACAGACCCCGGCCAGGTCGGGGCGCACCCGCAGCAGGGCCGCGAGGCGGTGGTAGCAGCGCAGAAAGCCCTCGGTGTTGAAGTCCTCCAGCGTGCGCAGATCCACGTGCAGCTCCGCCCAGGGTCGGGTCCCCACCTCCGCCAGCCAGGCGCGGGCCGGGGCCGTCCCGTACTGCAGCACCTGTCGACAGAAGGCGCCGGCCGCCCGCCGGGCGCGAGGCGCGAGACTCTCCATGTCGGCGGGATCGGGGATGGAGAGGGTCAGGGGTCCCACCGGCGTGGCCAGGCCGGTCACCAAGGCCACGTCGCGCGAGAAGGTCTCGGGATTGTAGGGGCGGCTCGCCGACAGGAAGGCGGCCAGGCGCGCATGGGCGGCGGGGTGCAGCTCCAGCAACTCGGCCGGCCAGCCGGCGACGCGGGCGTCGAGCCCCAGCGCCAGAGCCGCCACGGCGGCCCGGCGGAGCGGCTCGTCGTCCTGGCGGAAGGTGGTCCTCAACCAGGTCGTGACGGCTGCGCCCGGCGCGCCGACGTGGAAGA
>NZ_CAHJWH010000140.1 GCF_903642205.1 Caulobacter sp. S45 | reverse complement strand
CGACAGCCATGTGGAATGGTTCGAGGGCAACTTCGAGGCCTACGAGGAGGACAAGAAGCGGCGGTTGGGCGCGGACTCGCTCATGCCCAAGCGGCTCAAGTTCCAGAAGTTCGCGCGCTGAGCGCGCCAGCCCGCCGGCCAGTCCGGCGGGCGTTCTCTTTTCAACATCTCGCGTCAGGGCTGTCGAGCGTGTGGCGCTATCCCAGCGTGCGCCACGCCTTCGCCGCCGCCCGGTGCAGGGTGGCGTGGCGCTTGGCCAGGGCGTCGATGTTCCGGTCGTAGCCTCCGCCGATAACGCCCACCACCGGCGCGGCCGACAGGCAGGTGGCGAGCACGTATGCGTCGCGGGCCGCCAGACCTTCGTCGCTGAGCGACAGCCGGCCGAGCCGGTCGTCGGCATGGGGATCGACCCCTGCGATGTAGAAGATCAGGTCTGGGCGCACGCGGTCCACCACGCCGGGCAGGGCTTCGGCCAAGCGCCCGAGGTACGGCCCGTCCGTCGTCCCGTCCGGCAGCTCGATGTCCAGGTCGCTGACGGCGCGGCGGACCGGGTAGTTCTTCTCGCCCTGCATGGAGAAGGTAAAGACGCGCGGCTCCCGCTCGAAGATGCGCGCGGTGCCGTCGCCCTGGTGCACGTCGCAGTCCACCACCAGAATCTGGCGCACGGCGCCTTCACCGAGCAATATCCGCGCAGCGACCGCCACGTCGTTGAAGGTGCAGAAACCCGCCCCGCCCGCCGGGCCGGCATGGTGGCTGCCGCCCGCGGTGTTGCAGGCCAGCCGATGTTCTAGCGCCAGCCGCGCGGCCAGGATCGTCCCGCCCGTGGCGGCGCGGGCGCGTTCGGCCACCGAGCGGGTGATGGGCAGGCCGATGCGGCGCTCCACCTCGCGCGGCACGGTGAGATCGAAGACGTGGCGGACGTAGACGGGATCATGCACAGCCGCCAGCGCGGCGAAGCTCGCCGGCTCGGGTCGGAAAAAGCCGGTCTCCGGGACAAGCTCCTCGTCGATCAGGACCTGGGCCAGGGCCGCGTACTTGCCCATCGGGAAGCGGTGGTTGGCCGGCATGTCGGCGCTGTAGGCCGGGTGGTGCACGACCGGCGGCAGGTCAGGACGTATGGCCATTCGGCCTCGCAGATAGGAACGGCGTCCTGTGCCGACCAGCGCAGGGACTGAGGTTCAGAGCAAGTCCCGCAGCCAGGCGCAGAGCGGCGCGTCGGCCGGGGGCATGGGGTGGTCGAACAGCCGGGCCGGCTGCACCCACTTGAGCGCCGCGTGCTCGCGGCGGGTGACCTGGCCCTCCCAGCGGCGCAGCAGGTAGAGCGGCATCAGCAGGTGGAAGGCCTCATAGGCTTGGCTGGCGAAGACGAAAGGGGCGAGACAGGCTTGGCTGACTTGGATGCCCAGCTCTTCGTCCAGCTCCCGGATCAGGCAGGCCTCGGGGGTCTCGCCGGGCTCGACCTTGCCGCCGGGGAACTCCCAGAGCCCTGCCAGCGACTTGCCTTCCGGCCGCTGGCCGATCAGCACCCGCCCGTCGGCGTCGATCAGAGCCGCCGCCGCCACCAGCAGCATGGGCGACGGGCTCAAACGTCGCCTCGCAGGGTCGCGGGGGAGAGACCGGACCGGTCGCCGTCGAACACCGGCGCGTTCGGCTCATGCACGTCCGCCTCGGTCGCGCCATGCGCCCAGCGCCTGAGGAAGGGCGAAAGCGCCAGGAACACCGCGCCCGCCGCCACCGCGATCCAGCCGATGACGGAGAAGACGTGCAGCGAGGTGGTCAGCGCCGCCTTGGGGTCGAGCACCTGGCCGCCCACGGTCGCGCTCCCGGCGAATTGGGCGATGAAGCCGCCGATCCACTCCGCCCAGGAAATGGACAGATACCAGACCGCCATCAGGGTGGAGACCAGCAGCGCCGGCGCCAGCTTGGTGATCTGGGACAGCCCTACCGGCGACAGGCAGAGCTCGCCCGTGGTGTGCAGCAGGTAGGCCACCGCCAGGAAGATCAGCGGCAGCCGGTAGTTCGCATCGGCGAAGCCCGCGCCCAGCGCCAGCACCAGGAAGCCCGCGCCGACCTGCACCAGCGCCAGTCCGAACTTGATCGCCGGATTAGGGTCGCGCGCCCGCCTGGCCAGCCAGGGCCAGACCGCGGCGAACACCGGCGCGAACATCAGGATGAAGCCGGGGTTGAAGGACTGGGTCTGGGCGGCGTTCATGGTCACAAAGCCATGGCTCGGGAGCTGGGTGTTCCTCGCGGCGAACAGGCTGAGCGAGGAGCCCGCCTGCTCGAACAGCGTCCAGAACACCACCGACCCGCAGACCAGCGCCAGCGCCAAGCTCAGACGATCCCGCTCCACCTTGCTGCAGCGCCTGGCCATCCACCAGCCGACATAGCCCAGGATCGCCACCGACCCGGCGGCCAGCAGGTAGCCCACCACCGCGTTGTGCTGCAGCAGCACGAACACGACGGCCACGCCTACCAGGCCCGCAAGGTAGAGTGCGCCCTCCAGTTTCAGCGGCCCG
The DNA here is from genome assembly GCF_903642205.1 of Caulobacter sp. S45. Lineage (GTDB taxonomy): Bacteria > Pseudomonadota > Alphaproteobacteria > Caulobacterales > Caulobacteraceae > CAHJWH01. The sequence continues at coordinate 5,911 of NZ_CAHJWH010000140.1, read as the reverse complement.
GCGACTCTGCGTTGCAGCCGCCCGGGAACCGGCGGCTCGCCGTGGCCCTGCAGCAGCGGCTTGCCGAGCACGAACACCACCAGCCCCGCAGCCATCCCCAGGCCGCCGAGCCCGAAGCCGGCCCACCAGCCGACGCTCTGGCCCACCGCCCCGCAGATGATCGCCGCCCAGAAGGCGCCGAGGTTCATGCCGTAATAGTAGAGGGTGAAGCCTGCATCGCGCCTAGGGTCGTGGGCGGGATAGAGCTGGCCCACGATGGAGGTGATGTTGGCCTTCAGATAGCCCACCCCCATGATGATCAGCGACAGGGCTAGATACAGGATGTCGGCGAACAGCTCGGGCCGCTTCTGCACCGAAAGGGCGTAGCCGCCCTTGGGCAATACCGAGGGCAGGGGAGCGGTCGCGGGCAGCCCTTTCAGCGCCAGCCCGCCGGCGGGCGTGGAGGCGAAGTCGTAGGCGGTGTTCCCGACCTTCAGCGCCGCATGGCGCGCGTCGCCCCGGCCGCTCGCCTCGAACACGTAGTCGTGGCCGTGGTAGGTCAGCACCTGCTGCGCCGCGGGTCCCTGGATGGCCAAGCCTAACTGGCCGATGGTCAAGAGCAATCCGCCGAAGACGATGGCCTTGCGCGTGCCGAGGTACTGGTCCGCCAGGACGCCGCCGACAATTGGCATCAGATAGATCAGCGTGGTATAGGCACCGTATTCGCTGGCCGCCGCCTTGTCCTCGAACAGGAAGTGCTGGGTCAGGTAGTAGATCAGTAGCGCCCGCATGCCATAGTAGGAGAATCGTTCCCACATCTCGGCGAAGAACAGCACGAACAGTCCCCGAGGGTGGCCTCTAAGCTGCAGCAGCACCGGGATGGCGGTGAGGATCGTGATCAGCAGGCCGGCGACAAGAACGATGTTCACGCGGTCAGGCTCTCCCCAAGGTGCGGGCGATCCCGCTGCGGCGAGCAGACCATGCGTTCCGCCCTCGGACAAGCAGCTCAGTTCTCCTCCCCGCGTCGCAGGGAAGGAGCGGAAACGCCGCCCCCGCTGGAGCGTTTGGCTCCCGAACCCCCAAGAGGCGCCGCGCGATGAAGACCCCCGGTCCGGACCATCCCATTACCATCACGCCCAATCCGCGCCAGGTCAGGGTGCGCTTCCAGGACCATGTGATCGCCGCCAGCTTCAACGTTCTGACGCTGAAGGAAGCCGACTACCCGCCGGTGCACTACTTCCCGCGGGCCGATGTGGAGACGGGCTTCATCTCCAAGACCACCCACCACACCAACTGTCCCTACAAGGGCGACGCCAGCTATTTCACCTTCTACATGAACGGAGACATGCTCGAGAACGCCGTGTGGAGCTACGAGACACCGTATCCGGCCATGGAGCAGATCAAGGACATGCTGGCCTTCTACCCGGACAAGTTCGAGGTCTACGAGATCGACGAGGCCGACATCGAAGATCGTCACCGCCCCGCCTTCTCGGAAGCGTGGCCAGCCGCCGACAGCGGCGCGCAATAGCGCTGGGGGCGGCCGTGGGCTCCTCGCCGGACGACCTGCGCGCCGCCGCCCTCGCCTTGCCGGAGGCGGAAGAGAAGGACCACTTCGGTGCGCCCTCGTTCCGGGTGAACGGCAAGATCTTCGCCCAGATCGCCGTGCGCGACGGGGGCAAGGCGCTGCTCAGGCTACCCCAGGGCCGCCGGGAATTGCTCTGGGAGGTCCGGCCCGAGGTGTTCACACCCAGCGTCTGGGGCAAGATCATCTCCTGCTACGTGGCGCTGGAGGGGATCGAGCCCGACGAGCTGGCCGAGCTGGTCCGCGCCAGCTGGGCCGAGATCGCGCCCAAGAAGCTTGTCGCCGCCCACCCTTCCTTGCCGCCCGGCGGCTGATCGGATAGGCACGCGCGGCTTCAGCTGAGCCGTAATCCTCTATGTCCGACACCCCCGCCTTCCGGCCCCAGGCCCGCAGCCCGCGCGGCTTCCAGGACCGGCGCGCGCGCGATCTACGCGCGGAGCGGACGATCCTGACGGCCGTAGCCGAGGTCTATGAGCGGTTCGGGTTCGAGGCCCTGGAGACCTCGGCCTTCGAGTACGCCGATGCGCTGGGCAAGTTCCTGCCCGACAGCGACCGGCCGAACGAGGGCGTGTTCGCGCTGCAGGACGATCCAGACACCGAGAATGGGCAGTGGATGGCGCTACGCTACGACCTGACCGCCCCGCTCGCCCGCTTCCACGCCCAGAACCGCGAGACCCTGCCCAAGCCCTTCCGCCGCTACGCCTTCGGCACGGTGTGGCGGAACGAGAAGCCGGGTCCGGGCCGCTTCCGCGAGTTCATCCAGTGCGACGCCGACACGGTCGGCTCCGCCCGGCCGGAGGCCGACGCCGAAATCATCGCCATGGCGGCGGAGGGGCTGGAGGCGGCGGGACTTCCTCGCGGCGCAGCGGTGATCAAGATCAACACGCGCAAGCTCCTAAACGGTTTGCTGGAGGCCATTGGCGTCAGCGAGCCGGCCCAGAAGCTCGTCGTGCTGCGCGCGGTGGACAAGCTGGACCGGCTCGGCCCCGACGGCGTTCGCGAACTGCTGGGCGAGGGTCGGCGCGACGTAAGCGGCGACTTCACAAGGGGCGCCGGGCTGCCAGCGGCGGCGAGCGAACGGGTCCTGGCCTTTGTCACCAGTCCGGTGAGCGGCAGCCGACTTGGCACGCTGGGTCGCATCGCCGACGCTATCGGAGGGTCAGCGTCGGGCGACAAGGGGCTGGAGGACCTGTACCGCATCAACTCAGCTCTCGACCGACTCGGCGTGCCTGAATCTCAGGCCGCGTTCGACTCCACCATCGTGAGGGGACTGGAATACTACACCGGCTGCGTGTTTGAGGCCGATTTGCTGCTCGACACCTTCGACGAACAGGGACGGCCCATCCGCTTCGGCTCGGTGGGCGGCGGCGGCCGCTATGACGACCTGGTGGCCCGCTTCACCGGCGAGAGCGTGCCGGCGACCGGCTTCTCCTTCGGCGTCAGCCGGCTGGTGGCGGCGCTCCGGGCGGCCGGGCGGGAGCCCGGCGCCGCCGCGCGTGGTCCTGTGGTGGTGATCGCCTTCAACGAGGCCGCCATGGCCGACTACTTCGCCATCGCCGGCGAGCTGCGCTCCGGTGGCATCGCGGCGGAGGTCTATCTGGGCGCCTCGGGCATGAAGGCGCAGATGAAGTACGCCGATCGCCGCCTGTCGCCCGCCGCCGTCATCGTCGGCGAGGACGAGCTTGCGGCGGGTACGGTGACGGTGAAGGACCTCGACCTCGGCCGGACGCTGGCCGGACAGGTGGCCGACAACAAGGCCTGGAAGAGCGAGCGGCCCGGCCAGGCGACGATTCCCCGCGTTGATCTGGTGGCGCACGTCCACCGCATCCTGGAAGGCTGAAGCGCGTGCTGGTGGAGCGTCCGGTCGCGCCCGATCGGCTTTCGGCCATCCGCGCCCCGTTCGTGGCGTTCGGCGGGGTCTGGAGCGATGCGGCGGTGCTGCAGCCCCTGTCGCTGCTGCTCGACCTCGCGGGCGAGGCCATGCGCGCGCGCCTGTTCACCGTGCAGGGCGAGGGCGCGGCCGAACTCTGCCTGCGTCCGGACTTCACCATCCCCATCGCCTCCGTCCACATCGAGAGCGGCGCCGCCGAGGGCCGCTACCTCTACGAGGGCAAGGCCTTCCGTACCGCGCCCCGCGGCAGCGGGCGCCCGGCCGAGTTCCTGCAAATGGGGGCTGAGGTCTACGGCCAGGCCGACGACAAGATCGGGCAGGACGTGGAGATCGCAGCCCTCGCCTGGACGGCGTCCCAGGCCGGCGGCCGGAGCGACCTTGGGCTGGTGCTCGGCGACGTGGCCTTGTTCGACGCCTTCCTGGCCGCCCTCGACCTTCCCCAGGCGCTCCGCACCCGGCTGGTCGGCGCCTACGCCAGCGGCCGCAGCCTGCAGCAGGAGCTGTCCCGCGCCCGGTCCGGTCCCGCGCCACGCGCGGGCGAGCGGCTGCCGGAGCTGCTGGGCAGCCTTCCCGAAGGCGAGGCCACCGGCGTGCTGGAGGAGCTGTGGAAGCTGGCGGGCATCTCGCCGGTGGGCGGCCGTTCGCCGGCGGAAATCGCGCATCGCCTCTGCGCCCGGGCCGAGCAGGCCTGGGCCGGGCGCCTGAGCCCCGCCGAGGCGGACCTGATCACCCGCTATCTCGAGATCATCGCGCCGCCGCGGGAGGCCTTCGACCGCATCGAGTCCCTCGCCTATGAAGCCAAGGTGGAGTTCGACGTCCAGCTCCAGCCGTGGGTGCGACGGCTCCGCGGCCTCGCCGCGGCCGGGGTGCCGGAGTGGGCGATGGTGTTCTCCACGGGCTTCATGCGCGCCTTCGGCTACTACGACGGCATGCTGTTCGAGGTGCGAAGCCTTGAGCTCGGCTACGACCGCCCCGTCGCCGCCGGCGGCCGCTACGACAGCCTGCCGGCCCGGCTCGGCGCTCGCGATCGGGTCGGCGCCGTAGGCTGCACCGTGCGGCCGGGCCGTGCGGTGGCGGAGGCTTGAGGATGTCCCCGCTCGTCCTCGCCGTCCCCTCCAAGGGCCGCCTGAAGGAGCAGGTGGAGCGCTGGCTGTCCGAATGCGGCTTCACCCTGGAGGCCGACGGCGGAGACCGCGGCTACCGCGCCCTGCTGCGCGGCCTGCCGGGCGCCGAGGTGCGGCTGATGTCGGCCGGCGACATCGCCGCCGCGCTGGACGCCGGCGACATCCATGCCGGCGTCACCGGCGAAGACCTGCTGCGCGAGACCGGAGAGGGGCTGGACGAGCGGGTCATGCTGCTCCGCGCGCTCGGCTTCGGCCGGGCCGACCTGGTGGTGGCGGCGCCGCAGAGCTGGATCGACGTGGACGCCATGGCCGACGTGGAGGAAGTGGCGCACCTCTATCTCGGCCGCACCGGCTCGCGCCTGCGGGTGGCCACGAAGTACGCCGTGCAGACCCGCGCCTTCTTCGCCGCCAAGGCCATCGCCGACTACCGCATCGTGGACAGCGGCGGCGCCACCGAGGGTGCGCCGGCGGCGGGGCTGGCGGAGCTGGTGGTGGACATCACTACCACCGGTGCGACGCTCGCGGCCAACAACCTGAAGATCGTCTCCGACGGCGTGATCCTGAAGAGCCAGGCCCAGCTCGCCGCCTCGCTGCACGCGCCCTGGGCGCCGCACCAGCTGGCCCTGGTGCGACGGCTGATCTCGGTTGCGGAGGCGCGCGCCCGGGCCAGGAGCCTCGCCGCCCTGCGCTGGCCGGAGGAGCAGGACCAGGCCGCCCGCGACGCCACGGAGGCCCACCTGGCGCGCGGCGCCACCCGCCAGCCCTTCGGCCTGCTGGCGCCGGAGCCTGCGCTGCTCGACATTGCGGCCGACCTTGCGGCGGCCGGCGTCGGACCGGTCAGCGCCGGGCGGCCGGACTATGTGTTCGAGGCGGCGTGCCCGATCGCCGACGCCCTCGCGGCTCAGGTCGGCTGAGGCGCGAAGGGCATGACGGCGCCTGCGGTTCTGGTCTAAGCCTCAGCCCCATGAGCGACACGCGCGCCAGCTTCGGCTTCCGAGACGTCGAGCCCGAGGACAAGCCCCGCCTGGTCCGCGGCGTGTTCGACCGGGTGGCGTCGCGCTACGACCTGATGAACGACCTGATGAGCGCGGGCGTGCACCGGGCGTGGAAGGACATGATTGCCGTCCGTCTGAACCCCCAGCCCGGCGAGCGGATCATCGACTGCGCCGGCGGCACGGGCGACATCGCCAAGCGCCTGGCCAGGCTCGCCCGGGCCGCCAAGGCGCGGCGGGGCGGCGCGGACGCCAAGATCCTGGTGGTGGACTACAACGCCGAGATGGTGGACGTCGGCCGCGAGCGGGCGCGCGAGGCCGAGATCGCCTGGGCCGTCGGCGA
>NZ_CAHJWH010000139.1 GCF_903642205.1 Caulobacter sp. S45 | reverse complement strand
CGGCCGCGCGGGCATCCGCCGCCGCGCCTTCGTCACCGACGGCGAGCGCCTGCTCCTCCCCGCCTTCGGCGCCTACGCCGGCGGCCTCAACGCCCGCGACCGCGCCATCGCTGCGCTGTTCGCCGGGCCGCCCCTCTGTGCGGCGCTGGGCGACCGTAAGGTGCATCCGATGCCTTGGGGGGCGCTGGGGTGAGGAGGGCTGGCCAGCGGCCATAGCGTCGGCCATCCCGAGGCGGGCGTTGAGCTCGTCGCGGGCGGCTCCGTCGTGCGGCACGCCGGCGTGAACCCCCGCTTCCTCGGCCCGGCCCTGGAGGCCGCCGGCTAGGTGCACATGGGGGCCGCCGACGGGGGGCTAGCCTAGTCCTGGTCCAGGGCGCAGGGCGCGCGTCGTGACCCTCGCCCGCTGCTGTCGGCCGTTAGGGGAACCGGATGTCCCCAGGCTGATCACCACCGAGGCCGGTGTCGGCTACCGCTTCCTGGGGGTGGAAAGCTCAGCGAGCTAGCGCAGAGCGCCCGCGCGCTGCTGGCTGCCCCATGTCTGGCGGCCGCGCAGGAACACCACCCAACCCCAGGCTGCCCCCAGGTGCCGCAGCAGCTGGAAGCTGAAAGGCTCGATGATCGAGGCGACAAGGGCGTGACCGAAGGACGCGATCCGGCGATCGCCCACCCAGCAGCGATAGAGGTGGATGGCCCAGAGCTGGAAGGAGAAGTCGATCAGGATCTTGGCCGCGATCACCCCGCCGACCGGCTCAAGGATCGTCAGCCGGCCTCGCACGACATAGCTGCACAGCAGGACGAAGGCGGTCAGGCCATAAAGCGGTTGCAGCGTGTCGACGGCCTTCACCGGCAGCATGGCCAGCCCTAGCGCACCGTAGCGGCGGTCGCCCACCATGTCGCGGTACCAGTACTGCGTCTGCAGGAAGCCGCCGAACCAGCGCCGCCGCTGGCGCAGGAAGGCCAGGGTGGTGCTCGGCGCCTCGGTGCGGGCGAGCGCCCCGCCCAGCACGCGGGTGGTCCAGCGGCGGCCGTGGCGCACGCTGTAGCGCTTCAGCCGGTGGATCAGCTCGTAGTCCTCCACCAGGCAGTCGGGGTCGAAGCCGCCGACCTCGAGCGCCGCGGCGCGGCGGAAGCCCGCAAAGGCCCCGGAGATCAGCAGCAGGCTGTCCAGCCGCATCCAGGCATAGCGGGCCAGGAAGTTCCTGATGTACTCGTAGGTCTGGAACCACTCCATGATCCGTCCGGACGTGGTGGCGGCGCAGACCGGCGTCAGCACGCCGGTGGTGGCGACCAGGTCCGCTTCGGCGGAGAAGGCGTCCCGGACCGCAGCGATCGCGCCGGGCTGAAGCAGCGTATCGGCGTCCACGGTCAGCACCACCTCCTCGGCGATCAGCGACAGGGCGGTGTTCATGGCCCGGGCCTTTCCGCCCCCGCCCAGCCGCAGCCAATGGATTTGCGGGTGACGGGTGGACATCTCGCCCAGGGGCGGCGGCTCTAGTCCATAAAGACGTGCGAGGACTTCGGGCGTGGCGTCGGCGGAGCCGTCGTCGGCGATCAGGATGCGGTCGGGCGGGTCGGACTGACCGAGCAGGGCCTTCAGAGTGACGGGCAGCACCAGCGCCTCGTCCTTGGCCGCCACGATGACGGCCACCGAGACCCTGCGGCTGACGGCAGCCGAGGGAGGGGTTGTCTTCAGCAGGGGCAGGGTCTGCCAGAAGGTGAAGACCAGCAGCAGGGTGTCGTAGGCGACATAGACCAGGCCCGCCGACCAGACCCACACCCCGTGCAGGCCGAAGGGGGCGCCCAGCAGGGCGATCCACAGCACCAGCACCGCGCCATGGATGGCCGTGCTGGCCCAGGGCGTAGGCGGCGGCGTACGGCGTGGCGACTGCGCCGTAAGCCGTGCGGCGAGGTCGGCTTCGGCCTGCGCGGGCGTAGCGAGCGAAAGGCCCTGGGAGAGGTTTGCCATGGGGTTCCGGTTAAGCTAGTCCAACCGCGCTCGCATCTTCCGGATACCGGGACGCCAGCCTCTTCCACCTTGGATGTCGAACATGCAAGTCGAGGCCGCAAGGCACCGCTACACCGGCGTTGCGATGGCCCTTCACTGGATCATAGCCGGGCTCATCCTGGCGAACCTGGTCCTGGTCTGGTGTGTCGACAAATGGCCGGAGAGCTGGACCCGGCCGGTGATCGACACGCACAAGTCGATCGGCATCACCGTCCTTGGCCTGGTCCTGCTTCGCCTGCTCTGGCGCGCCGCCCATCCGCCGCCGCCGCTGCCGGCCGACTATCCCCGCTGGGAGCGCATGGCCGCCCACCTGGCCCACGCCGGGCTCTACGTCCTGATCCTGGCCATCCCGCTGTCGGGCTGGATGCACGATTCCGCGTGGAAGGGCGGCCCCACCCATCCGATGAAGCTGTTCTGGCTCGTGCCCTGGTTCCGCATCGCGCCGATCGCCAACCTCGATCCGGCGGCCAAGGAGCACTTCCACGACGTCTTCTTCGCCATCCACAAATGGCTGGCCTACGTCCTCTACGGGGTGTTCGGCCTGCACGTGCTCGGTGCGCTGAAGCACCAGTGGATCGACCGAGAGCCCGAGCTGCAGCGCATGCTGCCAGGCCGGCCGCCGCGGGGAGCCTGAGCGGTTCACTCCGCAGCGTGCGGGGTTGAAGCCAGGCCCGAGGCGGCCTCGCCCGGGAGCCGGTGGCCCATCTTGTCCCGCTTGGTCGCCAAGTAGTCTGCATTGTGCGGGTTGGACGGCAGGATGAGGGGCACATCCTCCCGCACCCGCACGCCGTGGCGCCTGAGCGCTGCGCCCTTCAGCGGGTTGTTGGTCAGCAGGCGGATGTCGTCCAGGCCCAGCGCCAGCAGCATGTCCGCCGCCTCGCGATAGTCGCGCGCGTCCGGCGCGAAACCCAGCGCCGCATTGGCCTGGGCGGTGTCCAGGCCGCCGTCCTGCAGCGCATAGGCGGCGATCTTGTTGGCAAGGCCGATGCCGCGCCCCTCATGGCCGCGCAGGTAGATCAGGGCGCCGCTCTCGCTCGCCCCGATCCGCGCCATCGCGGTGCGGAGCTGCTCGCCGCAGTCGCAGCGCAGCGAGCCCAGCGCATCGCCGGTCAGGCACTCCGAGTGCACCCGCACCAGCGCGTCGGGCACAGGCTCGCCCTTGATCAGCGCCAGGTGCTCGGTCCCATCCACCCGGCTGCGGAAGGCGCGCACGACCAGGCCTGCAGGCGTGTGGGCGGAGGGTAGCTTGGCCTGGGCCAGCTCCTCGACCAGGCTCTCCGGGGTGATGGACGACAGGCCAGGCGTGGGCATCGGGGCGGACGGTCTCGGTAAGGCTGCGGCGCGGCGTGCAACGGCCGGCGTCGTGGCGTTAGATAGGGACTTGGACCGGGATAAGGCTAGCCGCATGCTGAACAAGCCTCTGGCCGCATCCTCCAGCCGATCGTCCGACCGCCAGGGGACAGGCGCGCGCCCCGACTTCGGCCGCCGCTCGCTGGTCGGGCGGCTGGTGGCGCTGGCGGCGGTCTGGTCGATCCTGCTGCTGGTGGGCATGGGCGTGGCGCTGACCCTGCTGTTCGACCATGCCGCGCTCAGCCGCTTCGACACCGACCTGGCCGACCTCGCCAACGGGCTGTACGCCGGGGCGGGGGTCGAGGCCGATGGTGCGGTCACCGCCCCGTCCCTCACCGACGAGCGCGCCACCCGCGCCTATTCGGGCAAGTACTGGCAGATCGCCGACTATCCAGCCGACGGGCGGCTGCACGCCCTGGCGCGCTCCCGCTCGCTCTGGGATCAGGTGCTGAACGCGCCGCACAAGGTCATGGTCCAGCTACAGGCGGCTCCCGGAACCACGGCCTATTACAACACCGTGGGACCGGCCCAGGACGGGCATGAGCCGCTGAGGGCGGCGGCCCTGCTGGCCTTCCTCCCGGGGCATGCCGCGCCGGTGGTGTTCATGGCCGCAGAGAACCGGGCGCCCCTCAACCGCGACGTGCGCCGCTTCGCCTGGACCACGGCCGCAGCCCTGGTGCTGCTGGGCGTCGGGCTGGTGGGCGCGGTGGTGGTCCAGGTGGTGGTGGGGCTGACGCCGCTCTTCGCCATGCGGCGCGAGGTGGCGGGCGTGCGCCAGGGCAAGGCCCAGCGGCTGGCCGGCGCCTATCCCCGCGAACTCGCCCCGCTGGCCAGCGAGCTGAACGCCCTGCTCGACCACAACCAGGAGGTCGTGGAGCGCCAGCGCACCCATGTCGGCAACCTGGCTCATGCGCTGAAAACCCCGATCTCCGTGATGCTGGCCGAGGCCGACCGCGATCCCAGCCCGCTGGCCGCCGTGGTGGACCGCCAGGCCGAGACCATGCGCCGGCAGGTGGAGCACCACCTGCGCCGCGCCCGTGCCGCCGCCCGCTCTCAGGGCTCCGGAGAGCGGACCCCGGTCGCTGAGGTTCTGGACGAGCTGGCCCGCACCCTGCAACGCATCTTCCAGGCCCGCGGCGTGGATGTGGACTGGGAGGCCGAGGAGGGCCTGGCCTTCCTAGGCGAGCGCCAGGACCTGCAGGAGATCGCCGGCAACCTGCTGGAGAACGCCTGCAGGTTCTGCCGCGGCCGCGTGCGCGTCAACGCTGAGCCCGCCGCGCCCGGCCGTCTGCAGCTCACCGTGGAGGACGACGGGCCAGGCCTGGACGAAGCCCAAAGCGCCGAGGTGCTGAAGCGCGGCGCGCGGCTCGATGAGAGCGCGCCGGGTTCGGGGCTGGGCCTCTCCATCGTCGATGAGCTGGCACGGGCCTATGGGGGTTCGCTGACCCTCTCGCGCTCCAGTCTCGGCGGGCTGCGGGTCGATCTGGACCTGCCGCGTGCGGAAGCCTGACGCGATGCGGCGCCTTCGCGCGCGCCGCTTGCTGCGCTAGGAGCGGGCGGATGTGGGCGTTCTGGATCGTCACGGGCCTGCTTGCCGCCGCGGCCGCCGCGCTGGTCATCTCGCGTGCGGGAGCCGCAGCGCGCCTCGCCCAGGCCGCGCCCCAGGATCCGGCGCTGCCGCTCTATCGCCGCCAGCTGAGCGAGCTTGACGAGCAGGCCGGACAGGGGCTGCTCGGGCCCGAGGAGCACCGGGCCGCGCGGGCGGAGGCCGCCCGCCGCCTGTTGCGCTTCGCCGACACCCAGGCGACGCCGGAGACGACCGGCGGTCGCATGAGCCGGCTCGTCGCCACCCTGTGCGCCGCCATGGCGGCCGCCCTGGCTCTGCTCGTCTACCTCAAGCTGGGCGCCTCAGGCCTGCCGGACCAGCCCTACGCGGCTCGCCTGGAGGCGTGGCGGCGCGCCGATCCCGGCACGCTCGATCCGGCCCGCATGGCCGCCGTGCTGCGCGAGATCGCGCGCCAGAGGCCCCATGACCCGCAGGCCTACGATTACCTCGGGCGAGCCGAAATGGCGGCAGGCGACGCCTTCGGGGCTGGACGCGCCTTCGCCACGGCGGCGTCCCTGGCGCCCGGACGCGCCGACCTGCGCGCGTCGGAGGGCGAGGCGCTGGTCATGGACGCCGGCGGCAAGCTGACGCTCGAGGCGGTGCAGACTTTCCAGCAGACCCTGCACCTCGACCCCCGCAATCCCGCGGCACGCTACTATGTCGGCCGGGCGCAGATCGCCGGCGGCGACACGGCGGGCGGTCTTTCGGCCTGGCGCGCCCTGCTGGCCGACCTGCCGCCGGACGAACCCCGCCGCGCGGCGCTCCAGACCGAGATCGAGCGCGTTCGTACAGGCCAGGCGCCGGGCATGATCCGGACATCGCCCACCAATCCCCAACGGATGGCCGGCCTTCAGCGCGCGCCGCTCGCCGGCCCGCAGGCGGCCTTCATCCACGCCATGGTGGCGCGTCAGGCCGCCGAACTGAAGGCCGCCCCAGACGATCCCCGGGGCTGGGCCCGGCTGGTGCGATCCTACGGGGTGCTGGGAGACGCGGCCGCACAGGCGGCGGCGCTGACCGAGGCCAGGCGGCTCTTCGCCGGTCGCCCGGCCGATCTCGCCTCCATCGAGGCGCAGGCGAGCCCTCGGCCGGGCGGCTGACCGGTCTCAGCCCTCCGGCCAGATGTCCGATAGCGCGCCCTTTCGGTTCAGCATGCGGGCCGCCCGCTTCACCACGGCCAGCAGCCGTTCGGTGCGCGCATCGCCCTCATCGGCCAAGTGCGCCCGCGAGAGCCCTTCCAGGACGAAGCGTGCGAGATCACGGCTCGCCTGGAAGCGCGGGGCCTCGCCGGCCTGTACAAGCTCGGCCATGTGCTCGCCGACCTGGTTCCGGTCGAACGCGGCCTGCGCGCTCCGGAGACGGTCCCGCAGCGGCGTATCTGTACGCGCGGCGTGTTCAAGTTCGGCGAAGGCGACGAAGGGAAGCCGATGCAGCAGCCGCCAATAGGTGTCGATGGCGTGGTCGGTGCGCTCGGCCCCAGGCGGCATGTGGCCCGCAGCCTCCTCGAACAGACGAGCCCGGGCCGCCTGGATGTGGGGGATGACGCAGTCCAGCAGCGCCTCGCGGCTGGCGAAGTGGTAGAGCATGGCGCCCCGGGTCAGGCCCGAAGCCTCCGCGATCACCGCGTTGCTGGCCGGATGGTAGCCGGTTTCGGCGAACAGCCGCATGGCGGTGTCCAGGATGCGCGCGCGGGTGCGCAGCGACTTCGGGCTGTCGCCGGCCTGGCGCGTACGGGCTGGCGCAGGCTCCTCGAAGGTGAAATCGTCGAGCGTGCCGACCGCTGCGTCCATGATCCTGAAGCCAATGCTGCACTGCAACTTGGTCGCAGATAAGGTGGCTCGGGTAAATCACCTAGCCGCTGATTGGCCGGGTGGGTGAAAACCTGCCCATGCGCCGGGCGCCCGGCGCCGGGAATTGGCTCGCCAGGATGTGGCTTTGACCCTATAGCCGCGGCTCGCTGGCCAGGCCGCTGGAGTGTACGGCGGCGCCGGACCGCCGCCGGGCGGCGTGCGGGGATGCGGACGGGCCACAAGTTGCACGGGGTGCGTATCGCGGTGGGGTCTCGAGCTGACGACAGGTGGCGCGGCCTGCCGGGGGTCGCCATCAGGATGGTCGCCTGATGCGCATCCTGCTCGCCACCGATGCGTGGGAGCCGCAGGTGAACGGAGTCGTCCGCACGCTCGCCCGCACCGTGGCCGAATGCCGGGCCATGGGCCATGAGATCGAGGTCGTCTCGCCCGATCAGTTCAAGACCCTGCCGCTCCCGACCTACCCCGAGATCCGGCTGGCCATGGGCGCCTACGAGCCCATGCAGGAGCGGTTCAAGGCCTTCGAGCCCGAGGCCATCCACATCGCCACCGAAGGCCCCGTGGGCCTGGCGGCGCGGCGCCTCTGCATCGAGTGGAAGCTGCCCTTCACCACCAGCTACCACACCCGCTTTCCCGAATACGTGGCTGCGCGCCTGCCCGCTCCGGTGTCGGCGGGCTACGCCTACATGCGCTGGTTCCACCGGGCGTCCGGGCGGGTGATGGTGGCCACGCCCACCATGCGCGAGGAGCTGACCCGGCGCGGCTTCCGCAACCTGTCGCCCTGGTCACGCGGGGTGGATACGGCCCTGTTCCACCCCGATCGCGCCGCCGAGTTCCCGCACCTGCTGGAAGGCGTCGCGCGCCCCGTCTTCCTGAACGTCGGCCGGGTGGCGCCGGAGAAGAACGTCGAGGCCTTCCTGGCCCTGGACCTGCCCGGAAGCAAGGTGATCGTCGGCGACGGGCCGTCAAGAGAGCCGCTGCAGGCCCGCTACCCCGAGGCGCTGTTCGTCGGCACCAAGTCCGGCGAGGAGCTGGCGGCCTATTACGCCCATGCCGACGCTCTGGTCTTCCCCTCGCTCACCGACACCTTCGGCCTGGTGATCCTGGAGGCGATGGCCGCCGGCGCCCCGGTGGCGGCCTACCCCGCGCCGGGTCCGATCGACATCATTCCGGGCTCGGGCGCGGGCGAGGTGAACCAGGACCTGCGCCAGGCTTGCCTCGACTGCCTCAAGTTCGACCGCGCCGCGGTGCGCCGCTACGCCGAGGGCTTCTCCTGGCGACAGTCGGCGGAGGAGTTCGTCCTGAACCTCCAGCCCTACCCCGAACCCGCCAAGACCCGCTTCTGGCGAAGGCTGCGGCGGCTGGCGCGGCTGCGGAGGCGAGCGGGGCGCACGGCGGCGGGTTAATCGATTGAGCGTTAAGAGGGCCAGCCTGACTGGATCGGCGAACGCCGTAGCGAAGACCCTCCCGTCATCCTGCTGAGGCCCCTACCGCAGCACGGACTCCCAAAAGGGCGGAGAAGGATGGAAACTTACCGAAGGCCTATCTCCAGAAAGCGGACCTACGGCCATAGCGGCCATGCGGCGGCCACCTACGGCCTCGCCTGACGCAGAACGATGCCGTCTGCGTCAAAGGCCGCCTTCCCCTCAGCCGTGCCTGGCCGCGATCAGGGGCGCGGCGTCAGTGGCGGGGGCGCTCGGGTGCAGGGCGGTGGCTGGGGCGTGCGGGGTCCAGGCGGCGGCGGCCTGCAGCAGGGCGGCGCCGGCGGCGGCGG
>NZ_CAHJWH010000138.1 GCF_903642205.1 Caulobacter sp. S45 | reverse complement strand
CCCTGGCATTTCGGACAATGTCGGTTACGGCAGGAGTTGTAGGCGATCTGGACGTGAGCGCAGTCCTCGCAGCGCTCGACGTGCCCGCCGAGCTCCGCCGTGCGGCAGGCCTCGATCGCCGAAACGAAGTACGGCGAAGCCACATGGCCTTCAGCTGGTCCAGGCTGATATGGCCGGCATGGTCTCGTCGCCAGGCTGGCCCATGGGCGCGGAAGACGTCGGCGACCTCCAGAACCGGGCGCAACGGCCCGGCCCACCGTCATGCCGGCGTCGGTCTCAACCCCAGCAGATCTAGAGGGCTGGCGATGCCGTCCAAGGTCTTCGCCGCCACGTGGGTGTAGACCGCCGTTTTCTCCAGCTTCTTTTGGCCGAGCAGGACCTGGATGGCGCGTATGTCCATCCGCTGCTCCAGCAGGTGGGTGGCGAAGCAGTGCCGCAGCGTATGCAGGCAAACCGGCTTGGCGATCCCGGCGCGTCTGGCGGCCACGTGAAAAGCGCAGTTGAGCGAGCGGGGCGTCACATGCTCGAACTCGCTCAGCCGGTTGGGGAACAGCCACACCGCAGGCCGGGCCGTCTTCCACCAGTCCCGCAGCATCGCCAGCAGCTGGGGTGAGAGCAGCGCGTCCCGATCACGCCGCCCCTTGCCCTGCTCAACCCGGATCCGCATGCGCTCGCTGTGGATGTCGCAAAGCTTCAGCGCCACCACCTCCGACGCCCGCAGCCCTGCCCCAAAGGCGACGCTGAGCGCGGTGCGCCACTTCAGCCCCGGCGCCGCTTCCAGCAGGCGCGCCACCTCCTGGGCGCTCAGCACGGTAGGCAGCCGCTGCGGCTCGCGCGCCATGAGGATGTAGTCCAGCGCCTCTGGCCGACCCAGCGTCACGCGGAAGAAGAACCGAAGCCCCACCATGGCGCCGTTGACGCTGCCCGGCGCCAGACCGCTCTCCACCAGGTGCAGGCGGAACGTCCGCACATCCTCGAACGTCAGCTTCGAGGGCTTCTTGTTGCAGTACCGGCAGCAGGCGCGAACCGATCGGATGTAGACCTGCTGCGTCCCCTCACTGAGGTTGCGCACGGTCATATCTTCAAGCATTCTGCGGCGTAGCGGGTGCATGACCTCTTCCGTCATCACTCGTCTCCTGTCTTGGAGAGGACGTGGCCCATCCACGTTCCTCTTTAGACAGGAGGCTCCCGCTCCCCATCTACACTGGCCGAATACTCCTACCGCGCGAGCGGTTTAGCACTCGGGCGCTCTGTTTCGGCGAAGGGAGGCCAGAACAGGCGGCTTGACGCCGCTTCAGCGGACGCCTGCGATGGTGAAACGTCCATCGAAGAGGAGGTTCCGCCCGTGATCAAGCGAGCCTTATCGGCGCCAAGCCGGAAGATGACATCGCCTGTCTCGTGGGATCGCCCATGCGCTTAAGCGCGGCGCAGGCCGCGAAGGGGGCGAGCGCCGCCACGGGCAGGCCCCTCCTGCCGACAGGCCGTCGCTCGCTATCGGCCCGCCTTGAAGGCGGCGATCTGCTCGCGAGTGATGTCCAGGTAGAGCGACCCGAACTCGGTGGAGGGCTCGATGTCCTTGCTGATATCGGGCGAGGGCTGCTCATGGCGCTTCCATTCGTTGAAGCCGTTGAGGAATACTGTCCGCGGCCCCGCCCTGCGCGCCCGCCTCCACTCCTCGCGAAAGGTGGCACCGCCGGCGCGACCAGGCGAACCGGACCCTCTCCAGGCCGCGACCACCGTCATGCAATCCGCCACCCCGTCCACGCCCGCCAAAGTCTGGGCGCCCCGGTCCTCCCAGCTCCAATAGCCGTAGCGGCTGAGCAGCCTCGGCCCGAGCAGGGACGGTTGTTGGGTCAGGAACCCGGTCATGTAGCGGACGGTGAAGCGGGGATCGCGCCATGGCGGCAGCCCGTGCGGGTAGGCGGACGGCGTGTCGGCGTAGACCAGCAGCAGCGGCTTGCCGTCGAGATGCTCCATCAGCGGGGCGGAGCGTGGGTTGGCGACGAACTGCGCGTGCACCTGGTCGGCCTTGTCCTGCAGGGCTCCGTTCGTCACCGCCGCATGGTCCTGCGGAAAGCCGATGAAGATGCTGATGTTGGGCCGCGTCGGCAGCGTCGCGTAGGTTTCCGCCAGGGCCAAGGCGGCGCGCTCGATGGACAGCGTGGTGTGGTCGCCCTGTCCGGTGCGGTTGTCGGTGTGGATGTTGTTGGACCAGTCCAGAAAGATGTAGTCGACGCCCGCTCCGACGAGCATCTGCGCGTGCTTGCGCACGATCTCCTGATTGTCGGAGGCGTAGTAGCCCAGCGAGGGATGGCCCCAGGGGCGTTGCGGCTCAGGCTTGCCGGCCCAGTCGGCGTCATAGTGCCAGAGCTCGTACGGGACGGCGACGCGGCGCGCGTTCGGCGGCGCCGGGCGAAGTCCCTGCGGAAGCGGGGTGGTGAAAACATCGTCCGCCATCACCGCCGAGGGTGCGAGCGCGGCCGCCGTGGCGCCGACGAAGGCGCGCCGGCCGATATCAAAGGAGTGTGCCATCGAGGTCTCTATAGCTGCGCGCCCGAACGCGAGTTATGATGGAGCCAGTCCGCACGCCCAGCCTCTATGATGCGGCTTCCATAGACAGCCCGCGACGGTGCAGGCTGCGGGCCCTTTCCCAATCTCATAGCGGACGAGGCCAACCGTCGAGGTGAGTGGCTAGCGGTCGTCCTTGTCGCGCTGAGCCGTCACTGAACGAGATCGTAGCCGAGCAACGCTTCCATGCGGCCTTCGCCATCGCAGTCCGGACGATTGGCTGCAAAATCTGAATGTTCGGCCTCTGCGTAGCACTGGTAAAGCGGCTGAGTATTGAATTCCTGGCCGCTATAGACCCAGCCCGCCGTGCGCAGACGCTGGTAGGCGTGCACCTCGCAGAACCCCTTCTTTGCGATAAGGTGATCAGGATGTCCCGGACGGGCGCTGACGCAATCCTCCAGTTCCGAAGACGCTTGGCCGGTCGGCGCAGCCGTCATAAGGTATCCGGACTGGGCTTCAAGCTTGTAAGCGCCCCCGTTGCCTGGAACGGCGGCCGTCGTTGACAATGGTCGTGCAGGGCCACGTCATACCAGCGAGCGAGCAGCACGCCCACCTGCGGAGACACGGGGGCATTGGACATCGACACCGTGACGTCGCGGAATATGAGATATTTCTCATCACCCCCCTGGTTGGGCTGCAAATAAGCATAGACCAACATCCAGCTGTTCGAGAGCTGATTGGCGCCGGTCTTGGCGTCCAGGATGACCGGATAGAAGATCAGCTCCGATGGGGCCGGTCGCTTCCAGTCTCCCGGATCAACGGCGAGGATAGGCTCGGCCAAGGGCGTCAGCGTCGTGTGGTCGCGGCTCAGGAACAGCCCCAGTCCGCCGCGCACCCAGCCCGTCAGCACTTCCTGACCTGTGATGGTCCAGCCGGCCGCACTCACGCCTGAGCCACCCATCAGGCGTGTCGCCTGCCCGCCTAGTCCGGGCTGATCCCACTGGCCTTGGAAGAACTTCCGCCAGCGTCTAGGACCAGGGTCGGACGCAGGCGCGCGGGCGACGATCAAGGCGCCGTCTCTTGGACGAAAGCAATAGGCGTAGAAGTACTGATCCTGTCCTTTGATCACGGTGCAATCGCCTTCGCCCGTATTCTTGCTGGCGGCCGGCGCGTCTGAGCCGGTGATAATCTGGCCGAGACTGCTCCAGGTCAGGCCGTAGTCATCCGAGGTGGCGATCGATATGGATTTATGGGTCTGGCCAACCTGATATTTGCAGGCCGTTTCATCGTGCACGAACCCGATGACCTTGGCGCCGTCAAGCTCAGCGTGATTCAGGCACTGGCCGCAGGAGTCGTAGGTTCCGGGCTGACCTGCGCGGAGCACGGTCCGCTCTGCACCGCCCATGTCCCACCGGAGATCGACCGCCAATGGCCCGCGTATCATTGTGGGCCTCAAAGCCGCGGAAGCCGCCGCCGGGAAGCTGGATTTCGGTGAAGCGATTGTCGGCTATGTCCGCGGCCGGACCGCGAACGACGCGGGGCAGCCCAACCCGAATCCTGATGCAGGTATCGCAGGGCTGGCCTTTGGCCGCAGGGGGCTCCGGCAAGACGCCTGCGAAACTCCAGCTCACATCTAAGACAAACAGAACTGCAGCTAGCGATGCGGATAGCTGTATCGCGCGACGGCAGCTCGGTGTCTTCACCGCCACGCTCCTCTTTCATAGCAATCCTTCGCAACCGATTTCTTGCTAGCGCGCAAAAGTGCAATCCTGTCGAGCATCCGGTTGTTAGCGCTAGCCTGGCGGGAGTTTCGGGTCGTCGGTCCGCATTGGCCTTCGTCCTGAAATTAGCCGTCCGGGGTGGTCCGCTGTTGGCTTACCCGGGATGTCCGCTCCACCTTCAATCGGCGATGTCGCGAGCATGTCGGAGCGTCCCTGAGGGCTCTGGAATGTCGTGTGTCGGGCAGAAGGTCGGAGTCTGTTCAGGGCGCGAAGCTCAGGTCAGGTGCCTGGTCGAGGCAGCCGTGAGACGCTGGCCTTGGAGGAAGAAGTCCTCCGAGGAGCAAGCTATGACACAGCGCGATCTGTTCCGTTCGACCCCGCGGCCCTGGAACTGCGGGCGCATCATCGGGCCCAAACCGCCGTTCAAGGCAAAGCATGTCTGGGCTATCCGCCAGCAGCTGAAGGTGGCCGGGCGCATCCGCGATCTCGCGCTCTTCGACTGCGGCATCGACGCCAAGCTGCGGGGCTGCGACCTCGTCAAGTTCCGGGTCAGCGACGTGGCGCCAGGTGGCTCTTTGCGAGCAAGAGCGACGGTGATCCAGCAGAAGACCGGCCGGCCTGTGCCGTTCGAGATCACCGACACCACGCGCGACGCCCTCTCGGCCTGGCTGAAGCTACGCGGGCCGCGGCAGGACGACTGGCTTTTTCCGAGCCGCACCCGAGCCGGCGAGCACATGAGCACCCGCCACTACGCCCGGCTCGTCCAGGAGTGGGTCGTCCTTATCGATCTCGAACCGAAGGCGTACGGCACCCACAGTCTGCGTCGGACGAAGGTCGCCATGCTGTACAAGAAGACGGGCAACCTGCGCGCCTGCCAGCTGCTGCTCGGCCATCGCAAACTGGAAAGTACTGTGCGCTACCTCGGTGTCGAGGTTGACGACGCCCTCGCCATGTCCGAGCAGGTCGATCTCTGACGCTACCGCCCGCGGCCTGCACGGTCGCGGGCCTTCTTCCAACAAGCGGACGACACGAACCCGTGCTTTGGGTGGGGAGCGGACCAAGGCTCTGGCGTTTCGAGGGCCGGAAGCTACGATGAAACCATGGCGCGACTCCTCTGGCTTCTTCTGAGCGCGATGATGCTCTCAGCCTTCGTAGCGCGGGCGAACGCCTACTGCCCTCCCGCGGTTGATTACTCCGTGCGCGGCGAGTTTAAGCGGGCGGATTACGTGGGCGTCGTTCGGGTTGTAGGTGTCACGTGGTTAGACGAACAGAGGCGGCCGACGAGGCTCACGGGCAATTTGATGCTCGGCGCGACCCCCCGGTGGTTTCGATCCTTACAGTGGCGCTGATTACAACGTCGTGCCAGTGCATACGTTTAAGGGCGACCCCTCTAAGCCTCTGGTTATCTTCAGCGAAAACACTGAAGCGCGAACCCCACTCAAGATCGGTTCTCGATACCTCGTGTTTCTGGAGCGCCAGTCCGTAGCTGATGAGGATCGGCGCGCAGGCGATCTCATGATCGATCACTGCGGTAATTCGGCATTAATGAGCAATGCTGGAGCCGCGCTGTCGACCATACGGCATGCAGCCGACTATAACCAGCTTGAGGCATTCTTGCGCGAATATACCAATGTGCCTAAGTTGTCGCGAGACGGTCTCGGATATACGGCGGCCTTCATTGACCTGAATGGCGATGGAACATCTGAGGCGCTCGTCCGGCTTTCCGGCAATGTTTGGTGCGGATCGGGCGGCTGCACCTCCCTGGTGCTTAGCCGAGAAGGTCGCAGTTACCGGGTCATCTCCAAGATCACGATCACCCAGTTACCGATCCGGGTGCTCCAAACGAGTCACCATGGCTGGCGTGATCTTGGCGTGACCGTTGCGGGCGGCGGCATCGGGCCGAGCTATGAGGCCGCTCTTGCCTTCGATGGCCACACCTACCGAGGTAATCCGAGCGTGCCGCCCGCGAAGATGCTGACCGAAGTCACGGGACGCATCCTGATCGGAGAAGACGAGACGGTGCGCAAGCTGGTGGCAACGCCAGCCGGGGCCTCCAACTGAGCCTACGCCAATGTCCGACATGGGTCGACCACTGCCGATCACCTTGCTCCAGAAACTCTCCGTCCGGCTATGTCCGCTTCAGCGCTTAGCCGCAATGCACGATCTACCTTCAACTTCGGACATTTAGAACTAGCCCGGCAGGCTCCGGGGGGCCTTCTGAGCGTCGCGTTTCTGTCGAAAAGCTCTCGGCCGCTTTGGGCGCGTAGCACCATCCGGCACACTCCGTCAGAGCTGGTCAGTTAGATGTCAGCTGGCGTCGCGTGAGTCATTGCAGCTAGATCGGCGAGCAAATCGGGACCCTTTGGCTCCCACCCTAGCCGTTCGCGTGTCCAGGCGTTCGACGCGGTCATATCAAGGCCTGCGAAGGGCGCCATCCAGCCGAAATAACGCTCGACCTCGTCCGCCGCGACCGAGCGGACCGGCAGTCCTGTCCCTGCGCCAATCGCCTCAGCGATGGTGCGAGCGGTGACGCCCTCCTCGACTGACGCGTTATATCGCGCGCCCGGCTCGCCCCTCTCCAAGGCCAGAACGTAGAGCTTCGCCACGTCAATCACGTGTGCCGCGGACCAGCGTGTCTGCCCGTTGCCGAGATATGCGATTGCCCCGGCACGGCGCGCCTCGGCGATCAGGGGCGTGATCAACCCGGCCTTGGTGGTGTCGTGCACTTGGGGCAGTCGAATGGTGCGCACGTCGATGCGTCGCGCGATCAGCGCCGCGCCGGCGAGTTCGGTTGCGATACGCGGATTGGCGTGGCGCGGATTGAGTACATCCTCGGTCGCCGGACCACCGTTCAGCGGCGTGCCGATACCGACGCCCGAGGTGATTAGGATCGGCTTCTGAGTCCCTTCCAGCGCCTCGCCCATCGCGGCAATGTTGCGCTCGTCCTTCTTAGTGTTCTCGAAGAAGGTCACGAAGTTGTGGTCGAACGCACAGTGGATCACCGCGTCGGCCAAGGCCGCGCCGCTGGCGAGCGTCTCAGGCTGTTCCAAGTCTCCGCGGTGAACTTCGACACCGGCCGCCTCGAGCTGCTTGGCGCCGGCGTCGGAGCGCGTCAGGCCGAGCACCTGATGACCGCGATCGAGTAGCTCGGGAATGACGTGCGAGCCGATGAAGCCGGTCGCGCCGGTCAGGAAAACACGCATGGGACTACTCCTGTCAGTCGAGACGCCCGTATCGCAAGCTGAGCAAGCCTGTAAAAGTGGGGACTGTATCAAGGTATAGTGAGCAACAGGATCGGTCATGGCGACAGAGGCTCCCAACGCGCTCGGCACGTATCTTCGGGATCGTCGCACCCGGCTCGATCCGGCGGCGTTCGGCTTCGCCGGCGGGCGTCGCCGCACACCGGGGCTGCGGCGTGAGGAGGTGGCGAGCCGCGCCAACATCAGCCCAACCTGGTACACTTGGCTGGAGCAGGGCCGCGGCGGGGCGCCGTCGGCCGACGTGCTCGATCGCATCGCCAAGGGGCTGATGCTGACCGAACCCGAGCGCGAGCACCTCTACATGCTCGGCCTCGGCCGCCCTCCAGAGGCGCGCTACCAGCCGGTCGACGGTATCACCCCGCGGCTGCAGCGCGTGCTCGACGGGATGCCGCTCAGCCCCGCAATCATCAAGACCGCTACATGGGAAGTTGTAGGCTGGAACCGGGCGGCGACGGCGCTGCTGACCGACTACTCAAAGCTGCCTCGCGAGGGGCGCAACATCCTGCGCCTGATGTTCGGCAGCGATCACGTTCGCGCCCGGAACGCGGACTGGAACAGTGTCGCTCGCTTCGTTGTCGGCGCGTTCCGGGCGGACGTGGCGCGCGCGGGCGCGACCACCAGCGCCGAGGTCAAGAAGCTGGTCACCGAACTCTGCCGCATCGGCCCCGAGTTCGAAGCGCTGTGGCAGGACAATGACGTGGTCGCCCATGGAGAGGGAGTGAAGCGTATCCACCACCCCGAGGCGGGATTGCTGGCGCTGGAGTTCTCCTCCTTCGCGGTGGAAGGACGGCCCGAGCTCGGCATGATCGTCTACAACCCCGCTTCGCCTGCCGACGCCGAGCGCCTCCGCGCGCTCATCGCCCGCGGCGAACTAGTGACGGTCGCCATTCAGCGCCGTCGCGCGCCGTCTAGAAATCGATCGTCGCTTAGACGCGTCGGACTCAAGCGCGATTTACCTCCAGGTCGAGACAATGGTCGTAGCAGAGGGTCGTTATACCGGGCGTCCTAAATACTGACCTGCGCCCATTGGCGGGTTCCGATGGAGGTGATGACCTCCGGCTTGGCGATGA
>NZ_CAHJWH010000137.1 GCF_903642205.1 Caulobacter sp. S45 | reverse complement strand
GGCCCGCGCCGCCGCACGATCCGGCCGATGGCGCGGTAGACGCCCCGCGCGCTGGCGATGGCCCAGGCCGAGCGCACCGGCAGGTAGTGCAGCCCGTCGCGGGCGCTTCTGTAATAGGCGTCGGCTACGTCCAGCAGCCGGGTGGCGACGCGCGCCACCGCCCTGCGGTTGGCCGGATCGGCCACGGCGGCTGCGGTGGGCGCCATGCCTTCCGCCTCCAGCCAGTCGGCGGGCAGGTAGAGCCTGCCGTTCTCCGCGTCCTCCACCACGTCGCGGGCGATGTTGGTGAGCTGGAAGGCCAGGCCCAGGTCGCAGGCGCGCTGCAGGGTCTCGCGCCGACGCACGCCCATGACCTCGGCCATCATCACCCCCACCACGCCCGCCACGTGGAAGGCGTAGGTCAAGGTGTCGTCCAGAGTTTCGTAGCCGCGGACGCCTACGTCCATGGCGAAGCCCTCCAGGAGGGCCAGGGGTTGTGCGGTGGGGATGGCGTGGCCGCGGGCGACCTCGCGCAGCGCCTGGAACTCCGGCGGACAGGGGCGGTCGCTCTCCAACGCCTGCAGCGTTAGGCGGCGCAGCTCCTGCAGCCGCTGGGGCGCGCCGGCCGCGTCCACCCGCATGCCGTGGCCGAGCACCTGGCCGTCCACCACGTCGTCGCAATAGCGGCACCAGGCATACAGACGCCACGCCGCCTCCCTCTCCCGGCGGCCGAAGAGGATCGAGGCCAGCGCAAAGCTCTTGGAGCCCGCCTTGATGGTGGCGTGGGTCGAGGCGGTGAGGGCGTCGCCGCTCATATCTCCCCCTGCGTAGCGGGGGGAGGGGACCAGGCGAAGCCTGGTGAGAGGGGCTTGTAGGGCGCCACGGTGAGATGGCGGCGCCCGGTCAGTCCCCTCCACCACGCTGCGCGTGGTCCCCCTTCCCCGCTATGCGGGGGAGGATAAGCCGCGGTCACGCTCACGCCTTCGCCACGTCCGCCAGGATCACGCTGGCGGTGGCCTTGGCCGACCCCACCACGCCGGGCACCCCCGCCCCCGGATGGGTGCCTGCGCCCACGACGTAGAGGTTCCTGATCATGTCGTCGCGGTTGTGGGCGCGGAACCAGGCGCTCTGGGTCAGGATCGGTTCCAGCGAGAAGGCGGAGCCGAGATGCGCGTTCAGCTCGCCTCGGAAGTCGAAGGGGCTGAACACCCGCTGGGTGACCAGGTTCTCGCGCAGGCCCGGCAGCAGGCGTTTCTCCAGCGCGTCCAGGATGCGGTCGGCATAGGGGCCGGACTCGGTCTCCCAGTCGATGTCCTGCTTCAGGTTGGGCACCGGCGCCAGCACGTAGAAGCCGGTGCAGCCATCGGGCGCCAGGTTCGGGTCGGTGACGGTCGGCGCATGCAGGTAGAGGGAGAAGTCGGCGCGCAGCGGCTCCGCGCCGCAGATGGCGGAGACCAGCTCGCGGTAGCTCTCGCCGAACAGGATCGTGTGGTGCCGCAGGCCTTCGTAGGTCTTCTTCACCCCGAAATAGATGACGAAGAGGCTCATGCTGAAGCGCTTGGTCTTCAGGCTGGTCGCCTCGGTGCGGCCACGGGCGTGGTGGCGCAGGAGCTTGCCGTAGGTGTGGACGATGTCGGCGTTGGAGGCGACCAGGTCGGCCTCCAGCATCTCGCCGTCGACCAGCCGCACGCCCGTGGCGCGCAGGCCCCGGGTGGTGATCTCGTCCACCGGGCTGGAGAGGCGGATCTCGCCGCCCAGATCGGTGAACAGCCTGGCCAGCCCCTGCACCAGGGCGCCCGTGCCGCCCTTGGGGAACCACACCCCCCATTTGCGCTCCAGCGCGTGGATCAGGGCGTAGATGGAGGAGACGGCGAAGGGGCTGCCGCCTACCAGCAGGGTGTGGAAGCTGAAGGCCTGGCGCAGGTGCTCGTCTTCGATGAAGCCG
Source organism: Caulobacter sp. S45 (assembly GCF_903642205.1). Taxonomy (GTDB): domain Bacteria; phylum Pseudomonadota; class Alphaproteobacteria; order Caulobacterales; family Caulobacteraceae; genus CAHJWH01. Next base: position 6,837 of record NZ_CAHJWH010000137.1, on the reverse strand, counting down.
GCGACGGTGTCGTAGACGCTGCGCCAAGCCTGCATCTGGGCGAGCTTGGGCGCGGCCATCAGCATGGACTTGAAGTCTAGGAACGGCACGTGGCCGAGCTTGAGGTAGCCCTCGTCGAACGCCGCTTTGGAATAGGCGAAGAAGCGCTGATAGCCGGCCACGTCATTGGGGTTGAAGGCGGTGATCTGGGCGTCCAGCGCCGTCTGGTCGTTGACGTAGTCGAACTGGCGGCCGTCCTCCCACATCAGGCGGTAGAAGGGCTCGACGGGGAGGAGCGTCACATAGTCCGACAGCTGGCGGCCGGACAGCGCGAACAGCTCCTCCAGCGAGGAGGGGTCGGTGATGACGGTGGGGCCGGCGTCGAAGGTGAAGCCGTCCTGCTCGTAGACATAGGCCCGGCCGCCGAGCTTGTCGCGCGCCTCCACCAGCGTGGTGGAGATGCCCGCGGATTGCAGCCGCACCGCCAGGGCCAGCCCGCCGAAGCCGCCGCCGACCACCACGGCCTTGCGCCCCGGTTTGGAACCGGGAGCTGTCTGGCCGGCGGTTCCAGCGGCGATGAGGTTGATGTCGCCTGCGTCGTCCATCTTTACGCCTCTACATCGCCGCGCACCGGGCGAGCGCGCATCCTGCAGCGCCTGCAGGGGCGCACCCATCTCTAACCGCCGGCCCTTCGACAGGATGCGCACGCGGTTGGGGAAGGTTCGCCGGACGGCCCAGACGCGCTGGATCAGCGGCTCGGGCAGGCGGCAGGACCTCTGCAGCACCCTGTACCGGTCGCCGGGCTCGACGGCCAGGAACATCATGCGGGGCAGGGCCCGCAGGACCCTCACCCCGCTCCCCTCCTCCCGGCCGTCGTCGCCCTGGTCATTTCGGACGGTCGGGCGATATCGTAGGCCCGGGCCGTGCGGCTCGGCGGAGGTGCAGCTTGGCGCGACGCGACATCATCGGGGCCGTGGACTTCGCCCACCTGGAGACCTACGCCGCCCACGACGCCGCCCTGATCGAGGAGGTGCTGGGCCTGTTCCGCCAGCAGGCCGAGCTGTGGATGCCCTTGCTTGACCCCGCCCGGGCCGAGGGCTGGCGCGACGCGGCGCACGCCCTCAAGGGCTCGGCGCTGGGCGTGGGCGCCTTCGCCTTCGCCGACGCCTGCAGCGCGGCCGAGGCAGGAGCGCAGGCCGGTGCGGCCACGCGTGCGGCGCAGCTGGAGCGCATCCGCACCGCGCTGGACGCCGCCCTGCACGACATCGCTGCCTATCGCCACGAACAGGCGCTGCAGGGTTTGAAGACGCCGCGGGCCTGATACTAGGCCCGCCATGGCCGCCCCTCCGTCCTTTCCGCCCGGCGCCTGCGTGCTGCAGGCGACCCCGGCGCTGGACTCAGGCGGGGTGGAGCAGACCACCCTGGACATGGCGCAGGCCATCACGACGGCCGGCGGAGTGGCGCTGGTGGCCTCCGCCGGCGGGCGGCTGGAGCCGGAGCTGGCGCGCCGGGGCGGCGAGCTGGTCCGCATGCCGCTGGACCGCAAGGCGCCCTGGACCCTGCTGGCCAACGCCGCCCGGCTGGAGCGGCTGATCCGCGCGCGGGGGGTGGACATCGTCCATGCCCGTTCGCGGGCGCCGGCCTGGTCGGCGCTGCTGGCGGCGCGGCGCACGGGGGCGGCTTTCGTGACCACCTATCATGGCGTCTACAACGCCCGCTCCGGGCTGAAGCGGGCCTACAACCGGGTGATGGCGAGAGGGGACGTGGTGATAGCCAACTCCGCCTTCACGGCCGAGCACCTGCTGGCCGAGCACCCCGGGGTGGACCCCGGCAGGGTGGTGACCATCCCCCGCGGCGTCGATCTCGCCGGCTTCAGCCCCGAGCGGGTGGCGCAGGAGCGGGTGACGGCCGTTCGCGCCGCCTGGGGGCTTGCGCCGGACGACCGCCGTCCCGTCGCCCTGCTCGCCGCGCGGCTGACCGCCTGGAAGGGCCAGCGGCTGCTGATCGAGGCGCTGGCGCAGCTGCGGGGTCACGGCGACCTGGTGCTGGTGCTGGCCGGCGACGACCAGGGCCGCACGGCCTATACCGAGAGCCTGCGCAGCGCCGCCGCGGAGGCAGGCCTGTCCGAGCGGGTCCGGATCGTGGGCCACTGCACAGACATGGCCGCCGGCTATCTGGCCGCCGACTTCGCCTGCGCGCCCTCGCTCGACCCGGAAGCCTTCGGCCGCACCGCGGTGGAGCCCCAGGCCATGGGCCGCCCGGTGCTGGCGGCCGACCACGGCGCGGTGCGAGAGACGGTGGAGGAGGGCGTCACCGGCTGGCGGGTGGCGCCGGGCGATGCGGACGCCTGGGCGGCGGCGCTCGGGTGGATGCTCGACACCCCCGCCGACGCGCGCGTCGCCATGGGCGCGGCGGGGCGGGAGCGGGTGGAGCGGCTGTACTCGCTGGAGGCGATGACGATGGCGACGCTGGGCGTCTATGCCCGCTTGCTGGCGGAGCGGAGGCGATGACCGCGCGGCCGAGGCGCGCCCTGCAGCGCATCCTGGTGATCAAGCTGGCTGCGCTCGGCGACGTGGTGCAGGCCTTTCCGCCCTTCGCACACATCCGCGCCGCGCACCCCGGTGCCCATATCACGCTGCTGACCACCCCCCCCTATGCGGGCCTGGCCGCCGCCTCGCCGTACTTCGACGCCATCGAGACGGACGGCCGGCCGAAGCGGCTGGGCGACACCCTCGCCATGCTGCGCCGCCTGCGCCGCGCCCGCTACGACCGGGTCTACGACCTGCAGACCTCCAGCCGCTCGTCGGCCTACTTCTTCGCCTTGTGGCCGCGACCGCCGCAGTGGTCCGGGATCGCGCCCTTCGCCTCGCACCCCCACCGCAACCCCGCCCGCGACCGCATGCACACCCTGGAGCGCCAGGCCGAGCAGCTGCAGGACGCAGGGATCTGGCCGGGCGCTCCCGTGCGGCGGGGCGAGGCGGGGGCGCCGGACCTGTCCTTCATGTTCGCCGACGAGACGCCGGAGCGCGGCCCGGCCCATTTCGGCCTGGGCGCCCCCTACGCCCTGCTGATCCCCGGCGCCTCCGCCCGCCGCCCGGCCAAGCGCTGGCCGGCGGAGCGCTACGCCGAGCTGGCGCAGGCGCTGCTCGACCGGGGCCTTCAGGTCGCCGTGCTCGGCGGGCCGGCCGAGAGCGAGGTCGGCAAGGCCATCACCCGCGCCACGCCCGGCGCAAAGAATCTGGCCGGCGCCACCGACTACGCCCAGATCGCCGGCCTCGCCGCCCGGGCGGCGCTGGCGGTGGGCAACGACACGGGGCCCACCCACCTGGTCGCCGCCGCGGGCGCGCCGACGCTGGTGCTGTTCTCCGCCGACTCGGACCCGGCGCTCTGCGCGCCCCGTGGCCGGTGCGTGGAGGTGGTGCAGGAGGCGCGGCTGGCCGATCTGGCTCTGGACCCGGTGCTGCAGAAGGCCCGCGACCTTATCGCTGGCTGAGCGGGCCGCCTTGATCAAGACCCCTGACTTGTCCATATTCTTTGGTCGCGCGGCCCTGGCGAGTAATGCCTTTCCGCGTCCAGATTTCCAGGATCAACGGTCAAGGAGACCAAGCCTATTCGCCGCCCCATGCAAGCCGCCCCGGTCCGCAACGACGGACCCCGCATCAACGAGGACATACGCGTCCTCAAGGTGCTCCTGATCGATCACAACGGCGAGAAGCAGGGCATCATGCCCACCTCGGCCGCGATCGAGGCCGCGGTGGAGGCCGGGCTCGACCTGGTGGAGGTTTCGCCCAACTCCGATCCTCCCGTCTGCAAGATCCTCGACTACGGCAAGTACAAGTTCGAGGAACAGAAGAAGAAGAACGCCGCGCGCAAGCGCCAGAAGGTCGTCGAGATCAAGGAGATCAAGCTCCGTCCCAACATCGACACCCACGACTACGACGTGAAGGCCAAGGCCATGTACGGCTTCTTTGAAGAGGGTGACAAGGTGAAGGTCACCCTGCGCTTCAGAGGGCGCGAGCTGGCCCACCCGGAGCTCGGCATGCGGCTGCTGCAGAAGGTGAAGGCGGAGTTCGAACCGGTCGCCAAGGTCGAGTACGAGCCGCGCATGGAAGGCAAGCAGATGATCATGATCCTCGCCCCGCGCTGAGGATCATTCGAAGAGGCAGGGCGACCGCCTGACCCCAAGTGTGACTGCGGAGACGTCTCATCTCCCCCTGCGAAGCGGGAGAGGGGACCAGGCGCAGCCTGGTGAGGGGGGCTCGCTGGCCACGACGGGGGGCGCGCGGCGTCCGGGCAGCCCCTCCATCACGCTACGCATGGTCCCCCTTCCCCGCCTCGCAGGGGAGGATAGGCGCACCAGCCTGGAGGCCCTGGATGAGTGGCTACGTCACCCGCTTTGCCCCCTCTCCCACCGGCCTGCTCCACCTCGGCCACGCCTACTCCGCCCTGAGCGCTTTCGACGCCGCCCGCGCAGCTGGCGGCCGGTTCCTCCTGCGCATCGAGGACATCGACGCCACCCGCAGCCGCCCGGCGTTCGAGGCGGCCATCCTCGAGGACCTCGCCTGGCTCGGCCTCTCCTGGCCCACGCCCGTACGTCGCCAGTCCGAGCACATGGCCGACTACCAGGCCGCGCTCGCCACGCTGCGCGACCAGGGCCTGCTCTACCGCTGCTTCCGCACCCGGCGCGAAGTGCTTGACGCCATCGCCTCGGCGCCGCACGGGCCGGGCGAGGACGCCGCCGAGACCGTGTTCCGCGGCGCCGCCCTGCCGCCGGACGAGGAGGCGGCGCGGCTCGCTGAGCGGCAGCCCTTCGCCTGGCGGCTGTCGCTGGAGCGAGCGCAGGCGGTGCTCGGCGGCTTCGAGAGCCTGAGCTTGGAGGAGGCGGGCCAAGGTCCCGCCGGCGAGCACGGCCCTATCACAGCCGACCCGGGCCTCGAGGGCGACGTGATCCTGGCGCGCAAGGATGTCGGCGTCGCCTACCACCTGGCCGCGGTGGTGGACGACGCGCTTCAGGGCGTGAGCGAGGTGGTGCGCGGCGCCGACCTGTTCGCCGCCACCCATGTACAGCGGCTGCTCCAGGCCCTGCTCGGCCTGCCGACACCGCGCTACCGCCACCACCGCCTGCTGTTGGGCGAGGACGGCAGGCGGCTGGCCAAGCGCAACGGCGCGCCCTCCCTCCAAGCCCTGAGGGAGAGCGGGGTGACGCCGGGCCGGGTCCGCGCCCTCCTAGGCCTGGCGCCGGCCTGAGAGCGCGGCTTGCGCAGGGCCGCCCCCTCGTCCAAACGGGACCATGCCCGCCGCGCCGGACCGCAAGCCGCTCCTCGTCCTTCTCGCCGGAGCGGCGATCATCGGTGCGGGCACCGTCCTGGTGCGCCTGACGGGGACGGGGGCCGCCTCCGCGGGCCTGTGGAGGCTGGTGTTCGCCCTCCCCTGGATGGGCCTGATGATGCTGGGCGAGCGACGCCGCGCCAACTCGCCCGGAGCGACGCCGGTCGCGCGGGGTCTGGGGGCGCCTGCGGCCGTCATGGGTCTGTGCGGGGTGTTGTTCGCCGCGGACCTGATCAGCTGGCACTACAGCATGAGGTTCACCTCAATCGCCGACTCCAGCGTGCTGGCCAACCTGACGCCGGTCATCGTCACGGTGCTGGCCTGGATCGTGTTCCGGGAGACGCCCGCCGCGGTCTTCCTGGCCGGCCTTGGCCTGGCGGTGGCGGGGGCCGTGACCATGGCGGCGGCGCGCAGCGGCGGGGGGAGCGCGCATCCGGTCGCCGGCGACGGCTTGGCCCTGCTGGCCAGCTTCTGGTACTCGCTTTACTTCATGACCGTGCGCCGGGCGCGACGGACCGCCAGCGCCTTGCAGGTGATGATCGCTTCCAGCGTGATCGGCGCGCCGCTGATGCTCGCGGCGGCCCTGCTGCTGCGTGAGACCCTGCTGCCCTCCAGCCTGCTCGGCTGGGGCGCCTGCGCCGGGCTCGGGCTTATGCATGTAGGGGGCCAGGGGGCCATCGCCTGGGCGCTCGGCAAGGTGCCGACCGCGCTCGCCGCCATGGTGGTGCTGCTCCAGCCGGTGGTGGCGGGAGCGGCGAGCTGGCTGGTGTTCCACGAAGCCGTTGGACCGGTGGAGGCGCTCGGCGCCGCCCTGGCCATGGCCGGCGTGGCCGTGGCCCAGCTGGCCTCGTGCCGCCAGCCTGCGCCGCCCGTCGCGGGCGAGGCTGGCGGCGGCCCAGGCCTGAGCGTCTTCTCCAGGGAAGGTCGCGTCAGGGCTTGCGGAACAGCTCCTCGGCCGAAGGCAGGTGGGCCTCCACCTCCCGCTCCCGCTCGGTGTCCGCTTCCGGATCGTAGCCGGAAGAGGCCGCGTCGTCGGGGATGCCCGGGCCCGTCTGAGCGAGGGTGTCGTCCAGGGAGCGGCTGTTGGGACCGTTGCTGATCCCGGATCTCCCGCCGTCGTCGCTCATCTGGCATCTCCGGACTGGACCGAGCCGTGCGCGCCTGCGCCAGGACCCGACGTCAGGACATCAATCGCCCGGGCGCCGCGCCTGTTCCCGATGGGGCGTGTGCTTGACCGGAGCGTCGGGGTGTGACGTGTGCGCGGCCTGATGCGCCCGCCGCCGACATCCGCCGAGACGCTCGGGTCGCCGTCCATGGCCCTGTCGGACTTCGACTACGACCTGCCGCCCGAACGCATCGCCCTGCGCCCGGTCGAGCCTCGCGACGGCGCCCGCCTGCTGCAGGTCGAGCCGGGCGGCGGCTTCGGCGACCATCTGGTGGCGGACCTGCCCGGCCTGCTCGCGCCCGGCGACGTGCTGGTCTTCAACGACACGCGCGTGATCCCCGCGCGCCTCGACGGTGTGCGCGAGC
>NZ_CAHJWH010000136.1 GCF_903642205.1 Caulobacter sp. S45 | reverse complement strand
TTGTAGGCTCTGTCCCGTATATGTTGGTGTGTCTATAGATACGTAGAGAATCCGCTTAGGGTTCGTGCCATCCCTTATAAGTTGCTGAATAAGATGCTGCGTCATGACGGTCTTGCCGACGCGTCTTGGACCTAGTAGTATAACTGCCCTATTGATTTCTTTCGTAGATACGAGTTGATGGAACGGCTTGAAATAAGCTCGTCGTGCCATGTCAGCGAAGCGCTTAGGAATATTGCGGGTGGACCACCACGGGTTTTCCGTAGTGACGCTTCGGACAATCTCATCAAGTGGTATCAGCATGATTGCATTCTAAGCCAAGTTGGCTTTGTCTAACAAGGGCAAACCCGCAAGGCTTTGAAAGGACACAGTTAAATCCTGACTTTTAGTAACGAGGCTGTTGGCGGTTGGTGAGAGTCGAGGTGCTCGTCTGGCCCACCTCACCCCGCCTTGTGGAAGAACCCGTAGATCCTCCCCGCCAGCGCCTCGTTCACCCCCTCCACCTTGGCCAGGTCCGCCGCCGAGGCCCGGCTCACCCCTCGCGCCGAGCCGAAGGCGTGGAGCAGGGCGCGCTTCCTGCCCGGGCCGACGCCTTCGATCTCGTCCAGGGGGTTCCTGGCCATGTCGAGCTTGCGCTTGATGCGGTGGGTTCCGATGGCGAAGCGGTGGGCTTCGTCGCGCAGGCGCTGGAGGTAGTAGAGGATCGGGCTCTTGGGCTCGAACATGAAGGGCGCGGGGGCGCCCGGCACGAAGAAGCGCTCCAGCCCGGCGTCGCGGTCCGGGCCCTTGGCGACGCCGACGCAGGGGATGTCGTGCAGGCCGAGGTCGCGGAGGATCGTCAGCGCCGCGTCGAGCTGGCCGGCGCCGCCGTCCACCAGCACCAGGTCGGGGCGCGGCGGGGTCTCGCCGGTCTCCTCCTCCTTCACCAGGCGGCCGAAGCGGCGGCGCATCACCTCGCGCATCATGCCGAAGTCGTCGCCGGGGGTGAGGTCGGTCCCGCGGATGTTGAACTTGCGGTAGCTGGACTTGGCGAACCCGTCGGGCCCCGCCACGATCATGGCGCCCACCGCATTGGTCCCCATGATGTGGGAGTTGTCGTAGACCTCGATCCGGTCCGGCGACCCGTCGAGCTTGAACGCCTCGGCGACGCCCGAGAGCAGCCTGGCCTGGGCGGAGCCCTCGGCCATGCGGCGGCCGAGCGCCTCGCGGGCGTTGGTCAGGGCGTGGGCGACCAGCTCGCGCTTCTCGCCCCGGCGGGGGGTGGCGATCTCGACCCTGTGGCCGGACTTGACGCAGAAGGCCTCGGCCAGGAGCACGCGGTTGGGGGCCTCGTGGGAGAGCAGGACCAGGCGCGGGACCAGCTTGTCCTCGTAGAACTGGCCGAGGAAGGCGTCCATGATCGCCCCGCACTCGTCGGCGGGCGGCGTGTCGGTCATAAGTGGGGGATGGGTGGGGTTTTCCCCGGCATGAACCGGCGCCTCAGTCGGCGAAAATTCGGTCGCGGGCGCATCCTCCACGAGGCTTTCCACCTCCGAAACCATGGTGTTTACGCGCGGAAAGTAGGCGCGGTTGCCCCAGTTCTGGCCCGCCCGGAAGAAGAAGACCTGCACGCAGGCCTGGCCGCCCTCCACGTGCAGGGCGAAGACGTCGGCCTCCTCCACCGTCTCGGGGTTGATCGACTGCTCCATGGAGATGGCGCTGAGCGCGCGGATGCGGTCCCTGAGCTTGGCGGCGCGCTCGAACTCCATATCTTCGGCGGCTTGGGTCATGTCCTGGGAGAGGCGCTGAAGCACAGAGCGTGACTTGCCGCAGAGGAACTGGTGCGCCTCGTCGGCCAGTTTGGCGTAGTCGTCTTGGGAGATCAGGCCAGTGCAAGGCGCCGAGCACCGCTTGATCTGGTGCAGCATGCAGGGGCGGGTGCGGCTGTCATAGACGCTGTCCGAACAGGAGCGCAGCAGGAAGGCCTTCTGCAGGATGTTCACCGTCCGGTTCACCGCCCAGGTGCTGGCGAAGGGGCCGAAATAGTCCCCCTTGATGGTGTGCGCCCCCCGATGCTTCCGCACCTGCGGCGCCGGGTGGTCCCGCCTGAGCAGGATCTCCGCGAAGCTCTTGTCGTCGCGCAGCACCACGTTGAAGCGGGGCTTCAACCTTTTGATAAGGTTGGACTCCAGCAGCAGCGCCTGGGCCTCGGTCTCGGTGGTGATGAACTCCATCGAGCGGGTCAGGGCCACCATGTGGCCGATCCGCTGGGAGTGGAAGCGCCCCTGAGCGTAGTGGCCGACCCGCTTCTTCAGCGAGCGCGCCTTGCCGACGTAGAGCACCTCGGCTTCCGCGCCGATCATGCGGTAGACCCCCGGCGCGTCGGGCAGGCGCTTAACCTCGTCCTGGATCAGGGCGAGGCCGGTCAGGCCGCTTGGCTGGGGCTCGGCCGTGTCGGAGGGCGGGTCGAAGGTGGCGGGGGGCGCGAGGACGTCGCTCATCGGGCCTCATATAGGCCGATGCGGCGTGCAGGTCAGCGGGCGGCGGGGCGCCGGGCGGCGTGCAGCAGCAGGGCGGCGGCGGGGATCAGCCACAGCACCCGCGCCTCGTAGCGGGCGAAGGGGCCGGAGAGGACGCCGCACACCGCCGCGTTCAGGGCCACGGCGAGGACCATGAGGACCACCGTGGCCCGGGTGCGGAGGGTGGACTCGCGCCATTCCACTCGGTCTGCAGTCGCCTCATCCTGAGCTTGTCGAAGGACAAGGCTTCCACCGGGCGCGCCGCGGCCTCGTCCTTCGACAGGCTCAGGATGAGGCCGAAGGTGAGGGCGACGCCTGCTTCTTACGGCTTCCTGCCCCAACATGGCCCCGAGCCAGCCCAGCGCCAGCAGCGCCACGCCCGCATCGATCTCCGACATCAGTACGGCGGGCACGTGCAGGATGCAGGCGCCGACCTCCGGATCGCACGGCTTGTCCCGCAGCAAGAGGGGCTTGAGCGTGGTGGTCTTCCAGTATTCGTCGCTGAGGTAGTAGGCGGGGTCGCGCAGGGGCTCGTCATAGCCGACGGTCACCAGCTGCGTTCCCCAGTTCCGGAACGCAGCACTGACTTCGCCCAGCGGGTCATAGGCCAGGGCGTGCAGGACGAAGCCGCGCTCCTCGTGCTCCAGCCGGACCCGGGCGTGATAGTCGGCGCTGTTGAAGATGCCCTTGGCTGGGTCGTCGGACCACAGGATCTCCTCGGTGTCGGCCAGGGGGGCGTTGCGGACGGCGCACAGAGTCAGCTTCTCGCCGTCTCCAAAGGGCCTGAGCGCACAGGCATGGCGCAGGTAGGCGCGGCCGGGTCCGTCGGCCAGCACGCGGGCGGTGAGGAAGGGCGGCCGGCCGAGCTCGTCGCCCGTGCGCAGCTTGATCGCCACGGCGTAGGCTTCGCTGGCCAGGATGGCGACCATCGCGGCTGCCAGCACCATCCCGCCCCGCGCGGCCAGCACCCGCCAAGGCGCCCGCCGCCAGGCCAGCCAGCCCAGGGACAGGACAGCCAGGCCCAGGGAGGTCAGCAGGTTGGAGCCGTGGAAGTTGACGCAGGCCGCTAGCAGCAGCCACAGCACGGCCTTGCCCCAGACGCCGAACCGGTCTGCGTATAGGGTGACCAGCAGGGTCGCCGCCACCGAGAAGCCGGCGAACAGGTCCGGCATGGCGAAGCCGGTGAACACCGGCAGGCTCGACCCCGCCGCCAAGACGGCCATGGTGACGAGGTACGAACGGGTCTGCGCGCCGGGCGCTACGACGCGCCAAAGCGCATAGACGATCCCGGCCGCCAGCGCCGCCTGGGCCGCCGCCAGCAGCCACAGGGTGCCGATCCGCTCGCAGGCGTAGACGAACAGGCCGTAATAGACCGAGCGGGCGCCGTTCTGGTTGTGGACCGGCTCCTCGTCCTGGTCGCCGGGGTCGTGCAGGCGATCGTCCACCTCCGCCGGGTTGATGGGCGGCCTGCCCTGGGTGATCCAGAGGGTGGCGGCCTTCACCACGTCCTTGCCCTGGGAGAAGTAGTCGTCGGTGTCGGTGAACACGGTTGGCCGGCCGATCAGCAGCGTCACCGCCATCAGCATCGCGGCCCCGAGCGCGACCGGACCGCCTACCCTCGTACTCCAGCCCGTCAGCCGCGGATCGATTGCTGGCGCACGGGCCGGAGGGGCCTGAGCCGGTGCGGCATCGAGGCGGCGGTGCAGGATCGCGTCGGGCCAGGACATGGGCGGGACGGTAGAACTCCAAAGACTTGCCGGACGAAAAGCACGGACGGGGGCGGAGAGGAAATAGGACGGCCTGCGCCGATTTGACTCAGACGTACAACATGCTGATCTCCCATGCCTATTCCTAGCCGAAGCCCAGCCTACAAAGACGTAAGCTGTGTCCCTGTATTGCTGTGGTGTTGCAGGGCCACTCCACGCCCGCCACTCTCGCACCGGACGCCGCCATGGCCTCTCTCGTCTTCCACGATCCGTCCGGACGGCGCGGCCGGCGCGCCGGGCTGGCGCTCGGCCTTATGCTGGCGGGGGTGTTCGCCATCCTTTCGGCCTTCGTGGCGACGCTAGCCATCGCGCCGCAGATCCCCTCGCTGGCGTTCCACAACCCCCATGTCATCACTTCGCTGAGCGTGGCGGGGGCCCCTGGACGCTCGCACGCGGTTTGGACTCGGGTTCCACGTCCCACCGGCCCGCTCGGCTCGCGCGCCAAGCCGCTGAACATCGGCTTCTACGTCAGCTGGGACGAGATGAGCCGCGAGTCCCTGGCCGACCACGTCAACCAGCTCGACATCGTCGCGCCCCAGTGGGTGCTGCTGAAGGATGCCGCCGGGGACGTGGACGTGACCGCCGATCCCCGGGCCGACAAGCTGATCGCCTCGGCCACGCACCGTCCGGCGGTCATGCCGCTGGTCTACAACGCCTCCGACAAGCTCTGGGACGGCAGGACCGCCGACGCGGTGCTGACCAGCCCCGCCGCCCGCGCGCACCTGATTTCCAGCCTGGCCGACCTGGCCGCCAAGCGGGGCTACGCCGGCTACATGTTCGACCTGGAGAACATGTCGGCCAAAGGGCTGGCCGCCTATCCGGGCTTCATCGCGCAGGCCAACGCCGCCTTCAACAGGTCCGGCCGCGAGGTCTGGGTCACCGCGCCCTTCGACGACAGCGCCTGGCCGGTGAAGGCGCTGGGCCGAGCCGCCGACACCTTGGTGCTGATGGCCTATGACGAGCACTACTGGACCGGCGAGGCGGGTCCCGCCGCCAGCCAGGGCTGGTACGAGAAGAACCTGGCGCGCACCTTCAAGGGCCTGAACCCCGACCACACCGTCGTGGCGCTAGGCGCCTTCGGCTATGATTGGTCCAAGGGCGGCAAGGCCGACGGGGTCACCTTCCACGAGGCGACGCTGGCCGCCCACGACAGCGAAGCCAAGATCAGCTTCGATCCCTCAGCCCTGAACCCCACCTTCAGCTACGCCGACGAGGCGGGGGTGGCCCACACCGTCTGGTTTCTGGACGCCGCCACCCTCTACAACCAGGTCAAGGTCGCCGACGCCTGGCGGCCCCGCGGCTATGCGCTGTGGCGCATGGGCTCTGAGGACCCGGGCGTGTGGAAGGTGCTCGGGCAGCCCTACGGCGCGGCCCGAACCGCGCCGCTGCAGCAGATGGCGCCTTCGCCGGACGTGGACTTCAACGGCACCGGCGAAATCCTGAACCCCACCGCCACGCCGACGCCGGGCTTCCGCACCCTCACCACCGACGCGCACAGCGGGCTGATCACCGGCGAGCGCTTCGACAAGATCCCCACCGCCTACGTGGTGCAGCGGCTCGGCGCCCACCCTGGCGACGTGGCCCTGACCTTCGACGACGGACCCGACCCGCACTGGACGGCCAAGATCCTCGACATCCTTAAGGCCAAGCACGCACCGGCCACCTTTTTCGTCATCGGCGAGAACATGGAGGCCTATCCGGACCTGGTGAAGCGCGAGGTCGCCCAGGGCGAGCTGGTGGGCAGCCATACCTACACCCACCCCAACATCGCCGAGATCTCGCCCGGCGAGATGGGGCTGCAGCTCAACCTCACCCAGCGGCTGTTCCAGGTGATCACCGGGCGCACCATGCGCTTCTTCCGCCCGCCCTATCTCGGCGACGCCTCGCCCTCCACCCCGCGCGAGGTGGCGCCGCTGCTGAAGGCGCGCGACCTCGGCTACCTGTCAGTGGGCCTGCGCATCGACCCGGACGACTGGAAGCGGCCGGACGCCAAGCTCATCGTGCAGCGGACCCTGGACCGGCTGCAGGACGCCAACCCCGAGACCGGCGGCCAGGTCGTGCTGCTGCACGATTCCGGCGGCGACCGCTCGCGCACCATCGCGGCGCTTCCCACGCTCATCGATGAGCTGCGGGCGCGCGGCTACCACCTGACCACGGTGTCGGACCTGGCCGGCATCAGTCCGGCCCAGGCCATGCCTCCGACGCGCACCGAGAAGGGCCAGCTGCTGATCGACCGGGCCGCCTTCACCATCGTGCGCGACTTCGACCGCGGCATCAGCACCCTGTTCATCACCGCCATCGCGCTAGGTCTAGGCCGGCTGGTGTTCCTAGCCGTGTTCGCTGTGCTGCACCGGGTGCGGAACACCCGCCAGCTCGCGCACGCCGCCGAGGCCGCCCACACCGAGGGCGCGGCCCTGGTCAGCGTGCTGATCCCCTGCTTCAACGAGGAGAGCGTGGTGGCCGCCTCGGTCCAGCGCATCCTGAACTCCAGCTGGAAGCGGCTTGAGGTGCTGGTGCTGGACGACGGCTCCACCGACGGCACCGCCGCCGCGGTAGAGGCGGCATTCGGGTGCGACCCGCGCGTGCAACTGCTGCGCTTCTCCAACGGCGGCAAGGCGCGGGCGCTGAACCGCGGCCTGCAGCTGGTGAAGGGGGAGATCGTGGTGGCCCTGGACGCCGATACCCAATTCCCCACCGACACCATTGGCCGGCTGGCCCGCTGGTTCGACGATCCACAAGTCGGCGCGGTGGCCGGCAACGCCCTGGTCGGCAACCGCGTCAACCTGATCACCCGCTGGCAGGCGCTGGAATACGTCACCGCCCAGAACCTGGAGCGGCGGGCCTTGTCCGCCTTGGGCGTGATCACGGTGGTTCCCGGCGCGGTGGGGGCTTGGCGGCGCACTGCCATCGAAGCCCTGGGCGGCTTCCCCTCCGACACCCTGGCGGAGGACCAGGACCTGACTCTGGCCGTGCAGCGCGCCGGCTGGAAGGTGGCGTTCGATACCGAGGCGCGGGCCTATACCGAGGCGCCCCAGACCCTGCGCGGTCTGCTCAAGCAGCGCTTCCGCTGGTCCTTCGGCACACTTCAGTGTGTGTGGAAGCACCGGGCCGGCCTGTTCAATCCCAAGCAGCCGGTGCTGGGCTTTGTGGCCTTGCCGCAGGTCTGGATGTTCCAGATCGCCCTGGCCCTGGTGGCGCCCCTGGTCGACCTCGCTGTGGTGTTCAGCCTGGTGCTGGCGCTGAGGGACTTCCTCATGCACCCCACCGAGTGGAACCACCAGCTGCTCAGCCAGACCCTGCTCTATTGGGGCGCCTTCGTGCTGGTGGACCTGTCGGCCGCCGCGCTCGGCATGGCCTTTGAACGGGATGCGCCCTGGGGCAGCCTCGGCTGGCTGCCGGCCCAGCGCTTCGGGTATCGCCAGCTGATGTACCACGTCGTGGTCAAGGCGGTGATCACCGCGGTGCATGGGCCCGAGGTCGGCTGGAACAAGCTGGAGCGCCGCGCCACGGTCGCCATCGGGGTCGCGCCTCGTCGCCGCCGCGCCGCGCCCGTGCTGGAGCCAGCGGACAGCTTGGCCGCCTGACCCTCCAGGCGCACCGCCGGCGATGGCGCAAGACTTGATGTGAACGCTCCGCAAGGCGGCCCGAGACCGGGCGGCGTCCCAATTCGGAGCAGTTTCATGTTGGCGCGGAACGCAGCGGCGCTCGCCGCGGGACTTGGCGGCCTCTTCGTCGCCTCCACAGCCATGGCCCAGTGCGCTCCCGGCGGCTGCAGCGCGTGGACCCCGGCTTCGCCGGCCTATGCCGTCGCGCCTCAGCGCGGCTACGCGCCCGATCGTTACGGCCCCCGGCTTGGCGAGGGCGCGGCGCCCGGCTACGGGCCGGCGAACCGCTATGGCGAGGGATACGGCTATGCGGGCGGGCCTCCTCCTGCATACGGCTACGGGCGCTACTATGGCGCCGGAGGCCCTTGCGATGTCTGCGCGCCGCCTCAGCCGTACCCGGTGGCCGAGGCGCCCGAGATCGAGGCCCCCGGCATCGGTGCAGGCTTCTATTCCGGCGACTCCGCGGGCGGCGTAGTCTCGGGCGAGGACTTCGGCGGCGGCGGCGGGGGCGGCGGCTCCTCGGGGCTCGGCGCGTTCGAGCAGGGCTTCGGCAACAGCTCGGCCTTCGCCTCCGCCAACGCCGCGGCCTTCTCTTCCGCGGCGGCGCAGGCCTACGTCAACGCCTCCATCCAGGCCCATGCGAACGCCTATGCGGACGCCGCGGCTAAGGCTTCCGCTTCGGCGAGCGCCACCGCGACCAGCACCTCCTCCTCGTCCAGCCAATCCAACAACTGGGGCAATCAGGGCGGCAAGCCGTGCTGCCAGGGCGGCTCGTGGGGAAACCAGGGCGGCAAGTCCTGGGGCGGTGGGTCATGGAGCGGCGGCGCCGGCGGCGGCGTAGGCGGCTGGGGCGGCCATGGCGCTCACGGCGGCGGCGGAGCGACCTGGAGCGGCGGCGGCAGCGGAGG
>NZ_CAHJWH010000135.1 GCF_903642205.1 Caulobacter sp. S45 | reverse complement strand
GCGCTCGAGGAGGTGATGAAGGGCGACAAGTCCATCCTGCTCGCCACCCAGAAGACCTCCGCCGACGACGATCCCGAGCCGTCGGCCATCTACGACGTCGGCGTGGTCGCTACGGTGCTCCAGCTGCTGAAGCTCCCGGACGGCACCGTGAAGGTGCTGGTGGAGGGCAAGCGGCGCGCGGCCCTGCTGCGCTTCACCCGCACCGAAGGCTTCTTCGAGGCCGAGACTGCGGCGCTGGACGAGGACGGTGAGGACGCGCCGGAGGCCGAGGCGCTGAGCCGCGCCGTCGCCGAGCAGTTCGAGAACTACGTCAAGCTGAACAAGAAGGTGCCGCCCGAGGCGCTGGCCGCCATCCCCCAGATCGCCGAGCCCGGCAAGCTGGCCGACAGCATCGCCGCCCACCTGTCGGTGAAGATCGCCGACAAGCAGGCGCTGCTGGAAATCTTCAACGTCGCCAAGCGTCTGGAGAAGGTCTACGGCCTGATGGAGGGCGAAATCTCCGTCCTGCAGGTCGAGAAGAAGATCAGGTCCCGCGTCAAGCGCCAGATGGAGAAGACGCAGCGCGAATACTACCTGAACGAACAGATGAAGGCGATCCAGCGCGAGCTGGGCGAGCAGGACGATCAGCGCGACGAGCTGATGGAGCTCGAAAAGCGCATCAAGAAGATTAAGCTTTCCAAGGAGGCCCGCACCAAGGCCGATGGCGAGCTGAAGAAGCTCCGCAACATGAGCCCCATGTCGGCCGAATCCACGGTGGTGCGCAACTACCTGGACTGGTTGCTGTCCATCCCCTGGGGCAAGTCCAAGTCCAAGCCCGTGGACATGCTCGAGGCCGAGCGCATCCTGGACGAGGACCACTACGGCCTGGAGAAGGTCAAGGAGCGCATCCTGGAGTACCTCGCGGTCCAGTCGCGCACGGGCAACCTGAAGGGGCCGATCCTGTGCCTCGTAGGCCCCCCGGGCGTCGGCAAGACCTCCCTTGGCCGCTCCATCGCCAAGGCCACGGGGCGCGAGTTCGCGCGCCTGTCGCTGGGCGGGGTGCGGGACGAGGCGGAGATCCGTGGCCACCGGCGGACCTACATCGGCTCGATGCCCGGCAAGGTGATCCAGTCGATGAAGAAGGTGAAGTCCACCAACCCCTTCTTCCTGCTGGACGAGATCGACAAGCTGGGCGCCGACTGGCGGGGCGATCCGTCTTCGGCGTTGCTGGAGGTGCTGGACCCGTCGCAGAACTCCACCTTCGGCGACCACTACCTGGAGGTGGACTACGATCTGTCCCAGGTGATGTTCGTCACCACGGCCAACAGCCTGAACATGCCCGAGCCGCTGATGGACCGGATGGAGATCATCCGCATCGCCGGCTACACCGAGGACGAGAAGCTGGAGATCGCCAAGCGCCACCTCCTGCCCAAGCTTGCCACCGACCACGGGCTGAAGGCGGAAGAGTGGATCGTGCCGGATGCGGCGGTGCGCGACATCATCCGCTACTACACCCGCGAAGCCGGTGTCCGCTCGCTGGAGCGGGAGCTGGGCAAGCTGGCGCGCAAGACGGTGCGCGATCTTGAGCGGGAGAAGGTGACCTCCATCACCATCGACGAGGAGCGGCTGGCCCGCTACGCCGGGGTGAAAAAGTACCGCTACGGCGAGACCGACGAGGAGGACCAGAAGGGCATCGTCACCGGGCTGGCCTGGACCGAGTTCGGCGGCGACATCCTGACCATCGAGGCGGTCAAGATGCCGGGCAAGGGTCGCATGACCGTGACCGGCAACCTGAAGGACGTGATGAAGGAGTCGATATCGGCGGCCCACTCCTACGTCAGGGCCCGGGCGCCGGCGTTCGGGATCAAGCCGACCCTGTTCGAGAAGACCGACGTCCACGTCCACGTGCCCGACGGCGCCACGCCCAAGGACGGTCCGTCCGCTGGCGCGGCCATGGCCACGGCTATCGTCTCGGTGCTCACCGGCGTGCCGATCCGTAAGGACCTGGCCATGACCGGGGAGGTGACGCTGCGGGGCCGGGTGACGGCCATCGGCGGCTTGAAGGAGAAGCTGCTGGCGGCGCTCCGCTCCGGCGTGAAGACAGTGCTGATCCCGCAGGAGAACGAGAAGGACCTCGCCGACGTGCCGGAGAACGTGAAGCGCGAGCTGGAGATCATCCCGGTCTCCAACATCGACCAGGTGCTGAGCTACGCCCTCACCGGCCCGCTCACGCCCATCGACTGGCACGAGGACGACGCGGACGGCACGCCGCTCCCCATCGTGGACGATCTCGGCGACGAGGCGGTGATGACCCACTGACCTGCCGCGCGATTGCGTTTCCCGGGTAAATGAAGGCGGCGCAGGAAAAGGCGCCGCCTTTCTCTTTTGACGTACGCCGCGAACGCTCCATAATCCGTGACCCGCGCGGAGGCCGAATGGCCCCGCCAAACGCGTCCGTGGGAGACCCTCCGATGACAAAAGCCGAACTCATAGCGGCCGTCGCAGACAAGTCCGGCCTGAACAAGATCCAGGCCAAGGACGCGCTGGAAGCCGTGCTTGGCGCCATCACCGACGCCATGAAGGAGAGCACGGAGGTCCGCATCGTCGGCTTCGGCAACTTCGTGCCCGTCGATCGTCCCGAGGGCATGGCCCGCAATCCCCGCACCGGCGAGCAGGTCAAGCGCCCGGCCTCCAAGACTGTCAAGTTCCGGCCCGGCGAAGGGCTCAAGGGCGCATTGAACTAGGTCGGGCGAGCCATAGACCGGCGACCCGCATCCCCAATCGTCAACTCGCGCGCCCTGCCGCAGGCGAGCCCACATTGATTGGGCGAGGGTGCGCGCCTGGCCCTGAGTTGGGCTGTTGGGCGTCGGCAGGCGCGCAGCGTTTCAAGGGCCGCGGAGCCCTGTTCCTGGATCGCGACGGCGTGGTGGTCAGGGAGGTGGGCTACCTGCACCGGCCACGCGATGTCGCGTTGGAGGTTCGTGCGGCGGAGGTGGTGGCGGCCTACAACCGGACGGGCGTGCCGGTCGTCTTGGTGACCAACCAGTCCGGCGTCGCCCGCGGCTATTTTGGCTGGCCGGACTTCGAGGCGGTCCAGGCCAGGATCGCGGGCCTGCTCGCCGCCGGAGGGGCGCACCTGGATGCGGTGTTCGCCTGTGGATGTCACGCAGACGGGCTTGGATCGATGGCTGTGGACGACCATCCCTGGCGCAAGCCCGCTCCCGGCATGTTCCTGGCTGCGGCGGAGCAGATGGACATAGACTTGGCTTGCTCGGTGGTCGTGGGCGACCGCGCCGATGACCTCGCCGCAGGACGGGCGGCGGGCCTGCCCATCGGCCTGCACGTCGCCACCGGGCACGGGGGGCGGAAAGAGCAGGTGGAGGCGGCCGCGCTGGAGCGGCCGGGCTTCCAGGTGACGCTGGCGCCCGACATCGGCGGCGCGCTTGATCTCCTGCCCCGCTTTGCCGAAGCCTGAGCCATGCTGATCGACGATATCTCGGGGCGCCGCGTCCTGGTGGTGGGCGACGTGATGCTCGACCACTTTGTGCGTGGCGTCGTGGAGCGGGTCTCGCCCGAGGCTCCGGTCCTGGTGGTCAACGTGACGGAGGAGCGTTCCATGGCGGGCGGGGCGGCCAACGTGGCCGCAAACGTGGCGGCTCTGGGCGGCCACGCCGTCCTGGTGGGCGTGGTCGGCGACGATCCGGGCGCGGCCTTGCTCGACGGGATTCTTGCCGCCACGGGCGGGATCACCAACGCCCTGGTCCGTGTCGCCGGACGCCCGACCACCCAGAAGACCCGCTACTTGGGCGGCGACCGCCACCTGCTGCGCGCCGACCGGGAGAGGGTCGGCTTGGACGCTGAGATCGAGGAGCGGGTCGTTGCGGCGGTTTTCGATCAAGTCCGGAATTGCGAGGTCGTCGTGATCTCCGATTACGCCAAGGGGGTGGCCTGCCCAGCAGTCGTGCGGGCGGTGATCCAGGCCGCCGGCGCTGCGGGTATCCCTGTGGCGGTGGATCCGAAACGTGGGGACGTGGACGTATACCGCGGCGCACGCCTGCTCACCCCCAATCGCAAAGAGATGCGGGTCGCCACTGGTGAGGACTGCGCGGACGACGCCTCTTGCGACCGGGCCGGGGAGGCGGTGTGCGCGGCCACCGGGGCGTCGGTGCTGCTGACGCGCTCCGAGCGTGGAGTCTGCCTCTACGAACCTGGCCGGCCGGTCTGGCGCGACGCCGCCCGGGCGCAAACGGTACGAGACGTGTCCGGCGCAGGCGACACGGTGATCGCCGCCGCGGCCCTGGCGCTCGCCGCGGGCGCGGAGCTGCAGGCGGCAGCCCATCTGGCGAACACCGCCGCCGCCGTAGCCGTCAGCAAGAGCGGCACGTCGTACGTGACGCCGCAGGAGCTGAACCAGGCGCTGCTGCATGGCCCGAACGAAGGCTTGCTGGCGGGCAAGCTGGTCCCGCTCATTTCGGCTGCAGGCATCGCCGAGGGCTGGCGGCATGCCGGCCTGCGGGTCGGCTTCACCAACGGCTGCTTCGACCTGCTGCATCCCGGCCACGTGGGTCTGCTGGCCGCCGCGCGGGCCCTCTGTGACCGGCTTGTGGTGGGCCTGAACACCGACCAGTCGATCTCCCGCCTCAAGGGGCCTAAGCGGCCGGTACAGAGCGAACTGGCGCGGGCGGAGGTAATCGGAGCCCTCCGCTCGGTCGACCTCGTCGTGCTGTTCGGGGACGACACGCCGCTGGAGCTGATCGGCGCCTTGCGGCCCGCGGTGCTGGTGAAGGGGGCCGACTACACTGTGGACACCGTGGTCGGGGCGAACCTGGTGCTCGGCTGGGGCGGCCGGGTCGAGCTGGTGGACCTGGTGCCCGATCAGTCGAGCACCCGTCTCATCGCCCGTTCGCGGCTGGAAGGCCGGGAATGACGCGCAAGCCTACGCTGAGCCGAATGGCGGTGTTCTCGACTGGCCTCCCCTTATAGGAGGGATCACCGGATCGGCATGGGCGCCAGCACGGCGGCTTGGCCGTCGGCTTGCAGCCGCGCCCGCGCAAGCTCATCCATCACGGCGCGAGCCTTGGGATCGCCCAGCACCTGCGCAGCCGCCATGAAGCTCTCCGCCGAAGCGCCACCCAGGCCGGCCATCCGCTGCAGCATGTCGAACGGCGACCTGTGCGAGGGCGTCGTCTTCAGCACGACCGCAGTGTCCGGCGACAGCCTGGCCAGCCGCTTGGCCTCCGCAACGGCGAGCGCCAGCCCGCCCAGCTTGTCTACCAAGCCGAGCTGCTGCGCCTGGGCGCCGGTCCAGACCCGGCCTTTGGCGATCTCGGCCACGCGCGTGACCGGCAGCCGGCGGCCCTGGGCTACGTGGGCGATAAAGCCCTGGTAGATCCGATCCATCCAGGCGGAGACCGTCGCCCGCTGGGCGGGCGTGAACGGCTCGGCGGAGCCGTAGGCCCCTGCGAAGTCGCCGCCTACGGTCAAGTCCCGCAGGTTCAGCCCGAACCTGGCCAGCGCCGGCCCGAACACGATCTTGCCGCCGAAGACGCCGATGGAGCCGGTCAGAGTCGTGGGCTCGGCCACGATCTCGTCCGCGCCGGCGGAAATCCAATACCCACCCGAGGCCGCGTAGGTCCCCATGCTCACCACGACCGGCTTATGGGCGGCCTGGGCGGCACGCACCGCCGAGGCGATCTGCTCGGACGCGGTGTCGGAGCCGCCCGGCGAGGAGACGCGGAACACGATGGCCTTGACCTGGTCGTCGGCCACAGCCTCGGCGAAGGCCTTGGCCACGTCATCGGAATAGATGCCGGCCTTGGCGCTGGTCAGGCCCTGGTCTTCGGCGGTGCCGGTGACAATGTCGCCTTCCGCCCCGATCAGGGCGAGGGCCGGTCCGCCGCCCGGGACGGCTGCGTGGCGCGTGGCGCGGTAGCTGGCCAGGTCCATGAGCTTGGCGCCCTGGCCGGCGCGGGCACCGAGTGTCGCGACCGCGGCCGGCAACTCGCCCACCTGGTCGATCAGCCGCTTGGCCTTGGCGTCCTCCGCGCTGTAGGGGCCGGCGGCGAGGTCGGCCTTGACCGCGGCGGGGTCGAGCCCCCGGTCCTTGGCGGCGGTGGTCAGCTCCGTGTCATAGACCGAGGTCATCCAGCCGAGCTCGGCCTCGCGATGGGCCGGGGTGTAGTCGGTGTACAGCAGCGGATTGACGGCGTTCTTGTACTGCTCACGCTGCTGGAAGTCGGCGGTGACGCCGTACTTGTCGAAGAAGCCTTTCAGGAACAGGTCTTCCGCCGTCAGTCCTGTAGACTGCAGCGAGGCCCCGGGCTGCATCCAGAACTGATCCGCCGCCGCGCCCAGCATGTAGGTCGCAGTGGAGACGCCGGAGGGATAGATTCCCTGGCTGTAGGCGATGGCCAGCTTGCCGGAGTGGCGGAAGCCCTTGAGCGCCAGCCGCAGCTCGTCCGCCTGGGCCGGCGGCAGGCCGCCTTCGGGCAGGCGGACCAGCAGGCCCTTGACGCTGGGGTCGTCGGCAGCCCGGCTCAGCGTCTCCACGACCGAGAGCACCGACAAGGTGCGACCGTTCAGGAACGCCAGCGGCGTATTCGGGCTCTGGTCGCTCAGTGTCTGGCGCAGGTCTAGGGAGAGCACGGTGGCGGTCGGAGCTGCGGCCGGGCGCGAGGCGCTGGCGGCAAGGCTCACGATCAGCAACGGAAGCCCCACGAAGAACAGCAGCAGGCCGCAGAACACGCCCGCCAGGGTGACCAGGAACTGCTTCATGCCGCGCGATCTGCTCCGACCCTCGCCCCGCCACGACTCGGAGCCCCGACGGGCCGAGCCCCTGGCGTCTATAGCAACGCCATCGCGGGATGCCGCAGCTTTTCCATTGCTCCTGCCAGGTGGGACCTTACGGCAGCGTGGCGTTCAGGACCGAAGCCAGCCGCACGCCGGCCTTGGCCAGCTGGATACGCACGGCAGGGACCGCGACGGCGAAATAGTCCGCCGTCAACCGCTCGGGATGCCCGGGCGTCTTGTTGCAGGCCGGCGGGTCGGGAAGGCGGCCATAGGCGGTGTGCAGGGCGACATCGTGCGTCTCCGCGACCCAGTCGTCCACATCGCCCCTCGACCAGTCCGCCCCGTGGGCATCGGCAAGCGCGCGGACATAGGGCAGACCTGTCTCCGCGGTCCCGATGGCGCTGGCCACAAGATCGTCGTTCCAGACGGTATAGAGGTTGGCCTTCACCTTCAACGCACCTGGAAGGGTGACGCGTACCCGCTCGCCGCTACGGTCCGCGTTGTCGGCGGCGTGCAAGGGCTGGTGCAGTTCGGCTATGAGGTAGGCCACCGCCTCCAGCGCGAGCACCTTCTCCGGCTGTGGCGTGGCGGGATCCTTCAGCTCGCCGATGAAGCGCTTCAGGGTCTGGCTGGCGCAGCGACCGTTCGGGCACCAGCGTGCAGGCGGGACTGCGCCGCACAGAGGAACAGCCGGATAGGGCAGGTCGCGCATGAAGTCGGCCCGCTGGTCGTGCAGGCAAGACACCAGGCGTGCGCTGTCGTCCAGGCCCATGACAGGGCAGCCCGCCACTCCCACGCCGCTCCCCAGCAGCGCTGAGACCTGGGCGCGGGTGGAGGGCGTCAGCCGCTCCAGCGCGAGTTGGGCCACGACCCGGTCGGCCTCCGGGTCCCAAGCCCGGGCGCGCACGGGAGACAGACAGAGCAGCAGGACGGCTGCGACCAGGGCGAGGAGGGACGTGCGCACCATGAGTCCCATCTCACCATGACGTGGCCGCGCCGTCACCAGCGCAGCCGCGCTCAGCGGGCGATATGCTCGCGCCAGAGCTTGTGCAGAGGCGCGGGCTCCAGCCCGGAGGCGTACGCAGGCCCACAGTGCGGGTTGTCGACAGTCGGGCATGACGCGGGTGCAGGCGGCGGTCAGCGACGGAGGACGCGGGGGGCCCGCCGGCTCGCCCAGGTTGGCCGTCTAAAAGGCGCCGTCCCACCGGAGCTGGTCCACCAGGCGGTCGGAGTTCTTCGACGCCAAATCGGCGCCCAACAGGCTGGCATAGGCGGTCCAGAGCGTCAGGGGCGTCAGGGCCGCGGCGGCGAGCGGATCGGTGCGCGCCAGCAGCGCGACCGTGGCCCCCGCCGTCACCCCCTCCGCCAGGGTGATCGCCTCGCCCGCCACGGGGCTCTTGGCGCGGAAGAAGGCCGGGGTGAACACCGCATAGAGCAGCCAGTTCACCGCCCGAAGCCCTAGCAGCGTGTTGCGGACCGGCGTCTCCCGGTTGTTGAGGATGCGAAGGTCCGCCCAGACCTGCAGCAGGTTCAACCCCGTCCAGACGGTCGGGAAGACCCAGGCCGGGGGCGCCCTGGCAGGCTTGTTCAGCCCCTGCCAGTAGGTGCGCGCATCCTTGGACGAGGAGAAGGCCGACACCGCGCTGATCCCGGCCAGGAAGGCTGCGGCATGCCAGGTCTTGAAACGGAAGCTCTCAGCCATGGCCGTTCAACGCTCGCGCCCCGTGGAGGCTCCCCCACTCGGCCTGTGGCCAAGCGGCCCGGCTCATGGGTGTTCTAAGCGTTTTGGTATCGTTCGGCAAAGCCGCTTGCAGGGGACGGGAAACTTGGTCGGAGTAGCAGGATTCGAACCTGCGACCCCCACGTCCCGAACGTGGTGCTCTACCAGACTGAGCTACACTCCGACAAAGAGCGGGGGCTTATAGATCAGCCCCACCGGCGCCGCAAGCGAACAGCCCGAGGGTCAGGGGAATCGCTTGAAGGGATCAAGCGGTTTGGGAGATGACGGCTTGGAGGTAGTCGTCATCCCATCCGGCGCGT
>NZ_CAHJWH010000134.1 GCF_903642205.1 Caulobacter sp. S45 | reverse complement strand
CCGGCCGTAGGCGGCCTCATCGTCGGCGGGCTGGCGCTGGTCTCGCCTCAGGTGCTGGCGGCGGGGCACGGGGCGCTGCGGCTCGACTGGCCAATGGACATGTCGATGAAGGCGCTGGCCCTGCTCATCGTGCTGAAACTCGCCGCCTCGATGATCTCGCTAGGCTCCGGGTTCCGGGGCGGCCTGTTCTTCGCCTCTCTGTTCGTCGGCAGCCTGGTCGGCAAGCTCTACGGGGTGGGGCTGGAACGGCTGATGCCGGGCTTCGGCCTGGACGTCACCGCCTGCATGCTGGCCGGCATGGGCACGGTGGCCGTGGCCATCGTGGGCGGCCCGCTGACCATGAGCTTCCTGGTGCTGGAGACCACCGGCGACTTCACCCTGACCGGCGCGGTGCTGATGGCCTGCATCGCCGCCAGCCTGACGGTGCGCGAGGTGTTCGGCTACTCCTTTTCCACCTGGCGGCTGCACCTGCGCGGCGAGACCATCCGAAGCGCCGCCGACGTGGGCTGGGTGCGCTCGCTCACCGTCGGCCAGCTGATGCGGAAGGACGTCGCCACCATCGATGATCGCGCCACGGTCGCGGAGTTCCGCCGCCGCTATCCGCTCGGCTCGCGCAACTTCGTCGTCGTGCTGGACGAGGACCACCGCTACCGCGGCCTGCTGGCGACCCCGGTGGCGTTCGCCGCCGAGCTGGACGAGACGGCGGCCAAAAAGCGCATCGTGGAGCTGGCCCGCTTCGACGAGGTGGCGCTGCTACCCGACATGAACGTCAAGCAGGCGATGGACACCTTCGGCAAGGCCGAGGCGGAGACGCTGGCGGTGGTGGATGGCGTAGACACCAAGCAGGTCGTGGGCCTGCTCAACGAAGCCTACGCCACCCGCCGCTACGCCGAAGCGCTCAATGACGCCAACCGGGATGTGATCGGGACGGGCTGAGAGGGCTGGATCGGGAGACACTCCTGCAGCGCTCGATGTGCATCCGCTCAGCCTACCTCTCCGCTCATCCCGGCGAAGGCCGGGACCCAGATCAATAGACGCGGCGGTTAGAAGATGAGGCGTGCCTTTGGGCTCAGGCGGCGAGCCCTATGATCTGGGTCCCGGCCTTCGCCGGGATGAGCGGATTGAATCAAGCTGACAGAACGCCCCTCAGCTCTTGTCGTACACCGCCATCGACTTCTCCGACTCCTTGCCGGGCGTCCAGGAGGTGTCGGTCAGGGTCTTGCCGTCCGGGGAGACGGTCAGCATGCCCTTCTCGTACGCCTTGCCCTGCACGGTGATGGTGTAGTCCCACGTGCCCATGCCTGCGGCCTTGTAGCTGGCCATGGCGCCCGGCGGCACTGTCGGCCCCTTGATCGGGGCCGGCGTCCCGTCGGTCATGCCGATGATGGTCGATTTATAGGCGGGCGAAACCATCTCGTAGTGGCCGACCGCCGGGACCATGATCTTCATCGTGTCGTCGGTGGCCTGGACCTTCACGTCCTTCCACTTGCCGGCGAGGCCGGTCGAGCCTGAAAGCCGCTTGTAGACGGTGCTGCCCTTGGCCGTCGTGCCGTCCGGCCGGTACTCGGTCCAGGCGGAGCTGAGGGTCGATCCGTCCGCCGAGAGCATCCTGTGGCTCTTCACGACCACCTTGCCGTCGGCCTTGGCGACCATGTCCCACCCGTCGGCGCTGGTCTTGGTCCAGCTCGTCGTGCGGCCGGGCATGACGGGATAGTCCTTCCCGTCCATGGCGAAGTTGTAAGCCACCGCCCCGTCAGAATAGTGCATGCCGGTCGCGGTCTTGCTGTAGTCCAGGGTGTCGCCGGTGAACTGGCTCTTGGTGGTGTCGAGCTTCCAGGTGCCGGCGAACGGGCTGTCGGCCGCCAGGGCCACGCCGGACATCGCGCCGCACAGCGCGGCCGCAAGGACAAACTGCTTCATGATCTTCCTCTAAGCACGGTGAAGACGCGAGGCGTCTCTAGGCCTGCGCGCCGGAGATGCACGAGGCCGCAGGCGGCGAGCCTGGGCCTTGAACGCTAGGCGAGGAACTGAGATTGACCGTAGGCTGAACATTACGGCTCTGCAATACAGCTGCGATCGCCTTGTTAACCACGTCCCGTGAACCGGCCTTAACCATGCCGGCCTGAGACTCGGTCAGCGACGGGGCTGCGGCCTCGTCCTTCGACGAGCTCAGGATGAGGCCGAATGCGAGCGCCTGCAAAGACACGGTCCCCGGGCTTGAGTCCGCAAGGCGACATCCGCCTTCCGCCTCTTCCTGAGCTCGTCGAAGGACGAAGCGGCCCCACCGCCTTCCCCGAGGGAACCCTTCTCCAGGGCGACTGCCTGGACGAGCTCGCCAAGCTGCCCGACCGCTCGGTCGATCTCGTCTTCGCCGACCCGCCCTACAACCTGCAGCTCGGCGGCGAGCTGCTGCGGCCCGACAACTCCAAGGTCGATGCGGTGGACGACCACTGGGACCGCTTCGACAGCTTCGAGGCCTACGACCGCTTCACCCGCGCCTGGCTGAGCGAGTGCCGCCGGGTGCTGAAGGACGAGGGCGCGCTGTGGGTGATCGGCAGCTACCACAACATCTTCCGGGTCGGCTCGGCGCTGCAGGACCTCGGCTTCTGGCTGCTGAACGACGTGGTCTGGCGCAAGACCAACCCCATGCCGAACTTCAAGGGCACGCGCTTGACCAACGCCCACGAGACCCTGATCTGGGCCGCCAAGTCCTCAGGCCAGCGCCGCTACACCTTCAACTACGACGCGCTGAAGGTGTTCAACGACGACAGCCAGATGCGTTCCGACTGGACCCTGCCGCTCTGCACCGGCGAGGAGCGGCTGAAGGACGCCGACGGGGCCAAGGCGCACCCGACCCAGAAGCCGGAGGCCCTGCTGCACAGGGTGCTGCTGGCCTCCACCAAGCCGGGCGAGGTGGTGCTCGACCCCTTCTTCGGTACGGGCACCACGGGCGCCGCCGCCAAGCGGCTCGGCCGACGCTTCATCGGCATCGAACGCGAGGCGGCCTACATCGAGGTGGCGACCCGCCGTATCGCCGAGGTGATCCCCGTTCATCCCGAACAGCTCGCCGTCACCGGGTCCAAGCGCGCCGAGCCGCGCATCCCCTTCGGCATGATCCTGGAGGCGGGCCTGCTGCGCCCCGGCGACGAGCTCTACTGCCCCAAGGGCAGGCGCTCCGCCCGGGTGCGCGCCGACGGCAGCCTGGTGGCCGGCGATCTCTCCGGCTCGATCCACAAGCTGGGCGCCCTGGTGGACCAGGCGGCGGCCTGCAACGGCTGGACCTTCTGGCACCTGAAGACCGACCGCGGCCTGCAGCCGATCGACAGCCTGCGCGCCGAGGTGAGGGCCGGGCTGGCCTGACCTTGCCGCTCCAACGCCGCTTGGCTAGATATCCTTCATGGCCCTGCGCGAGATCATCATCGTTCCAGACCCGCGCTTGAAGCAGGTCTCAACGCCCGTCGAAGGCGGCGTGACCGACGACCTACGCACGCTCATGGACGACATGCTGGAGACCATGTACGCAGCGCCTGGGATCGGCCTCGCCGCCGTTCAGGTCGGCGTGATGAAGCGCGTCATCGTCATGGACCTGGCGCGTGAAGGCGAACCGCCGGCGCCGCGCCACTTCGTCAATCCCGAGATCACCTGGTCGTCGGAGGAGACGGTTCCCTACGAAGAGGGCTGTCTGTCCATCCCTGACATCTACGACGAGGTGCACCGCCCCGCGCGGGTGAAGGTGCGCTATCTGAACTATGCCGGCGAGACGGTGGAGGAGGAGGCCGAGGGCCTCTACGCCGTCTGCATCCAGCACGAGATGGACCACCTGAACGGCGTGCTGTTCATCGACCACCTGTCGCGGCTGAAGCGCGACCGCGCCGTGGCCAAGGTGAAGAAGGGCCGCTCCGCCAAGGCGGCCTAGGCCGCGGCTTCCGCCTGCCGCGTGTGGATGTCGGCGATCGTCTTCAGCAGGCGGACGGCGGAGGGCGCCGTCATCTCGTAGGGCTGGAACTGGCCGCGCCCGGCCAGGACCCGCAGGATGTCGGTATCGGCAGCGCTGAGGTCGTTGGCGCACATGGCCCAGCGGCCGAAGGCCCGCGCCGTGCAGAAGTCCGTCCCGATCACCTTCACCGACGAATGTCGCGCGTCGTGTGACACCCTCGCCCAGGTCGCCTGCACAGCATGGTCTGGACCCTCCAGCGTCTGGAGGAAAAAGCCGTCATGGGTCAGCAGCATGCCCGTTACGCCCGCCTTGGCGTTGTTGGCGCGCGAAACCTTCAGAACTGCACCTACGGTGGACGCAAGGTCGAGGCGCGCCGCGTCGGAGACGCGGCTGACATAGACGAGACGCGTGAGCTTGTTCATTCGCCACCTCCGAGCCGTTTTATGTGCTGCGGGTTAAAACGGGGTAGCAGGCGCAGACAGGGCCGCTCCACGGGGCTAAACACCCCCACCAGAATCCCACGAAAGAACCCCCATGCGCATCGGCGTGCCCAAGGAGATCAAGAGCCAGGAGAGCCGGGTCGGCCTCGTCCCCGGCGTGGTGCACGCCCTGACCGACAGCGGGCACGAAGTGTTCGTCCAGGCCGGCGCGGGCGAGGGCGTGGACGTCTCCGACCAGACCTACGCCTCCGCCGGGGCGAGGATCGTCGCCGACGCGCAGGCGGTGTTCGACGCCGCCGAGCTGATCGTGAAGGTGAAGGAGCCCCAGCCCGAGGAGATCGCCCGGCTGAAACCCCACCACACCTTGTTCACCTACCTGCACCTGGCGCCCGACCCCGAGCAGACCAAGGCGCTGATGGCGTCGGGCGCCACCTGCATCGCCTATGAGACCATCACCGACAAGGCCGGTCGCCTGCCCCTGCTCGCCCCCATGAGCCAGGTGGCGGGCCGCATGTCCGTGCAGGTGGGCGCGGCCGCCCTGCTCTCCCCCGCCGGCGGGCGGGGGCTGCTGATCGGCGGCGTGCCGGGCGTGCAGCCCGCCAAGGTGATGATCCTGGGCGGCGGCGTCTCGGGCGAGAACGCCGCGGAGATGGCGGTGGGCGTGCGCGCCGACGTGACGCTCTACGACATCAACCCCACCCGCCTGGCCCAGCTCGACGCCCAGTTCGACGGGCGTCTGCGCACCCAGTTCTCCGCTCGCGACGCGATCCTGGCGGGCCTGCGCGAGGCGGACCTGGTGATCGGGGCGGTGCTGGTCACCGGCGCCGCCGCCCCCAAGCTGGTCCGCCGCCAGGACCTCGCCACCATGAAGAAGGGCGCGGTGCTGGTGGACATCTCCATCGACCAGGGCGGCTGCTTCGAGACCTCGCGCCCCACCACCCATGCCGAGCCGACCTTCGTGGTGGATGGCGTAGTGCACTACTGCGTGGCCAACATGCCGGGGGCCGCACCCATCACCTCCACCTACGCGCTGGGCGCGGCGACGGCGCCTTACGTCATGAAGTTGGCTGACATGGGCATGGACTCAGCCTTCGCCGCCGACCCCGGCTTTGCCGCCGGGCTGAACGTGAAGGGCGGCAAGCTGACCTGCCGGCCGGTGGCGGAGTCGCTCGGCATGCTGGACCAGCTGGCGGCCTGAGCTGGGGGCGATCTCTTCCGGCAGATTGAAGAGGGCCTGGAGCTACACCTGCCCCACCGTCTTCAGCCTCGCCCGCGGGTGGATCTCGTTCTGGCTCATCACCACGGTCTGCCCCCGGAACCGCTCCACGATGGAGCGGACGTAGGGGCGCACGCCGGGACTGGTGAGCAGCACGCCGGTCTCGCCGGACTGTGCGGCGCGGTCGAAGGTCTCGCGCACGCTGCGGATGAAGCCCTGCAGCTTGGAGGGGGCGAGCGCCAGCTGCCTGTCCTCGCCCGTGCCGATCAGGGCGTCGGCGAAGCTCTGCTCCCAGTCGGGCGAGAGGGTGATGATGGGCAGGCTGCCGTCGTCGGACCGGTTGGCCCAGCAGAGCTGGCGGGCCAGCCGGCCGCGGACGTGCTCTACCAGGGCGGTGACGCCGGCGGACTGGCCGGCCGCCTCGCCGATCCCCTCCAGGATCATCGGCAGGTCGCGGATGGAGACCCGCTCCTTCAGCAAGGCCTGCAGCACCCGCTGCACGGTGGTGGCGGACACCACGCTGGGGATGATGTCGTCGGCCAGCTTCTTCTGCTCGGGCGTCAGCTCCTTCAGCAGCTTCTGCACCTCCGCGTAGGAGAGCAGGTCGCTCATGTTGTCCTTCAGCACCTCGGTCAGGTGGGTGGTGAGCACGGTGGCCGGGTCCACGATGGTGTAGCCGCGGAAGCTCGCCTCCTCCCGGAGCGAATCGTCCACCCAGGTGGCGGGCAGGCCAAAGGCGGGCTCGCGCATGTGCTCCCCGGGCAATTCCACCTGGCCGCCGCGGGGGTCCATGCACATCAGGCTGCCGATGCGCACCTCCCCGGTCCCGGCCTCCATCTCCTTGATGCGGAGCGCGTAGCCCTGGTTGGGCAGGCGCATGTTGTCCAGGATGCGGACCGAGGGCATGACGAAGCCGTAGTCGCCGGCCAGGGTGCGGCGGAGCGCGCGCACCTGGTCGGTGAGCTTCCTGCCGTCCACGTCGTTGATCAGGCTTAGCAAGCCGTAGCCCAGCTCGATCTTTACGTCATCGATAGCGAGTGCGGTGGAGATCGGCTCCTCCGGCGCTTCAGCTGGCGGGGCGGCGGTCCCGTCGGCGCTTACGGTCTTTGGCTTGTGCGACGACTTCCACGCCAGTGCGCCGGCGCCGAGCGCGATGCCGGCGAAGGGCAGGAGCGGCATGCCCGGCACCACCGCCATCACGCCGGCGGCCGCGGACACCATGCCGAGGCTCACCGGGTTGGTGGCGAGCTGGGCGACGAGCGCCTTGTCCGCGGACCCCTCGACGCCGGCCTTGGAGACCAGGAAGCCGGCGGCGATGGAGATGACCAGCGCGGGCACCTGGCTGACCAGGCCCTCGCCGATGGTCAGCACGGTGTAGGTGGACGCCGCAGTGGCGAACGACACGTGGTGCTGCAGCACCCCTATCAGCATGCCGCCCACGATGTTGACGCCCAGGATGATCATGCCGGCGACCGCGTCGCCCCGCACGAACTTGGACGCGCCGTCCATGGCCCCGAAGAAGGTGCTCTCCTGCTCCAGCTCCTTGCGGCGCTTGCGGGCGCCCTCCTGGTCGACCAGGCCGGAGGAGAGGTCGGCGTCAATGGCCATCTGCTTGCCCGGCATGGAGTCCAGGGCGAAGCGGGCGGCCACCTCGGCGATGCGGGTGGAGCCCTTGGTGATGACCACGAAGTTCACCACCACCAGGATGATGAACACGATCACCCCGATGACGAAGTTGCCCCCCATCATCAGCGCGCCGAAGGCCTGGATCACGTGACCGGCGGGGTCGCCGCCCTCGTGGCCGTGGGTCAGCACCAGCCGCGTGGAGGCGACGTCCAGTCCCAGCCGGAACAGGGTGGTGGCCAGCAGGACGCTGGGGAAGGCGGTGAACTCCAGCGGCTTGCTGATGAGCAGCGCCGTCATCAGGATCAGGACCGCGGTGGTCAGGGAGACGGCCAGCAGCAGGTCCAGCATCATCGCCGGCAGCGGCAGGATCAGCAGGGTGACGATGCCCACGACGCCGAGCGCCAACGCCACCTCGCCCCGCCCGACCACGCCCCAGACGTCGCCGGGCGTGGAGCGGGAGAGGGTGAACTTCGGAAGGGTCAGGCTAGCCATGGGAGACGTCTCCTCCCCTGCGAAGGGGGGGAGGGGGACCGCGCGAAGCGGGGTGGAGGGGGCGTAGCCGCCGCCGTCGCGTCAAGCTGGACGCCCCCTCCGTCACGGCGCGGCGCGCGCCGCGCCACCTTCCCCGCTGTGCAGGGGAGGAGAAGAGGGTCTGTTCAGCCACGGGCCTGCTCCCAAACCCCGACCTGCCGCGCCACCTCGGCCAGCGCCGCCTCGCCCGCGGCGGTGCTCGGATGGTCGGTGACGAAGCCGGCGATCACGAGCGGCGGGCGGCTGGGCGGCCAGGCCACGGCGATGTCGACGGTGCTGAACCAGCCCTCGTTCCAGGTGCCGGTCTTGTCGCCCACGCGCCATCCTGCAGGCAGGCCGGCGCGCAACCGCTTGTCGCCCGTGGTGTTGGCCACCAGCCAGTCGATCCACCGGGTGCGGGAAGCCGGCCTCAGCACATCGCCGAAAGCGAGACGGCGGAAGCTTTCGGCCATGGCGCGGGGCGTGGTGGTGTCGATGGCGTCCCCGAAGCGCGAGTGGTTCAGCTGCATTTCCGGGTGGGAGAGCTGGAAGGCGGGGTCGCCGGCCTGGCGCATCCAGGCCGTCAAGGCCTGCGGGCCGCCCACCAGGCGCAACAGCAGGTTGGCGGCGCCGTTGTCGCTGTAATCGACCGCCGCCGCGCAAAGCTCGCGCACCGTCAGCACGCCCTGGGCCACATGCGCGCGGGTCACCGGAGACCAGCCGACGAGGTCCGCCTCGTCGTAGGGCACGGGCTGGTCGAGGTGCAGGGCGCCCCGTTCCGCCTTCCACAGCACGAAGGCCGCCAGCGGCGCCTTGAAGCTGCTGCAGAACGGGAAGCGGCTGTCCGCGCGCCAGGCCAGGGTGCGGGCGGAGCCGGTGTCGAGCACGAACACGCCGAGCTTGCCGCCGGTGGCGCGCTCGAGGGCGGCGAAATCGGGCGTGGCGGCGAACGCCGCGACCGGCGCGGCCAGGATCAGGGCGGGCGCGGCGGCGAGAAGCGCGCGGCGATCAAGCGTCGCGGCGGCAGTTCCCCTCACCCTGCCCTCTCCCCGAGGGGAAGAGGGTTCAAGGCCGGCGGGACACCTGGGGCGGATCAAACCTCTCCCCTGTGGGGA
>NZ_CAHJWH010000133.1 GCF_903642205.1 Caulobacter sp. S45 | reverse complement strand
GCCGCCGTGTGGCTGCGCGAGGCCGGGGCGGACCAGCGCACCGCGGCGATCTCGGCCATGGCGGAGGCGGTCGTCGCCGCCTCCCCCGCCATCCTCGATGCCAACGCCGAGGACCTGGAGGCGGCGCGGGCCGCGGGGCTCGCCCCCAACATGCTCGACCGCCTGGCCCTTGACCCCGGCCGGCTGGCCGGCGTGGCGCAGGCGGTGCGCGAGATCGCCGCCATCCCCGATCCCGTGGCTAAGGAGATGGCGCGCTGGACCCGGCCGAACGGGCTCGACATCGCCCGCGTCCGAACTCCCATCGGCGTGCTGGCGGTGATCTACGAGGCGCGGCCGAACGTGACCGCCGACGCCGCGGCGCTCTGCCTGCGCTCCGGCAACGCGGTGATCCTGCGCGGCGGGTCGGAGGGCCTGCGCACCAACCTCGCCCTGCACCGCGCCCTGGTGCAGGGGCTGGAGGCGGCGGGCGCGCCCGCGGACTGCATCCAGCTCGTCCCCACCGTCGACCGGGACGCGGTGGGACTGATCCTGCAGGGGCTGGGCGGCGCGGTCGACCTGGTGATCCCGCGCGGCGGCAAGGGGCTGGTGGCGCGGGTGCGGGCGGAGGCGCGGGTGGCGGTGCTCGGCCACCTGGAGGGGCTCTGCCACACCTATGTCCACGCCGCCGCCGACCCGGCCAAGGCCCGCGCCATCGTGGTGGACGCCAAGATGCGTCGCACTTCTGTCTGCGGCTCGACCGAGACCCTGCTGATCGACGCGGCCGTCGCGCCGGCGCTGCTGCCCGCCCTCGCCGCCGACCTGGAGGCCGCCGGCTGCGCCCTCCGCGGCGACCCCTCCGCCCGCGCCCTGGTCCCCGCGATGGCCGAGGCGACCGAGGCGGACTGGACCACCGAGTACCTGGCCCCCATCCTGTCGGTCCGCGTCGTGGATGGGGTGGAGGCCGCGGCCGCCCATATCGCCACCTACGGCTCCGGCCACACCGACGCCATCGTCACCGAGGATGCGGCGGCGGCGGCGCGCTTCACGGCCGCGGTGGACAGCGCCATCGTGCTGGTCAACGCCTCCACCCAGTTCGCCGACGGGGGCGAGTTCGGCTTCGGCGCCGAGATCGGCATCGCCACCGACAAGCTCCATGCCCGCGGCCCCGTGGGCGCCGAGCAGCTCACCACCTACAAGTACGTGGTGCGCGGAACCGGCCAGGTGCGGGGCTAGGAACGCCCTCGTGCCCCGCTGGTTGGACGATAGTGTCGAGGGAGGTGGAGATGTCTGGAACGGCGAAGAAGACTGATCCCAAGCTGTGGGAGAAGGTCAAGGACGAGGTGACCGAAGGCGACAAGGGCGGTAAGCCCGGCCAGTGGTCCGCCCGCAAGGCCCAGCTCGCGGTCGGCGAATACAAGAAGGAAGGCGGCGGCTACGAGGGCGAGAAGAGCGCCGACAACCACCTGAAGCAATGGACCGACGAGGACTGGGGCACCAAGTCCGGCCAGGAAAGCGGCAAGACCGGTGAACGTTATCTGCCCAAGGAGGCTCGCGAACACCTGACCAAGGAGGAGTACGCCCGCACCACCGCTAAAAAACGCGCCGACACGAAGAAGGGCAAGCAGTTCTCCGCCCAGCCCAAGGACGTGGCGGAGAAGACGGCCGACGATCGGGAGACAGGCCATGCCGGCGCAGATACGAGCAAGGCGGCCCTCTATGCCGAGGCGAAGGCGCACGACATCCCCGGCCGCTCCAAGATGAGCAAGGCGGAGCTGCAGAAGGCGCTCGGCCGCGGCGCGTCGTAGAGCCGGATGAGCCCTTCGCGGCCTTGATGCGGCGATGGCCCCGTCGCAGAAGTCCTCAGCCGAGCTTCTAGAGCGCCTGACGTCGGCGCGAGGGAAACGCCATGCCCACCGATAACAACCGCAAGAGCTTCACCGACGAAGAGGCCCTGGCGTTCCATCAGCTGCCCACCCCCGGCAAGATCGCGGTGGTGGCCACCAAGCCCATGGCCACCGCCCGCGACCTCAGCCTGGCCTACTCGCCAGGCGTGGCCGTGCCGGTGCTGGCGATCGCCAAGGATGCAGACCTCGCCTACGAATACACCTCCAAAGGCAACATGGTGGCGGTCATCTCCAACGGCACCGCGATCTTGGGGCTGGGCGACCTCGGCGCGCTGGCCTCCAAGCCGGTGATGGAAGGCAAGGCGGTGCTGTTCAAGCGCTTCGCCGACGTGGACGCCATCGACATCGAGGTGCTGACCAAGGACCCGGACGAGTTCATCACCGTGGTAAAGAACATCGGCCTGACCTTCGGAGGCATCAACCTCGAAGACGTCCGGAGTCCAGACTGCTTCACCATCGAGCCTGCGCTGCAGGACCTGCTCGACATCCCCGTCTTCCACGACGACCAGCATGGCACCGCCATCATCGTGGCCGCCGGCCTGATCAACGCCTGCGAGATCACCGGCCGCCGGATAGAGGACGTGAAGGTTGTGCTGAACGGCCCGGGCGCCGCGGGCATCGCCACCCTCGAACTGATCAAGACCATGGGCGTGGATCCAAGGAACTGCATCGCCGTGGACCAGCAGGGCGTGCTGTACCGCGGCCGCAGCGACATGAGCCAGCTGAAGACCGCCCATGCGGTGGACACCTCGCTCCGCACCCTCGCCGAAGCCGTGAACGGGGCGGACGTCTTCATCGGCACCTCGGTCAAGGGCGCCCTGACCCAGGACTTGGTGAAGACCATGGCGCCCAAGCCGATCATCTTCGCCATGGCCAATCCCGATCCGGAGATCACGCCGGAAGAGGTCCATGCCTCCCGCGACGACGCCATCGTCGCCACCGGCCGCTCGGACTATCCGAACCAGGTCAACAACGTGCTGGGCTTTCCTTACATCTTCCGCGGCGCGCTGGACGTGCGGGCCCGCAGGGTGAACCAGGAGATGAAGGTCGCCTGCGCCAACGCCCTGGCCCAGCTCGCCAGGGAGGACGTGCCCGACGAAGTGGCCGCCGCCTATCACGGGCGCGAGGTGCAGTTCGGGCGCGACTACATCATCCCCGCTCCCTTTGATCCCCGCCTGATCTGGTACGTGCCGCCTTTCGTGGCCCAGGCGGCCATGGACACCGGTGTGGCGCGCAAGCCCATCGAGGACATGGCCGCCTATCGCGACCGTCTGGCCCAGCGGCTGGATCCCTCGGCGGCCTTCCTTCAGACCATCACCAGCGCAGTGCAGCACGGACCCAGGAAGTGCGTGGTCTTCGCGGAGGGCGAGGAGACCTCCGTCATCCGCGCCGCCCACGCCTTCCAGCTGCAGGGCCTGGGCAAGG
Organism: Caulobacter sp. S45; assembly: GCF_903642205.1. Lineage (GTDB taxonomy): Bacteria > Pseudomonadota > Alphaproteobacteria > Caulobacterales > Caulobacteraceae > CAHJWH01. The sequence continues at coordinate 5,595 of NZ_CAHJWH010000133.1, read as the reverse complement.
CGATCCTGTGCGGGCGCGAGGACACCGTGCGCGCGAACGCCAAGGCGGTGGGCGTCGATCCGGACCTGATCGGGCTGGAGATCGTCAACGCTCGGGTCTCGCAGAAGAACGCGGAGTACGTCGACTTTCTGTACAGCAGGCTTCAGCGCCACGGCTACCTGAAGCGCGACGTGCAGCGGCTGATCAACCAGGACCGCAACTCCTTCGCCGCCTCCATGGTGGCGCTGGGCCACGCCGACGGCATGGTCACCGGCGTCACCCGCACCTTCAACGTGGCGCTGCGCCAGGTGCAGCGGGTGATCGATCCCATCCCCGGCGGCCGGGTCGTGGGTCTGACCGCCCTGCTGGCCCGGGGCCGCACCATCTTCGTGGCCGACACCAGCGTCACCGAACTGCCCACCAGCGAAGAGATGGTGGAGATCGCCGTCGAGGCCGCGGGCGCGGTGAAAGGCATGGGCTTCACCCCGCGTGTGGCCTTCACCTCCTACTCCACCTTCGGCAACCCGGCGGGCGAGCGGGGCGAGAAGGTGAGCCGGGCGGTGGCCATGATGGACGCCAGGGACGACCTCGACTTCGAGTACGAGGGCGAGATGCCGCCGGAGCTGGCGCTGGACGCCGAGAAGCGCGCCAACTACCCCTTCGTTCGGCTGACCGACAACGCTAACGTGCTGGTCATGCCCGGCATCCACGCCGCCTCCATTTCCACCAAGCTGGTGCACCTGCTGGGCGGGGCCACGGTGCAGGGGCCGATCCTGCTCGGCATGTCCAAGCCGGTGCAGATCTGCCCGCTGTCGGCCTCCGTCTCCCAGATCCTGACCATGGCCACCTTCGCCGCCTGCGACGTGCGAACCCTGGCGCCGGCGGAGTGAGCCGGCCCTCCTACCCGGCGTCGCGGGAAGGCGCGTGACCGCCGGGTCAACGCTTCTGCTCTTCGCCGGACCTGCTCCCCGCGTTCAGGGCGCCCTCAACGGGCCTGTGCAGGGTTCAAGGCGCCAGCCTCAAGCGTCGCGCTCTCGAGGCCAAATCGGGGCCGTGTCAAGCAGGACATGAAGAGCCAAGGCGGCTCCTGAACCGAAGAAGCCCAGCGTCTCAGGGCGCCCTCAATTGCGTTTGCAGGCGTGATGGCCCACTCTCTTGACGTATCAGCCACTCAGCGAGGCCGCGTTTTGGATTGGAAAGCTCGGGGCCGCGGCGCCAAAAAGGTGAGGTCGTGCTTGGTCAGACTTCCGACGCCACCTATGTCGGCCGTCTTCGCCGTTTGCCTGGGAGCTCTTGGGCTGAGCTCGGCGGCCGCCGCCCGCGCCCAGGTGCTGGAGATCGGCTCGACAGGCGAGGTCAAGGTCTATAACGGCCCCACGCTGTTCACCGCCGACGGCGCCATGCCCATTCTCCGGCCTCGGGCGACAGCCCGCCGTGCGCCGCCGCCGGTCGGCCCCGGACCCGAGATGGCGCGGGCGGCCCAGGCCGCGGCGCTGAGCCCGGAGCTGGTCTCCGCGGTCGCCTGGCGGGAGTCGAACTACCGCACCGACCGGGTCTCACACGCAGGCGCGGTGGGCGAGATGCAGCTGATGCCCGCGACCGCCCGGGCCATGGGCATCGATCCCGCCGACGCGGCTCAGAACCTCAGCGGCGGAGCCAGCTACCTTCGCGCCATGATGCAGCGCTATGACGGCGATCTGATGCGCGCGCTTGCGGCTTATGATGCCGGCCCGGGGGCTGTGGACCGGTACGGCGGCGTGCCGCCGTTCAAGGAGACCCAGGCCTATGTCGCCGCCATCATGGACCGGCTGAGCAAGGTGGCCGAGGCGACGACCGCCTCAGGCGTCGCCCGATGAGCAAGAGGATGCGCTTGGACAGGACCAGATCGACGGCCGGCCTCACCGCCGCCTTGGCCGGTATGCTGTTCGCCGGGGGAGCCCGCGCCCAGTCGGTGCAGCTGGACCCCGCGGGCTCCAACGTCATCCTGACCGCGGTGAGCTGGCTGCAGGGCACCCTGCTCGGCAACGTGGCCACGGCCCTGGCGGTGATCGCGGTGGGCGCGACGGGCCTGCTGATGCTCACGGGCCGGATCGACTGGCGGCGAGGGGCGACGGTGATCCTGGGCTGCTTCATCGTGTTCGGGGCCGCCGCCATCGTGGCCGGCATCCGCTCGGTGGCGGGCGGGGGCTGATGGCGCAGCTCGACCGCGATCCCGTGTTCGGCGCGCTGACGCGGCCGCAGATGTTCGCCGGCGTCACCTACAGCTACTTCGTGCTCAACGCGGTGGTGACCATCGAGCTGTTCCTGATCACCCACTCCTTCTGGGCGTTGCTCATCGCGCCGGTGGTGCACTTCATCGGCTATCTCGGATGCCTGCGCGAGCCCCGCTTCTTCGACCTGTGGCTGGTGAGGGTCAGCCGCTGTCCGCGGGTGAAGAACGCCTCCTTCTGGCGCTGCAACTCGTACTCTCCCTGAATGGGAGCGTTGCTGACCCGAACCCCGCGGCCCGACGAGCGCCGCGAACAGGCGGCCGGCTCGCGCCTGCCCTACGCCCGCCACGTGGACGACTCGACGATCGAGACCCGCGATGGCCGGCTGCTCCAGGTGATCCACCTGGCCGGCTTCCCGTTCGAGACCGCCGACACCGAGGAGTTGAACTACAGGAAGTCGGTGCGTGACACGATGCTGCGAGGCGTCGCCAACTCCCGCTTCGCGTTGTACCACCATGTGCTGAGGCGCGAGACCTCGCCCGAGCTGCCCGGCGAGTTCGCCGACCCTTTCAGCCGCGCCCTGGACGACCAGTGGCGGGACTGGCTGGCCTCGCGCCGCATGTACGTCAACGACCTCTTCCTCACCGTCATCCGCCGCCCGCTGCAGGGCCGCATCGGCGTGCTGGGCGAGCTGGCCAAGGTGGTGCGCGGGCGCGCCTCCGGCCAGGAGTCCGCCGCCGCCTTCGTGCGCGACGTGGGCGCCCTGAACGGCGCGCGCGACGGCCTTCTGGCGGCGCTCGCCCCGTATGGCGCGCGCCTGCTCACCGCCTACGAGGGGCCGCAGGGCCTGTGCTCGGAGCCGCTGGAGTTCCTGTCGCTGCTCTACAACGGCGAGGCGCGCCCGGTGCGCCTGCCCCGCGCCGACCTCGGCCTGTATCTTCCCTATCGCCGGGTGAGCTTCGGCGCCGACAGCCTCGAGTTCGGACCGGCCGGCCGGCTGGAGCGCCAGTTCGCCGCCATGGTCTCGGTGAAGGACTATCCGGGCCAGACCACACCCGGCATGCTCGACGACCTGCTGCGCCTGCCCTACGAGATGGTGCTGAGCGAGAGCTTCGGCTTCGTGGACCGCCAGGCGACGCTCGACCGCATGAACCTCGCTTTGCGCCGCATGAAGGCCGCCGACGACGAGGCCACGAGCCTGCGCCGCGACCTCTACACCGCCAAGGACGACGTAGCGGCCGGCCGGGCGGCGTTCGGCGAGCACCACATGACGGTGATGGTCAAGGCGCCTACCCAGGCCGCCCTGAACGCGGCGGCGGCGGACGTGCAGTCCGCCTTCACCGAGCTCGGCGTCATCGCCGTGCGCGAGGAGGTGAACCTGGAGCCCGCGTTCTGGGCCCAATTCCCCGGCAACTTCAAGGATATCGCGCGCCGGGCGCTGGTCTCTTCCAGCAATTTCGCAGCGCTCGCGAGCTGCCACAACTTCCCCGTAGGCCAGCCTGCCGCCAACCACTGGGGCCCGGCGATCACGGTGTTGGAGACCACCTCGGCCGGCCCCTACTACTTCAACTTCCATCACGGCGACCTTGGCAATTTCACCTGCGTGGGGCCGTCGGGGTCGGGCAAGACGGTGGTGCTGGGGTTCCTGCTGGCCCAGGCTCAGAAGCTGAACCCGCGCACGGTCTATTTCGACAAGGACCGCGGCGCCGAGATCTTCCTCCGCGCCATCGGCGGCCGCTACGATGTGCTGCGACCCGGCCAGCCCACGGGGCTGAACCCCCTGCTGCTGGAGGACACCGCGGCCAACCGCCGCTTCCTGGCCGACTGGACGGCCAAGTTGATCACCGCCAACGGCCCGGTGCTGGACGCCGAGGACGTGGGCGCCATCGCCGATGCGGTGGACGCCAACTTCGCCCAGCCCCAGCGCTACCGGCGCCTGCGCCACTTCGTGGAGCTGTTCCGAGGCTCGCGCCGCCCTTCCAGCACGGACCTGGCCGCCCGGCTCGCTCCCTGGCACGGCGCGGGCGACTATGCCTGGCTGTTCGACAACGAGGTGGACGAACTGGACCTGGAGGCCCGCACCCTGGGCTTCGACCTGACCCAGATCCTGGACGACCCGGCGGCGCGCACCCCCGCCATGATGTATCTGTTCCACCGGGTGGAGCAGCGGCTGGACGGCGAGCCGACCATCATCGTCATCGACGAGGGCTGGAAGGCGCTCGACGACGAGGTCTTCATCCAGCGCATCAAGGATTGGGAGAAGACGATCCGCAAGAGGAACGGCATCGTCGGCTTCTGCACCCAGAGCGCCCAGGATGCGCTGGGTTCGCGCATCTCCAGCGCCATCATCGAGCAGGCCGCCACCCAGATCTTCATGATCAACCCGAAGGCGCAGGAGGCGGACTATGTCGGCGGCTTCGGCCTCACCCCGCACGAGTTCGAGCTGGTCCGCACGCTGCCCGACTCCACCCACTGCTTCCTGATCAAGCACGGCAATGACAGCGTGGTGGCGCGGCTGAACCTGGGGGGCATGCCGGACCTGCTCACCGTGCTGTCCGGTCGCGAGTCGAGCGTGCGCCGGCTGGACGAGCTGCGCGGCGTCCACGGCGACGCCCCCGCCGACTGGCTGCCCCAGCTGCTGAAGCGCGCTTAGGACATGGCTAGCCTGTGGCTCAAGGGCGTGACGTTACAATCCTCCCCTGCGGAGCGGGGGAGGGGGACCACGCCTAGCGGGGTGGAGGGGGCTGCAGCCCAGCGTCGCGTTCGGGCAGCCCCCTCCGTCACGGGCCTTGCGGCCCGCGCCACCTCCCCCGCTGCGCAGGGGAGGATAAGCGGCGCGCCCACTCCAACTGAACGAGCCGCACGCTGATGGCCGGCGCATGCCCCGTCCCCGGTCCCGACGACCCGCTGGTGCGGGGCCTCTTGGGCGTGGTGGACTGCAACGTGCAGACAGTGGTGCAGACCGGCTACGCCTCGCTGTTCCAGCCCGGCGGCGCCTTCGTCAGCGTACTGACCGTGTTGATGACCCTTTATGTGGCCCTGGTCGGCTACCGCCTGCTGCTCGGCCGCACGCCCCTGACCGTCACCGACCTGGCGCTCACCACGGTGAAGCTCGGCGCGGTGCTGGCGCTGGCCACCCAGTGGGGGACCTACCAGAGCCTCGTTTACCGCACCCTGTTCTTCGGGCCGGAGCAGATCGCCGACGTGATCCTGCACAGTCTCCGCGCCAACGGGTCGGTGGTCGGCGGCAACGTCTATGACGGGCTGCAGCGCGCCTTTACCGACATGAGCGCCTTCTCCCCCGCCACGCCCCCCGGCACGCCCGCGGTGGCGGCCCCGGTGGCGGCCGCGCTCGGCGCCAATGCGGCGGGGTCCGGGCCGATCGCCTCGCTGCTGAGCAAGGCCG
>NZ_CAHJWH010000132.1 GCF_903642205.1 Caulobacter sp. S45 | reverse complement strand
GACGCCCGAGCAGGTGGCCAAGGACCCGGCGAGCTGGACGGGGAAGTACCTGGCCGAAGTGCTGGAGCGGCACGAGCAAAGACGGAAGGTCCGCGTGTCGGCGCTGGCCAAGGCTGCGGTCAAGCCGAAGGCGGAGCGGCGGGTTAGCGCCTGAGCCGCACTTGCACAGGAGCGGGTTTCCAGGTCTGCTCTCCACACGTGAAAGGATGTTGAAAGATGCTCGCTCTCATCGCCCTGCTGGCCGCTCAGGCCGTAACGCCGGCCGGGTCATCTACGCCGACGCCCGCGCCTGCCGCAGCGACCAAATCTGCCAGCAAGGATGACGCGGTGGTGTGCAAGAGCGAGGTCGTCACCGGCAGCAGCTTCGCCAAACACGTCTGCCACACCCAGGCGGAATGGCGCGAGATCGCCGACGACGCCAAGGAGCAGATGGGCGGGATGCAACGCTCGTCCGGCGGCCCGCACTGACCAACGCAGGGCTTCAGCCCAGCGGCGGCAGCGCTGCGAAGGGCGAGAAGCCGTAGTGCTTCAGCCAGCGGACGTCGCTGGCGAACATGTCGCGCAGGTCCGGCATGCCGTACTTCAGCATGGCCAAGCGGTCGATGCCGAAGCCGAAGGCGAACCCCTGCCACTCGGCGGGGTCCAGGCCGCAGTTCACCAGCACCTTGGGATGCACCATCCCGCAGCCGACCACCTCCAGCCAATCCGAGCCCGTGCCGATCCGGATCTGGCCGCCGGAGCGATCGCACTGCACATCCATCTCCGCCGACGGCTCGGTGAAGGGGAAGTGGTGGGGGCGGAAGCGGGTGGTGACGCCGGCCGTCTCGAAGAAGCGGGACACGAAGGTGTCGAGTGTCCACTTCAGATGGCCCATGTGGATGGCGCGGTCGATCACCAGCCCTTCCATCTGGTGGAACATGGGGGTGTGGGTCTGGTCGCTGTCGCAGCGATAGGTGCGGCCCGGCGCGATGATGCGGATGGGCGGCGCTTGGCTCATCATCGTGCGCACCTGCACCGGGGAGGTGTGGGTGCGCAGGACCTTCCTTTCGCCGTCGCCGTCGGGATGGAAGAAGAAGGTGTCGTGCATCTCCCGCGCTGGGTGCTTGGGCGGGAAGTTCAGGGCGGTGAAGTTGTGCCAGTCGTCCTCGATGTCAGGTCCCTCCGCTACGGCGAAGCCCATCTCGGCGAAGATGGCGACCATCTCGTCCAGGGTGCGGAGGGTGGGGTGGAGCGAGCCCCTACGGCGGGGCGGCGGGGGGAGGGTCAGGTCGAGGCGCTCGGAGGCGAGCTGGGCGTCCAGAGCCGCGGCTTCCAGGACCTCGCGGCGGACGGCGATGCGGGCCTGGACCGTGTCGCGCAGGCCGTTGATCTGGGGCCCCCGCTCACGTCGCTCGTCCGGGCTCATCGAGCCCAGCGACTTCAGCAGGGCGGAGATGGAACCCTGCTTGCCGAGCGCGGAGACGCGGACCGCTTCGAGCGCGGCGAGGTCGGGCGCGGCGTCGACGGCGGCGGTGAGGTCTGCGGCGAGCGTGGAGAGGTCGGACATGCTGGGCCTCGACGTTGGAGGTTCACCTCATCCTGAGCTTGTCGAAGGACGAGGTGACGCAGAACGGCGGATGGCGGCGGGGCCGACCTCGTCCTTCGACAGGCTCAGGATGAGGTCTACCGTCGGCGGGCAGCTTGGCGTCAGGCCGCGGCCCGCTGGCTCCCCAGCGCGGTCCGGACCTGCTCGGCGATGGCCTTGAAGCCGGCGGGGTCCTGGCCGGCGATGTCGGCTAGCACCTTGCGGTCCATCTCCACGCCCGCGAGGTTCAGGCCGTGGATGAACTGCGAGTAGGTGAAGCCCTCCTCCCGCGCCGCCGCGTTGATCCGCTGGATCCACAGCGAGCGGAAGGTGCGCTTGTTCACCTTGCGGTCGCGATAGGCGTACTGGCCCGCGCGGTCCACCGCCGCCTTGGCGACGCGGATGGTGTTCTTGCGGCGGCCGTAGAAGCCCTTGGCCTTTTCGAGAACCTTCTTGTGACGGGCGTGGGCCGTCACGCCCCTCTTTACACGAGCCATGTCATTTCACCTTTGTGTCTGTCTGAGTGTCGAAGATCGGGTGCGGCGGAACGGGCTAGCCGTAGGGCAGCATGTACGCCTTGATCTTCGGCGCGTCGGACTTGGACAGCACCTTGGTGCCACGGTTCTGGCGGATGTACTTGGAGTTGTGGCTGATCAGGCGGTGGCGCTTGCCGGCGACGCCGGACTTGACCAGCCCCGAGGCGGTGATCTTGAAGCGCTTCTTGGCGCCCGACTTGGTCTTCAACTTCGGCATTTCGCGACGGCTGGGCGTCTGGGCCCACCGCTCCCTTGGACAGCATGACGAACCGCCATGGCATGCCAATGGCCAGGCGGTTCCTTGAGAAGGCGAGGTGTCTACGCAAAAAGCCCTCGGGGAGCAAGGACGCTGTCTCGGCACGCTTGACGGACCGGCCTGCGCGCTGACGATGGGGGCATGAAGCGTCTCCTCTTCGCCGCCTGCGCCCTCGCCCTGCTGACGGCCCCCTCCACCCGGGCTCAGACAGCTCCGCAGCCCGACGCCAGGCCGGTGCAGACCGGCTTCGCGGCCCACGCCATGGTCGCCGCCGCCAACCCGCTGGCGGTGGAGGCGGGCCTGAGCGTGCTCCGCGCGGGCGGGAGCGCGGTGGACGCCGCGGTGGCGGTGCAGGCGGCGCTGGGCCTGGTGGAGCCGCAGAGCTCCGGCCTCGGGGGCGGCGCCTTCATGCTCTACTACGACGCGCGAAACCGTAAGGTCACCGCCTATGACGGGCGCGAAGTGGCGCCCATGGGCGCCGCGCCCGACATGTTCCTCGGCCCCGGCCACAAGCCGATGCCCTTCACCCAGGCCATGGTGAGCGGCAAGGCGACGGGCGTCCCCGGCGCCGTCGCCATGCTGGCCCTGGCCCAGCGCGAGCACGGCCGGCTGGCCTGGAGCCAGCTGTTCGGCGGCGTGGAGACCCTGGCGCGCGACGGCTTCCAGGTCACGCCCCGCTTGGCCAAGGACATCGTCGGCCCCTATCCGGAGTCTTCCACCCCCGACGCCAAGGCCTATTTCACCAAGCCGGACGGGACGCCCTACCGGGTCGGCGACGTGCTGAAGAACCCCGCCTATGCGGACATGCTGCATCAGCTCGGCATACAGGGGGCCCAGGCGCTCTATGGGCCGGAGGTCGGGCAGGCGATCGTGGACAAGGTGGGGCTGCCGCCCGATCCCGGCCTGTTCGCCCTCTCCGACATGGCGAGCTACCGTCCGCTGGAGGGCCAGGCGCTCTGCCGGCCCTACCGCCAGTATGTGGTCTGCGCCCCGCCGCCGCCGGCCGGGGGTGTGGGCGTGCTGGAGCTGCTGGGCCAGCTCGCCCACACCGATATCGCCCACCGCGGGCCGCAGGACCCCCAGGCCTGGTACGCGTTCGCCGAGGCCAGCCGGCTGACCTATGCCGACCGCGACCACTACATCGGCGATCCGGCCTTCGTACCGGCGCCTGTGGCAGGCCTGCTCGACCCCGCCTACGACGCACGACGCGCGGCCCTGATCCCCACGCTCGGCGGCGGCCCGGTCAGCGCCGGCCGTCCGCCCGGAGCTGTGGCGGAAGGGGTGGACCACACCGGCGAGCGCGGCGGCACCTCGGACTTCGCTATCGTGGACGCGGCGGGAAACGTGGTGTCCATGACCACCACCGTGAACCTGATCTTCGGGACCGGGCGGATGACCCACGGCTTCTTCCTGAACGACCAGCTGAACGACTTCTCCTCCGATCCCAACGAGGCCGACGGCACGCCCGCCGCCAATGCGGTGGCGCCCGGCAAGAAGCCCCGCTCGTCCATGTCGCCAGTGATCGTGCTGGACCGGCAGGGACGCTTCGTGGCGGCCCTCGGCTCGCCCGGCGGCTCCTCGATCATCGCCTATGTGGCCAAGGCGCTCGTGGCCTGGATCGACTGGAAGCTGCCGCTGCAGCAGGCCTTCGCCCTGCCCAATGTCGTGGCCAAGGGCGATATCGTGTCTGTCGAGACGGGTGAGGACCCCGTCATCGTCCAGGCGCTGCAGGCGCGCGGCCTGCAGGTGAAGCCCAACGCCGGCGAGGAAAGCGGCCTGCACGGAATTACGGCCGTTCCCGGCGGATACCAGGGCGCCGCCGACCCCAGGCGCGAAGGGGTGGCGCGCGGCTACTAACGTCCGTCGCCACCCTGAAGTCCATCAGGCCCGGACCTAGGGGGCTACCCGAACGGCGTTCGCATGCGCCTATTGAGTGTCGCTCGCCTTCGGCTTGAGCGGGCAGGCCGTCTGGGGTTTGGCGAAGGTCAGGATGGTCTCGCGATCATGATAGCTGCCGCAGGCGCGATAGCCGTGTCCGGCGGCATAGGCCTGGACCAGTTGGCCGGAGAACAGGAAGCAGAGGATCATCACTGTGAACGGAACGATGGTCGCCAGCCACTCGGCCGCCTGAGGCATCCGGTTGCGCCGCGCGATCGCGATCCATGACGACAGGCGCACGCCATAAAGGCCCAGCCACCCGATCATGGCGATGGCGTTGGATGGGCTGGTCGCCGTTTGACCCCCCGCATTGATCTGGCGAAGATCGCTCAACCCTAACCAGGCGGAGAAGATCAACAGCAACGCGAATAACTCGAAGACGTAGAGCGCCGGATTGCTTGCTCGCTGTTGCTTGCTGAAGTAAGGCTTGTTGGTCAAGAAGCCAAACATCAGGGCATAAATGCCCAGCTGGATTGGGCGTAAGAGCCCCCAATCATGTTGGCTGCATTCTGATAATACTTGTCGATCTTGATCACCTCAGCCTTCACATAGCTCTTGCCAGCCTGATACGTCTGCTTGCCAGCCGTGACGATCTTGGCTTTTGCCTCAGCCAGCTCCTTCTCCATCTCCTGTTCCCAGCCCATCATCCTGGCGCGACAACGCTCGGTCAGGTGGTAGCGGTTGTCCAGGCTGGTCAGGATCATGCCGACGGCGAAGCCGACTCCTACGACGGCGATGAAGGTGACCACGACCGGCGCTCCCACCACCGTGGTCAGGAACACGCCCGCCGCGGCGCCTATGTAGGCGGCCGTGACCGCTTGCAGCACATCGCTGCCCACATTGACGCCTAGACTGACGAACGACGGGTGGTCGGACGTCACCTCCTTGATGATGTCGATGGCCACGAAGGCGATGATGGCGACCTTGGTTCCCTTGGCGGCGTCTTCAAGGATGTCCTTGGTGCCGACCACGAAGCAGCGGACCTTGGCGTTCTCGGCCAAGTAACGCGTTCCTTTCAGCTCCGGCCGCAGCTTCGCGTCACCCTTGAAGATAATGTACTTCTTCTTACCGACTTCCTTGATGTAAGCGCGTCCGGTTATACCCAGCAGCTTGATCTGGCGGGCGATCTTCACGTTTGCCTGCATCAGCTGCGTGAGGGCCACCACGTCGGCGTCGATAGAGTTCTTAATCTTCTCATTGTACTCGAGCAGAGTCTTGACGCCCTCCTTCCCGGCGTCGCCAACCTTCTTCAAATCCTCAAGCAGATCGTCCGCGCTCCAGATGTACACCTCGTGCGCATCTGCCGTCGTCGCTTCCGCCATGCGATTCTCAAGCTCCCCCGGCAACCATCGAAAAAGATTAGTACGGCAATGCTGCGTCTTGTCCATGACGCCAGCATCTGGCGACCGGGCGGGCCACGGAGAGCATCGCCCTCTTGCCAGTTGACCGGCGATGGGCTTCGATCCCGCCGGCTGTGGGGGACGGGACATGCGGCGGCTGATCTTTACACTGGTGGCGGGCGCCAGCCTGTTGGCGGCGGGGGCGGCCTGCGCCCAGGCCTTGGAGGCCTCGCCGAAGAGCGCGCCGGCCATGGGGCCGCTCCGTCCCGATCAGGCCCGCTTCCGCGCCATCTACAAGGAGCTGGTGGAGACCAACACCGAGCTGTCGGACGGCAACTGCACGGCGGCGGCGGCCAGGATGCAGGCGCACCTGGTGGAGGCCGGCTATCCGGCGTCGGACCTGCACCCCTTCGCCGCCCCGGATCATTCCAAGGAGGGCGGCCTGGTGGCCGTGCTGCCCGGCTCCGATCCCCACGCCAAGCCACTGCTGCTGCTCGCCCACATCGACGTGGTGGAGGCCAGGCGCGCCGACTGGGTGCGCGACCCCTTCACCCTGGTGGAGGAGGACGGCTACTTCTACGCGCGGGGCTCCAGCGACGACAAATCCATGGCGGCCACCTGGGTGGACACCATGATGCGCCTGCGCGAGCAGCACGTGCACCTGAAGCGCACCATCAAGATGGCGCTCACCTGCGGCGAGGAGACCGAGGGCGCCTTCAATGGGGCGGGCTGGCTCGCGACCCACGAGCGCGCCCTGGTGGATGCGGAGTTCGCCCTGAACGAGGGCGGCGGCGGCCAGCTGGACGCGGCGGGTCATCAGGTGCTGCTCTCCGTGGAAGCGGCGGAGAAGACGCCTCAGGACTACGACCTGGTGGTCACCAATCCCGGCGGCCACAGCTCACGTCCGGTCAAGCCCAACGCCATCTACCAGCTCTCGGCCGGCCTGCTCAAGGTCGGCGACTATCAGTTCCCGATCATGTTCGACGACGCCAACCGCGCCTACTTCAACGCCATGGCCAAGATCAAGGGCGGCGAGCAGGGCGCGGCCATGACGGCGCTGATGGCCAACCCGCAGGACGCCCATGCCTACGCCATCGTGTCGGCCGACCCGAGCTCGAACGCCATCCTGCACACCACCTGCGTGGCCACCAAGCTCGAGGCCGGCCACGCCACCAACGCCCTGCCCCAGCGCGCCATGGCCAACGTCAACTGCCGCATCTTCCCGGGCGTGACCACTGAGGCCGTCCGCCAGACCCTGGCCCAGGTGGTGGGCGACCCGGCGATCACCGTCTCGATGCCCAACCACCGCGGTCCGCTCGCCAAGCCGCTGCCGCTGACGCCGCAGGTGATGGGGCCGATCCAGCAGGTCTCGGCCAAGTACTACCCCGGGGTTCCGGTCGTCCCGACGCTCCTCGCCGGGGCGACGGACGGGGTGTTCATGGGCGACGTGGGCATCCCGACCTACGGCGTGGGAGGGACCTTCTACGATCCCGACCTCGGCCACATCCACGGCCTGAACGAGCGCATCGGGGTCAAGACCTTGTACGACGGACGCGATTTCCTCTGGGACCTAGTCAACCTCTACGGCATGCAGGAATAATTGGAGGCGGGGACCGTGGCTCGCCTCCGGGATGAATCTTAACCTTTCGTTGGGGAGCCCGCGCTAAAGCTAAGTCGTTGGCCCGGTGGCGGAACGGCGACGCGCGGAGCCCCGCAAGGCTCCTCCATCCAGGTTCGAGTCCTGGCTGGGCCTCCACTCCCTTTCCGGTCGATCCGATCGCCTGACCGCCCCCGCGCGTTCTGGACGGCCAGGCCGGTTGGCGGATGGACATGGGCCCGCTTCACTGGAATATCTGGCTCAACGGATATTGGGGGGCGACTAGATGGCGGCCAAGGTCGGCGTCGTGCGGGAGACGCGCGAGAGCGAGACCCGCGTGGCGGTCACGCCGGACGCGGTCAAGAAGCTCATCCCGCTCGGCTTCGCCGTCGCCGTGCAGTCCGGCGCCGGGTTGGGCGCGTCCTATCCAGATGCCGACTACCTTGCCGCGGGCGCGAGCCTCGCCCTTGACGCGGCCGCTGCCATGGCGGACGCCGACGTGGTGCTGGCGGTGCGCGCCCTGTCGACCGAGGCTCTGACCGGCCTGAAGTCGGGCGCGATCGTGGCCGCCATGCTCAACGCCTATGCCGAGCGCCCGGCTCTGGACGCCCTGGCCCAGACCGGCGCCACCGGCTTCGCCATGGAGTTCGTGCCGCGCATCACCCGCGCCCAGTCGATGGACGTGCTGTCCTCCCAGGCCAACCTCGCCGGCTACCGCGCCGTGATCGAGGCGGCGGAGGCCTATGGCCGCGCCATGCCGATGATGATGACCGCCGCCGGCACCGTGGCTGCGGCCAAGGTGTTCGTTATGGGCGCAGGGGTGGCGGGCCTTCAGGCCATCGCCACCGCGCGCCGCCTGGGGGCCGTGGTCACCGCCACCGACGTGCGTCCCGCTTCCAAGGAGCAGGTGGAGAGCCTGGGCGCCAAGTTCGTGGCGGTGGAGGACGAGGAGTTCAAGCAGGCCGAAACCGCGGCCGGCTACGCCAAGCCCATGTCGGCGGAGTACCAGGCCAAGCAGGCGGCGCTGGTGACCGAGCACCTGAAGAAGCAGGACATCGTCATCACCACCGCCCTGATCCCAGGCCGCCCAGCGCCCAAGCTGATCTCCGCCGAGCAGGTCACGTCCATGCGCGCCGGATCGGTGGTGGTGGACCTGGCGGTGGAGCAGGGTGGCAACTGCGCCCTGGCCAGGCCGGGCGAGACCGTGGTCACCGAGGGCGGGGTGAAGATCGTGGGCATCGTCAACCTGCCCGGCCGCATCGCCACCGACGCCTCGGCGCTCTACGCCCGCAACCTCGTCAACTTCCTGACCCTGCTGGTGAAGGATGGACAGTTGGCGCCGGATTTCGACGACGAGATCGTCAAGGGCGCCCTGGTCACCCGCAGCGGTTTGGTGGTGCACCCCGCCCTGCAGGCGGCGGCGAGCTGAGCGCGGAGAGGAACTGGACATGCAAGCCGTCGATCCGACCGTCTTCCGCCTGGCGATCTTCGTGCTCGCCATCTTCGTGGGCTACTACGTGGTTTGGAGCGTCACGCCGGCCCTGCACACGCCGCTGATGGCGGTGACCAACGCCATCTCCTCGGTGATCATCGTGGGCGCCCTGCTGGCGGCGGCGGCGCACGGGGTGGCCGGCGCGCCGGCCGGCGCCCACGTCTGGGTGTCCAAAGGCGC
>NZ_CAHJWH010000131.1 GCF_903642205.1 Caulobacter sp. S45 | reverse complement strand
GCCCGAGGAACCATGACGTTTGCAAAGAAACCACGGTTCGCTTATCTGATCCGTTCCGCATTGCACATCCAGGATTACACATGGCCCGCGTCACGGTCGAAGATTGCGTCGACAAGGTCCCCAACCGCTTCAGCCTGGTGCTGCTGGCGGCCCACCGCGCCCGCGCGATCTCCACGGGCTCCGAGCTGACCGTGGACCGCGATAACGACAAGAACCCCGTGGTGGCGCTGCGTGAGATCGCCGACGACGGCGTGGAGCCCAACGGCCTGCGCGAAGCCCTGATCACGACTCTGCAGCGCGTCGACGAGCGGACCGAGGCCGAGGAAGAGGCCGAGACGCTGGCCCTGCTGGCCGACCCGCAGCACATGCACATGAGCGAGCAGGAACTTGTCCGCGCCCTGCAGAGCGACCGGGACGGCGGCCAGGAGGATCGTTACTGACCCCCGGCGGGGCCAGCCTCGCCAACCAGGAGGCGGTCCGGGAGCCTACCCCGCCCGCCCCGTCGATCCCGTCTGCCGAGGCAAGTCCGCCGCGGCATCAGCGCTTCCTGCGCCAGTATGAGCTGATCGACCGGGTCAAGAGCTATGACCCCCAGGCCGACGAGGCGCTTCTCGACCGCGCCTACGTCTACGCCATGCGGATGCACGGCGGCCAGCTGCGCGCCTCCGGCGATCCCTACTTCGCCCACCCGATCGAGGTGGCGGGCATCCTTACGGACTACCGCCTCGACACCGCGGCCATCGTCACCGCCCTGTTGCACGACGTCATCGAGGACACCGTCGCCACCCGGGCCGACATCGCCGGCAAGTTCGGCGAGGAGGTGGCGGAACTGGTGGAGGGCGTCACCAAGCTATCCCGCCTGGAGATGGGCGGCGAGCATGCGCGTCAGGCGGAGAACCTGCGCCGCTTCATCCTGGCCATCTCCAAGGACGTGCGGGTGCTGATGGTCAAGCTGGCCGATCGACTGCACAACATGCGCACGCTGCACCACATCGCCAAGCCCGAGAAGCGGGAGCGGATCGCGCGCGAGACGCTCGACATCTACGCGCCTCTGGCCCGCTCCATCGGCGTGCACCGCATCTGCCAGGAGCTGGAGGAGCTGTCCTTCAAGCACCTGAACCCGACCGCCCGCGACGCCATCCTGCGCCGGCTGGAGACCATCCGCACCGAACAGGGCGCCGCCGTCGCCACCGCCTCGGGCGAGGTCACCGCCCGGCTGGAAGCTGCGGGGATCGCGGCGCGGGTGCACGGCCGGCAGAAGTCGGCCTATTCGATCTGGCGCAAGCTGCAGCGGAAGTCCGTCGCCTTTTCGCAGCTGTCGGACATCTACGGCTTCCGCGTCATCGTGGACGAGGAAGACGACTGCTATCGGGCGCTGGGTGTCATCCACAAGGCGTGGCCCTGCGTGCCAGAGCGGTTCAAGGACTATATCTCGACCCCCAAGCGCAACAACTACCGCTCCCTGCATACCACCGTCGTGGGGCCGCGTGGCCTGCGTATCGAGCTTCAGATCCGCACTGAGGCCATGGACCGGGTGGCGGAGGAGGGGGTCGCCGCCCACTGGCGCTATAAGGGCCAGACCTATGGTTTCGACGCCCAGGCCGCCGGGGCCGATGGAGGGCGCGATCCCCTGATTAACCTGCGCCAGCTTGTCCAGCTGATGGAGCACGGCGGCGACGCCGAGGAGATGGTCGAGCACGCCAAGCTGGAAATGTATCTGGACCAGGTGTTCGTCTTCACGCCGAAGGGCCAGCTGATCAGCCTGCCGCAGGGCGCCATGCCCCTGGACTTCGCCTATGCCGTGCACACCGATGTGGGCGACACGGCTGTGGGCGTTAAGATCAACGGGGAGCTTCGACCCCTTCGCACACCTCTGGTGAACGGCGACGTGGTGGAGGTGGTGCGGGGTCACAAGCCGTCCGCGCCGCCGAACTGGCGCTCGCTTACCGTGACCGGCCGCGCCCGATCCGCCATCCGGCGGCATCTCCGTATGACGGAGCGTGAGGAGTTCATGCGCCTGGGACGGGCCGCCGTCGACCAGGTGTTTGCGAGGGCCGGGCGGGACCGGGCGGGCGTGTCGCTGCGGCCGGCGCTGGACCGCTTCGCGCAGCCGACCGAAGAGGAACTCTACGAGCAGGTGGGCCGCGGCCGGGTGGCCGGCGCCGACGTGCTCGAGAGCGTCTTTCCAGGCCTGAAGCCCAGCGAACTCACCGCGGCGTCCGCCCGCACCCGGATCGAAGACGGGCGTTCGGCGCGCCTCTATGTGCGGGGCGGCGGGCTGACGCCGGGTGTCTCGCTGCACTTCGCCGATTGCTGCAGCCCGGTTCCGGGCGACCGCATCGTGGGCATCCTGCAGCCGTCGGGCGAGGGGCTCGCCGTCCACACCATCGACTGTCCGCGCCTGGCCGACTACGAGGACCAGGACGACGTCTGGCGCGACCTGCATTGGACGCCCCAGGCTGAGGACAACACCGTCTCACGCGCCCGCCTGATGGCCACCATCCGCAACGCGCCAGGCGTGCTGGGCCAAGTCTGCACCCTGATCGGCGAGGCGCACGGCAACATCGTCAACATGCACATGCATCATCGCCAATCGGACTTCTTCGACGTGGACCTGGACATTGATGTCGCCGGCGCCAGACATCTGACCAACATCGCCGCCGCACTCCGGGCCTGCCCCTCGGTGGAGACGGTCGACCGGACGAAGGGCTGAGAGCCTCAGTTCAGCCGGCGCTTCTTCAGTAGGGCGTTGCGGTCGGCGGACCGCACACGGACATCGAACACGTCGCCCTCGCGGGCCAGGGTCAGCGGAACCTCGACACCGGCCGGGCCTAGCGCCCACAGCGCGCGGTAGAAGGCGGCGAGATCGTCCAAGGGCTTGTTCGCCAGCGAGAGGATGATGTCGCCCCGGCGCAGTTCGGCCTTGGCCGCCGGTCCGCCTGGAGAGACGCCGAGCACCACCAGCTTGTCGTCAAGCGCCTGGGCGAACAGGCCCAGCCAGGGGCGAGGCGTCCCGGAGGCGCGTCCGCGCAGCAGGTCTTCGAACACCGAAGCGAGCCGTTCAGCCGGTACGCTCATGTTCAGCGCCGATGCCCGGCCCTTCGCCCCCTGCTGCTCGACGCGCAGGGAGCCCAGCCCGACGAGATCGCCCTTCGGGCCGATCACGGCCGCGCCGCTCCAGTGCGGGTGAGCGGGGGCTGTGAACAGGGCGTCGTCCAGCAGGTACTCCCAGTAACCAGCGAAAGGCTCCCGATTGGTCAGCACGCCCTGGGCCGCATGCGCCCGGCCGCCGCCCCCTGCGATCAGAAGGACACTGTCATTGGTCAGGCTCCGCGAGTCGCCGATGGACACCGCCGGCAGCCCGAGCGGCTCCAACGCATGTACAAGACCGAAGCCGCTGGCCGAATCGACGCCCAGCACGTGAGCCGGAACGCGCCGGCCGTCCCCCGCCGTCAGGGTGACCTGCTCCGCCTCGGTGACGAGATAGCCGATGGTCAGAACGACTCCATCCTCGCGCACGACCACGCCGTTGCCTACACGCTCGGTGCCGAGCACCGACGCAGTGAAGGCGTCCTTGGGCACCTCCGCCTCCAGGGCAAGCACCGAGGAGAGGGTGCGGTCCAGGTCGAAGGCGAAGCCGGCCGCCTTGGGCCGGTCGGCCTCTTCCACCTCGAAGCCGCTGAAAGGAGACGTCACGCCATTGCTCCGCACTATGAATCCGGCCGAGCGATGAATCTGGTGCGGCGAGGCCGCAGCGCAAGAAGCCGGAGCCCTAGGCCGAACGGTGGCCGCCGCCCGTCACGCGGCGTCAGGCGGCGAGCCGGGCGCCTGACGGTTCATAGTGATCGGCCAGGAAGCCGGCGGCGTCGCCGCTGTCGGTGCGGACCTGCACGCCCCAAAGCGTGTGTCGCACTTCGAGGGTCGCATGCGTCTGCGCCTTGCATAGGGCGATCGCGGCGTGCGCGGCGTCCAGGTCGGTCATGTCGATGATCCAGGCGCCCATCAGGCAGGCGCTGTGAAAGGACTCTAGCTGACCCATCGGGTGCTCCACGCTACGCAACGCTCACATATTAGCGAGCATTTCTGAACGGAAGCTGAGCGGGCTCGCATGTCCGCCCTCGGTTAGCGGTGCGTTCACCAAAGTGGTCTCAGGGTCACACCATGATCTCCCGCATTCCTGATTTCGGTGATCCTGCGCCCCTGTTCACCGCCCGCACCGATGAAGTCGACGCCTACAACATCGGCGTCGTTGCAGGCCGATTCGTCCTCCTGATGATCTTCGGCAGCCTGGGGGTGGAGGCCTGCGCCAGGGCGCACGCTCAGGTGCTGGCGCGTCGCGCCGTGTTCGACGACCGCCATGCCCTGTTCTTCGGCGTGAGTGCGGACCGGGCGGATCACGCCGTGCGGCGTATCCGCAACCAGGCGCCCGGCCTGCGCTACTTCCAGGATTACGACTTGGCGGTCAGCCGCCTGTACGGCCTGCTGCAGGGTGAGCACCTGCGTCCGGCGGTGTTCCTGCTCGATCCCATGCTGCGGGTGATGGCGGCCGAGCCGATCGAGGCCACAGGCGCTGTGCTCGACCGGCTGGAAGCCGCCCTGGCCGATCAGGCGCAGGCCGAAGCCGCCTTCGCGCCGGTTCTCGGCGTGCCGCGCATACTGGAGCCGGAGCTCTGCGAGAGGCTTATCGCGCACTACCAACAGGTCGGCGGAGAGCCGTCGGGTTTCGCCGTGGAGGTGGACGGACGCACGGTCCAGCGCGTCCACCCCGGACTGAAGCGGCGCCGCGACGTCTGGATCACCGACGTGGCGCTGCGGGCCGAGGTGCGGCTCGCGCTGACCGAACGGCTCTTCCCCATGATCGAGCGCGCCTGGGGCTGGCGCGCCACCGAGATCGAGCGCGACATCGTCACCTGCTATGACAGCGCCGACCAGGGCTTCTTCAGCGCCCACCGCGATGACGCCACAGCCGGCACAGCTCATCGCCGCTTTGCGGTCACGCTGAACCTCAATGCGGACGCGTATGAAGGCGGCGCCCTGCGGTTCCCGGAATTCGGGAGCCGCCTCTACAAGCCGCCGACCGGCGGAGCCGTCGTGTTCGGCTGCAGCCTGCTGCATGAGGCGACGCCCGTGACGGCCGGGGTGCGCTATGCGCTGACGCCCTTCCTCTATGACGAGGCCGGCGCCCGCCTGCGGGCTCGCAACCTGGCGCAGGTAGGCGAAGCGGCCTGAGCGGAACGAAGAAACCCCGCGGAGGATCTCCGCGGGGCTCTCGCTTACGTCTGGGACGGATCAGGAGGACGAACGTCCGGCCCAAACGGCAAGGTCGTGAGGCTTTAGCGGCCGCTTAGTAGCAGGCCCGCACCCGCTGGTAGCCGCCCCAGTAGGGGTTCCAGCGCAAGCGCGTCCCGCAGCCGTAATAGCCTCGGCCGTAGTAGGGGCCGGGACCGTAGCCATAGCCGTAGTAGGGATGGTTGGCGGCCAGCGTGGCCCCGACCGCGAGGCCTACGAGACCCGCGCCGACGGCGGTTCCGGGACCCCAGCCGCGGTAGCCGCCCCAGCCACCATGGTAGCCGCGGTAGGGCTGGGCGGCGGCGGGGGTGACGGTGGCGACGGTGGCGCCGGCCAGGGTGAGGGCGGCGAGGGCGCCCGTGAGGACCTTCTTCATGACGATCTCCTTCAGGCCCGTTCATCGCCGGGGGCCCGGAATGGGCTTGGCGTGATGAGGACGATACCGTTCTAGGGGAGACCGACTGAACCCACTTGTAAGTCGCTGTTCATACTACCGTCAGCTTCGCGCCTGGCACGCGCAATCCCGTGACCGGCGCCCCTGCGATGTGGAACGCTTTGGCCGGTTTCGTGCGTTGCACCAACGAGTGGAGCTTAAGCATGACGTATACCGACACGGCCGCCTCGACCACGGCGGTTGATGGCCCAGGTGGAAGCGATCCCACGCCCCCCCGTCGGCGGTCCGTCGTGCTGCGGTGGGTCGGAGGCGTGTTCACCGCCCTGATCCTGGCCATCATCATCTTTCTGGCCCTCTTCAACTGGGACTGGTTCCGGCCGCCGCTGGCCAAGATGCTGTCGGGCAAGCTGCACCGTCCGGTCCGCATCGTCGGCCACCTGAAGGTGCACCTGTTCACCTGGACGCCGACGGTGCAGCTGGGCGGCCTGCAGGTCGGCGAGCCGGCTTGGGCGCCCAAGACCGACCTGGCCGACTTCGACGCCATCACTGTCAAGATGAAGCTGTTGCCGCTGCTGACCGGCCACGTGGTGCTGCCGCTGGTGGAGCTCGACCACCCCCAGATCGCCATGTTCCAGGCCAAGGACGGCCGCTCCAACTGGGACTTCAGCGACGGCAAGAAACCCGGCAAGCCGGCCAAGCTGCCGGCCATCCAGAACTTCGTCATCAACGACGGCAAGCTCGCCATCACCAGCCTGCAGCGCAAGCTCAGCTTCTCCGGCACCGTCAACGCCCACGAGCGCGAGACCGGCGGCGGCAAGGAAGGCTTCAAGCTCGGAGGTACGGGCACGCTGAACGGCAAGCCGTTCCTGATGAACGTCACCGGCGGTCCGCTGCTGAACGTGAAGCCCGACGTGGCCTATCCCTTCGACGCCGACGTGCGCGCAGGCGACACCGAGGTGACGGCCAGGGGTCAGGTGCCGCACCCCTTCAACCTCGGCTCCATCTATGCCGACGTGTCGATGAGCGGCCGTGACCTGGCCGACCTCTACTACCTGACCGGCATCACCCTGCCGAACACGCCGACCTATCGGATCGCCGGCCATCTCGTGCGCGATGAGATGGTCTACCAGTTCCAGCACTTCAGCGGTCGCGTCGGAGGCAGCGACCTGGAAGGCGACCTCAAGGCCGACATGTCCCACGGCAACCGCCCCGACGTCACGGCCACGCTGAGGTCCCGCAAGCTGGACATCAAGGACCTCGGTTCCCTGTTCGGCGCCACGGGTCACAACGTGCCGGCTGGGCCGCGGCTGGCCACGACCGCGGCCAAGCCCGCCGCCAACCACCAGCTGCTGCCCGATGCGCCCCTGGACGCCTCGCGCATCCGCAGCATGGACGCGCACGTGACGTTCAAGGCGGACTCGATCATTGCGAGCCCCACCTTTCCACTACGCTCCGTATCCCTGGGCGTCGACCTGGATCACGGGCTGCTTGTCCTGAACCCCATCGCCTTCCAGTTCCCCCAGGGGCGCATGTCCGGAGACGCCTCCATCAACGCCCGAGGCGCCGTCCAGCGCAACGCCGTCAACCTGTCAGTCAGCGGCGTGAAGATGCAGAACTTCGTCCCGCCCCAGAAAGGCAAGGCGGCCGGCGGACCGCCGCCGATCGAAGGCGTGTTGGACGCACGGGCCAAGCTGACCGGCGATGGCGACACGGTGCACAAGGCTGCAGCGACCTCCGACGGGGAGGTCGTCGCCGTCATCCCCGGCGGCGTGGTGCGCCAGGCCTTCGCCGAGCTGCTCGGCATCAACGCCACCAAGGGCATCTTCCAGCTACTGAACAAGGACCAGCACCAGACCGACATCCGCTGCGCCGTCGCGGACTTCCGGGTGCGCAACGGCGTGCTGCAGGCCCAGCGCGTGGTGTTCGACACCGGCGTGGTGATCGTAAACGGCTCGGGAAATGTGAACCTGAACGACGAGACCCTGCACCTGGTGTTCAAGGGCGACTCGAAGCAGTTCAGAATTTTCCACCTGGATGCGCCGATCACCATCGGCGGCCACCTGTCCAGCCCGGCCTTCGGCATAAATCCAACCGGACCGGCCATCCAGGCCGGCATCGGGGCAGCGCTGGGCGCGGTCGTTTTCCCGCCGCTCGCTCTGCTGCCCTTCATCGACCCTGGACTGGCCCACAACGCAGACTGCGCCTCGGTTCTCCAGACCGGCAAATCCGCAGGTGCGCCGGTAAAAGCTTCCCAGGTCCGTCATGCTCCACATGCAAATGCGAAGACGAAGTGAAGCTGGCAAATTTGTAAGAGGGATTGTGATTGCCGCGCCTTAAGGAAGTACCGACTGTGCTCTTTGCCGGTTGGCATCGGCCGGCGTCGGAAGGCCTCGAACAATGATAAAGTTTCTTCTCACGGGCGCGGCGCTCGCCGCGTTCGCCGTCACTCCTGCCATGGCTCAGAACAGCATGGGCTCGGGCAGCGCAATGTCGGGCGGACCCACCACCACCTCCACGACGTTCACCTCCTCCACGGCTCACAAGACGATGAAGCACAAGGCGAAGCACCATCATGCTAAGCATAAGTCCTCCTCGTCAAAGATGATGTCCAACAACATGTCCGGCGACGGCATGTCCTCCGGCGGTATGTCTTCCAGTAACATGTCTGGCGGCACGATGGGCTCAGGCTCGATGAGTTCAGGCGGCATGAGTTCCGGCTCGATGGGGTCTGGCTCCATGAGCTCGGGTGGCAACTCTATGGGCCCGCAATAACCCTCGGCCCAACCGTCCTGCGTAACGTCGGCGCCGCCGGGCTCGGGTCCGGCGGCGTTCGTCCGTCCTGAGCAGGATGTGAGCAGGCTGTGCGATGTCGCCCGGGCCAGCCTAAGCTTAGCTGAACCAAACCCAGGGTGCGGCGTTTCGACTCCGCTCTACTGAGGGGATGGCCCCTGCTGAAGCCAGCGCCGTTCTGGCGTCCTGAGCAAAGGAGAATGAAGCTCATGAAGCGTCTGATGACGGCCGCGGTAGCGGTGACCCTGATGTGCGGCGTGTCCGCCTACGCCTACGCCCAAGATTCTCAACCGGCCACGGCCGGCGACTCCAGCGCAGCCGCGCCGGCCCAGGGCTCCATGCCGTCAGGATCGATGTCGCCGGACCCCGCCGCCTCGCCGCCGCAGGGAACCGACCAGTCCGGCCAGGCGCCACAGGGACCGATGAACGGGGCGTCTCCGCCCGCCGGCGGCGACCAGAGCGGCGGCGCGATGCAGGGTG
>NZ_CAHJWH010000130.1 GCF_903642205.1 Caulobacter sp. S45 | reverse complement strand
CGACTACCCCGACATCGACCTGCAGCTTCCCGAAGGGGCGAACAGCTATCAGCACAAGGATGGGCGGCCGTACTGACGCTGCGCCTTGCGGCAGAGGGCGAGCTTCAATGCCCCTCGAACGCGACCAATGCGGAGGTCGGCACGCCCGCTCGGCGTAGCAGCTCCGCGCCGCCAAGCTCGGGCAGGTCGATGACGAAGGCGGAGGCGACCACCTCCGCACCGGCGCCCCGCAGCAGCTTCAGCGCCGCCTCTGCCGTTCCACCGGTGGCGATCAGGTCGTCCACCAGCATGACCCGCTCGCCGTGCACGATGGCGTCCATGTGCATCTCCATGGCGTCGGCGCCGTATTCCAGAGCGTACTCCACGGCCACGGTCTTGTGGGGCAGCTTGCCCTTCTTGCGCAGCGGCACGAAGCCGGCGGAGAGCTGGTGGGCGATCGCGGCGCCGAAGATGAAGCCCCGCGCCTCGATGCCCGCCACCTTTTCGATGCGCTCGCCGGCGAAGGGCGCCACCATCTCCTCGATCGCCTGGCGGAAGGCACGGGCGTCGCCGAGCAGGGTAGTGATGTCGCGGAACATGATCCCGGGCTTGGGATGGTCCGGGATGGTGCGGATGGCGTCGCGCAGGTTCATGCAGATGTCTTCGCAGAGAGGATGCGCGCCGCCACGGCGTCCAGCTTGGCCATGAGCGCCGGATCGCGGTGCTCGGGGGAAGTGATCAGCGCAGCGTCCAGCACCGTGTCGATGGGCGAGGGCGTGCGCGGCGTCTTCGCCAGCGCCTTGCATAACTGCGCCACAGTAGCCTTGGCGCGGTCGGCGTTGGCGTGCATCACGCGCACGATGTCGGCCACCTGCACGTGGGCGTGGTCCTCGTGCCAGCAGTCGTAGTCGGTGACCATGGCCAGGCTGGCGTAGGGCAGCTCGGCTTCCCGGGCCAGCTTGGCCTCGGGCATGTTGGTCATGCCGATGACGTGGCAGCCCCAGTCCCGGTAGAGGTCGCTCTCCGCCCGGGTGGAGAACTGCGGCCCCTCCATGCAGAGATAGGTCCCGCCCGCGCGCACCTTGGCGCCGGCCGCTTCCGCCGCCGCGGCCGCCAGCTCGGAGAGGCGCGGGCAGACGGGATGGGCCATGGAGACGTGGGCGACCACGCCCTCGCCGAAGAAGCTCTTGGCCCGGGCGAAGGTGCGGTCGATGTACTGGTCCACCACCACGAAGTCGCCGGGGGCCAGCTTCTTGCGCAGGCTCCCCACCGCCGAGAGCGAGACGACATCTGTGCAGCCGGCGCGCTTCAGGGCGTCGATGTTGGCGCGGTAGTCGATGTGGCTGGGCGAGACCCTGTGGCCGCGGCCGTGGCGGGGCAGGAAGCGGACCGGCACGCCATGCAGATCGCCGAACAGCAGCTCGTCCGACGGCGCGCCCCAGGGGCTGTCGATGCGCCGCCACTCGCGATTTTCGAGCTGTGCGATCTCGTAGAGACCCGAGCCGCCGATGACGCCCAGCACCCAAGGGCGGGCCGCGGGATCGCTCACTAGGCCGGGGCTCCGCGGAGCAGGGACTTGATGGAAACGACGGCGTCGTCCCAGGCGGGCGTGCCGGGGGTGATCCCCTCCACATGGCCGCCCGGGGGCGAATGGAAGACGACCTTGTCGCCCGCGGCGCTGGCGGCCTGGACATAGGCTTGGCCGATGACGGGGGGAACGGTCGTGTCCTCGGTCCCGTGGATCACCACCTGAGGCACACCGAGCGGGAGCAAGGCGCTGGGCGACGTATCGGCGTAGACGTCACGCCGGGCCTTCGACGCCGGGCCGGCGAGCTTCTTCAGGACCTCAGGGCCGCAGGCGGTCTGGGTATCGGTCTTCAGGTTGGGGATGCCGGCGATATCGACCACGCCGACCACCGGCTGGGGCGCGGCCCAGTGCAGCGGGCTCCAGGCCGGCAGCTTGTAGCGGGCGGCGGCCCACAGCGCGAGCTGGCCGCCGGCGGAGTGGCCGACCACCACGACCCTCTTCATGCTGATGTCGTCATGCGGCGCTTCCAGCGCCAGCCGGTCCATGGCCGCGCCGACATCGCGGAAGGTGCCGGGGTAGCCGCCTCCCGGCTGATCGGTGGCGCGGTACTCGATGTTCCAAACCGCAACGCCGCGCTTGCGCAGGTCTTCGGCCGCATAGTTCATGATCGTGTGGTTGGCGATGGAGGCTTGCCAGCAGCCACCGTGGATCATTACCACGGCTGGGAACGGACCCTTGCCCAAGGGCAGCCACAGGTCGGCGACCTGGTTGGGGTCGTCGCCGTAGGAGACGGTGCGGGTGGGCAGGGGCTTGGGCCGGAACAGCAGGTCCGGCCAGGTCATCAGGCGGGCGGCGGCGGAAGCCCCTCCCCCAACGAAAAGGGCGGCCACCAGGGCCGCCCCGATCTCCAGCCCCGCGCAGCGCATCTAATGCGCCACGTTGCGCCAGATGGCGCGGTAGGAGCCGTAGACGACGCCGGCGAAGACCAGCAGGTAGATCATCACCGCCAGGCCCGTCTGCTTGCGCTCCTCCTGCTTGGGGTCCGAGGCCCAGTCCAGGAAGGTCGCCACGTCGTGGGCCTCCTGGTAGGTGGTGGCCTTGGTGCCGTCGTCGTAGGTGACGCGGTTGGGCGTCAGCTGGAAGGGCATGGCGATGAAGCCGCCCTTGGGAACCTTGTCCTTGGGGCCCGACCAGAAGGACGACAGGTCGCCGGGGAAGTAGGGGTTGTAGTACTTGCCCGCAGGCACCGTCAGGCCCTTGGGCGGGCTGGGGGGATAGCCGCTGGTCAGGCTGAAGATGTAGTTCGGGCCGTCCTCCCGCGCCTTGGAGATGACCGACAGGTCCGGCGGCAGCGCGCCGCCGTTGGACGCCCGGGCCGCCGCCTCGTTCGGCCACGGGTTGCGGAAATGGTCCGCCGGCGTGGCGGGACGCTGGATGGCGTCGCCGGTGTCCTGGTCGATGTCGGGCACCTTGACGTCAGCCGCGATCGCCTTGGCGTAGGGGCTGTCGTTGGGGTTAGGATATTTCGGATTGTAGAAGGGGCCGCCCGGCTGGGCCAGGTTGCGGTAGTAGACCAGGTTCATCGAGTGGCAGCTCGAGCAGACCTCGGAATAGATCTTGAAGCCGCGCTGCAGCGCGCCCTGGTCGAACTTCCCGAGCGGGCCTTCGAAGCTGAAGCCGGGGTGCTGGGCCTCCTCCCACTTGGACTTGGCGGTGGCGGAGGTGGCGGACAGCAACAGGCCCGCGACGCCCACCCCTAGCAGGGCGCCCCTGAGCGCGTGACGCAGCATCAAGTTCAACCCTTCTTGGAGGCTTCGGCGGCGGCGCCCGCCGGCATGGCCACGCCATGGCCGTGGGCGGACAGCACCGGCGAGGAGATGGTCTCAGGCACGGGCTTCGCCTTCTCGAAGAAGCCCAGCAGGGGCAGGACGGCCAGGAAGTAGCCGTAATAGTAGAGCGCCAGGAAGCGCGAGAACACCGTCACCGACAGGCCTGTAGGGTCGCCGGCGATGTCGTGGCCGGTGGCGATCACCACGTCGTCAGGCTCCTTCGACCCGCACCAGCCCAGGATCAGGGTCACGGCGAGGAAGATCAGGAAGAAGGTCCGCGCCGCCGGCCGGTAGCGCATGGAGCGCACCTTTGAGGTGTCGAGCCAGGGCACCGCGAACAGGACAGCGATGGCCCCGAACATGGTCATCACGCCCAGCAGCTTGTCCGGAACGGCGCGCAGCATGGCGTAGAAGGGCAGGAAGTACCACTCCGGCACGATGTGCGCGGGCGTCTGCAGCGGGTTGGCGGGGATGTAGTTGTCGGCGTGAGCCAGCGCGTTCGGCGCGAAGAAGACGAACCAGGCGAACATGATGGTGAAGCAGATCACCGCGAAGCCGTCCTTCACCGTGTAGTACGGGTGGAAGGGGACGGTGTCCTCCTTGGACTTCACCGCCACGCCGGTGGGGTTGTTGTTGCCCGGCACGTGCAGGGCCCAGATGTGCAGCCCCACCACGCCCGCGATCATGAAGGGCAGCAGGTAGTGCAGCGCGAAGAAGCGGTTCAGCGTGGCGTTGTCGACCGCGAACCCGCCCCACAGCCAGGTGGTGATCATGGTGCCGAGGCCCGGGATCACGCTGTCGAGCGCCGAGAACAGGTTGGTGATGACGACCGCGCCGTAGAAGCTCATCTGGCCCCAGGGCAGCACGTAGCCCATGAAGGCGGTGGCCATCATCAAGAGGTAGATGACGCAGCCGAGCAGCCACAGCACCTCGCGGGGGGCCTTGTATGAGCCGTAGTAGAGGCCGCGGCTGATGTGGATGTAAACCGCCAGGAAGAACATCGAGGCGCCGTTGGCGTGGATGTAGCGCAGCATCCAGCCGAAGTTCACGTCGCGCATGATGGCCTCGACGCTGTTGAACGCCATGGCCGAGTTCGGCACGTAGTGCATGGCCAGCACGACGCCGGAGATGATCTGCACCCCGAGGCAGAAGGCCAGGATGCCGCCGAAGGTCCACCAGTAGTTCAGGTTCTTCGGCGTCGGATAGTCAATCAGGCTGTCATAGCCCAGCCGCACGATGGGCAGGCGCACATCCAGCCAGCGCTCGAAGCCGGTCTTGGGTTCGTAGGTGGAATGTCCGCTCATTGGTCTCGCTCTGGGGATTTGCGGCCGACGCGCCTTGCGGCGATCAGCCGATCTTCACCTTGGTGGGCGTGAGGAACTCATAGTCCGGCAGGAACAGGTTCAGAGGCGCTGGGCCGGCGCGGATGCGCCCGGCGGTGTCATAGACCGAGCCATGGCAGGGGCAGAGCCAGCCGCCGTAAGTCCCGCCTAGGTTCGGCACGCAGCCAAGGTGGGTGCAGACCCCGATCAGCACAAGCCATTCCGCCTTGCCGGGTTTGTGGCGGCTGGCGTCGGCGGCGGGCTCGCGCATGGGGGCGTGGTCGTCGGCCACGGCCTCGGCGATCTCCTTGGGCGTGCGGTGGCGCACGAAAACGGGTTTGCCGCGCCACTTGATGGAGGCGGTGGAGCCCACCAGCACCTTGGACAGGTCGTACTCCACCGAGGCCAGGGCGAGCGTGTCGGCCGAGGGGTTCATCTGGTCGATGAACGGCCACACGGTCGCCACCGCGCCGACGCCCACCGTGGCGATCGCCGCGATGTGGATGAAGTCGCGGCGGCTGCCTTCATCGCCCGGCTGGGCGCTGTGGCCGTGCTCTACGTTGGGATTGGCGTTGGCCGTCTCGACCACGTCAGCCTCTTGGAAACAGCTATGCGCGGGAAGATCAGCGCGTCCGGGACCGATTAGAATGCGACTGGCGCTTTTTCAACCGGACATTCCGCAAAACCTCGGCGGAGCCATGCGGTTATGCGCCTGTCTGGGCGTGGGACTGGACGTGATCAGCCGTGCGGCTTCCCGCTGGGCGACCGGGCGGTGCGGCGGGCGGCCATGGACTATGCCGGACAGGTTGAGGTGAGGCGCCATCATTCGTGGGCGAATTACCTGGCGGGGCGCTCGGGCGGAGGCCGGATGCTGCTGCTGACCACCTGTGGGGCGGTGCGGTATACCGACGTGGCCTACCGGGCGGATGACACGCTGCTCGTGGGTCGCGAGAGCGCAGGCGCGCCGGAAGAGGTACATGCGGTGGCGGACCGGCGGCTGGTCGTGCCCATGGCGCCCGGCCCGAGGTCGCTGAACGTGGTGGCCGCCGCGGCGATCGTGCTCGGCGAAGCGCTGCGGCAGACGGGCGGTTTTGACCTTCCTCCGCCCTCGCGGGTAGGATGACTACGCCGCCTCGAACCGCACCGGACCGCCCCAGAAGGTCTCTGCGTGGCCATTCTGCGCCCGGGGCTCGCCGGTGGTGAGAAAGCGGCGGCATCCCGCGTGGCCTGGATCGTACTCAGGATGGCGGCCGAGGTAGCGCTGCATGGCGTCGGCGACCGCGACCGGCTGGTGGATGAGGGGCGTGCCGGGCTTCAACGCCGCGCGGAACAGGTCGGCCACGATCTCGTAATGGGTGCAGCCGAGGATCGCCCGATCGGGCTCCCGTCCGATGCGCAGGCTCAGGGCGCGGACATGGGCGCCGATCACCGCCGCCAGCTCTTCCTGGGGCGCTCCGGCCTCGATCAGGCGAGCGAGGTTGGAGCAGGGCTCTGTGAAAACGGCCACGTCCTGGCGGCGCTTATCGATCTCGATCTCATAGACGCGGCTCCCCGCCGTCGCCGGAGTGGCGAACAGGCCGAGCACGTCCACCGCCTCAACCCGCTCGCCGCGGCGCTCGGCCTCGTGCTCCCACGGCAGGCCGGTGGCGGCCTCGATGGTCGGCACGATGATGCCGATGACGTTCACCGGCCGATCTAGCGTCCTGCGGTAGCCGGGTAGCCAGGTCTGCTGCAACCGGCGGAGCGCGGTGGCGCAGGCGGTGTTGCAGCCAAGGATCACTAGGTTCGCCCCGGCCTCGAACAGGCGGATGCAGCCCTGACGGGTGATGTCCACGATGTCCTCGCCCGAGAGCTCCCCGATCGGGCAGTGGGCTTGGTCGGCGAAGTAGACGAAGTCGGAGTTGGGCATGCGCTCGACGAGGGCGCGGTGCACGCTCAGGCCGCCTATGCCGGAATCGAATACGCCGATGGCCATGGGGCCGCCCTTCTACCCTGAGCGGAGGCTTGGTCCACCCTTCAGGGTTAACGGGAGGTGAGCAGACAGCCTGCTCACATGCTCAGCACCACCTTGCCCACGTGCTCTCCCGCCTCGAGATAGGCATGGGCGGCGGCGGCCTCCTCCAGCGGGAAGACCCTGTCCACCGGCGGGCGGAGCTGGCCCGAGGCGACCCAGGGCCAGGCGCGCGCCTCGATGGCCGCAGCCAGCCGTCCCTTCTCCTCAGCCGGGCGGCCGCGGAGGGTGGAGGCGGTGAGGGTCAGGCGCTTCACCAGCATCAGGGCCAGGTTCAGCTCGACGCCGGCGCCGGCCAGGAAGGCGATCTGGGCGATGCGGCCGTCGGGATTCAGGGCGTCGAGGTTCTTCGGCAGGTAATCGCCGCCCACCATGTCCAGCACCACGTCGGCCCCGCCCGCCGTCCTCACCTCGACGGCGAAGTCCTGGGTGTTGGCGTCGATGGCGAGATCGGCGCCGAGCCGCAGTGCGGCGGCGGCCTTCTCCGCGCCGCGCCCGGTGGCGATGACCCGGCACCCGGCGGCGCGGCCCATCTGGATGGCGGTGACGCCGATGCCGCTGGTGGCGCCGTGCACCAGCAGGGTCTCGCCCGGTTGCAGGCGCGCCCGCTCGAACACGTTGGCGAAGACGGTGAACACTGTCTCAGGCAGGGCGGCGGCCTGCACCTTGTCGACGCCGGGTGGGATCGGCAAGACCTGCCGCCCGTCCACCGCAACGTACTGGGCGTAGCCGCCTCCGCCGAGCAGCGCGCAGACTTGGTCGCCCACCCGCCAGCGCGCCACCCCCTCGCCCAGAGCCGCGACCTCGCCGGCCACCTCCAGCCCCAGCGTGTCGGGCGCGCCGGGCGGCGGCGGATAGGCGCCGCGGCGCTGCAGCAGGTCGGGGCGGTTGACGCCGGCCGCGGACACCCGGATCAGGATCTCGCCAGGCCGGGGGGCGGGCGTCTCCACCATCTGGGGGTAGAGGGCCTCCGGGTCGCCCTTGCCGCCGCGGACGGCGATGCGTGTCATCTGGTGGGGGATGTCCTGCATGGTCTCGCCTCTCGTGCCGCACCCGGCGGTCTGTTAGGATGCATAAGCTCAAAGGCCGCCGATTGGCGCCGTCTCACGAGGACTCCCATGGAGGAACCGGCCCCGCCCCGCGCGCCCCGAGGCGCCCACCTCGACGCGGCGACCCGCGAGGACCTGGACGCCTACGGCGTGGCGGAGCTGAACGCCCGCATCCTGCGGCTCCAGGGCGAGGTCGAGCGCACCCGCGCCGCTCTCGGCCGCAAGCAGTCGGGCCGGCAAGCCGCCGACGCGCTCTTTTCCATCCGCCGAGGATGATCCCGGTGGGACCACGCGCCGCGGCGGGCATGGCACAGCCGTTGCACGCCTGGTTGGCGGACATGGCCGATGTGGGCCGGTCCAGCTTCAGGATTTGAGCATGAGCGAGCTGGCGGTGCGGGACCAGGACGTGGGCGCGCGGGCAGGCGCGGTGCAGGATTTCGCCCGCTCGGCCCTGTTCGACCGCACCTTCCAGGACGGCATGGCCCTGGTCGAGGACACCGCCGCCTATCTTGACGGCGCCGGTCGGCAGGAGGCGCGGCTCCTGGCCCGGAGCGCGGCGCTCGCCTACGCCAGCCTCAGCATGCGCCTGACCACCCAGCTGATGCAGGTGGCCTCCTGGCTGCTGGTGCAGCGCGCGGTGCGCGAGGGCGACATGGCCGCGGTCGAGGCCTGCGACGCCCGCTATCGCCTGAGCACGCCCGTGGCCGAGGACCTGGTCGCCGACGTGGAGGCTGACGCCGGTTGGGGCCCAGGCCCGGACGAGAACGGGGTCGCCCTGCCTACGGGGCTGCTCCGCTTGCTGGACAGGTCCCGGCGGCTGTACGAGCGCGTGGCCCACCTGGATACGCGCATGTACTGCGCGCCCTCGCCCGATGTGGACAGCAACCCGGTGATGTCGCAGCTGGACCGGCTACGCGCCGCCTTCGCTGGTTGAGCGGCAAGCCCCGCATCGCCTTCCAAGGTGCGCTCGGAGCCTTCAGCCACGAGGCCTGCCTGGCCCTGCTCCCCGGGGCTGAACCGACGCCCTATCCGAGCTTCGACGACGCCTTCGCCGCGGTGCTGACCGGAGCGTGCGCCCTGGCGCTCATCCCGAGCCAGAACACCATAGCCGGGCCGGTGCCCGAAGTGGCTCCGCTGCTGGCGTCCTCGGGCTTGGCGGTGCTGGCGGAGCACCCCTGGCCGATCCGGATGCAGCTGATGGGCGTGCCCGGAGGCTCGCTGGCCGAGGTGCGCACGGTCGCCAGCCATCCCATGGCGCTGAAGCAGTGCGGCCTGTTCCTGCGTGACCATGGTTATGCGGCGGAGGCCGCCTACGACACCGCCGGTGCGGCGGCCGAGCTGGCCGTGTCGCCGGACCGCACCCGCGCCGTGGTGGCCGCCGCCGCCGCCGCCGAGCTGTACGGACTTCAGGTGCTGGCCGCCGACGT
>NZ_CAHJWH010000129.1 GCF_903642205.1 Caulobacter sp. S45 | reverse complement strand
GCAGGAAGGTGATGAGGAGCCGGCCGATCCGCCCGTTGCCGTCGAGGAACGGGTGAATGGTCTCGAACTGGGCGTGCACGAGCCCAATCCGGATAAGGACCGGCAGGTCATCCTCAGCGTGGAGGAAGGTTTCCAGGTCGCCGAGGGCTTGGGGGACAAGCTCCGGCGGCGGCGGGACGAAGGTCGCTTCGTTCAGGGTGCAGCCGCCGGGACCTATCCAGTTCTGACTGGTGCGGACCTCGCCTGGCGTCAGCCGGTGACCGCGCACGCCGGCGAGGAGTTTCTCATGCAGCTTGCGGATGAGCCGCACGGAGACCGGCAGCTCAGCCAGGCGGGCGAGGCCGTGGTTCATGGCCGCCACGTAGTTGATCACCTCGTCGACGTCCTTCGGCGCTTCGGGCGCGTAGAGATGGGCTTCGGCCGCCAGGAGGTCCTGGAGCGAACTCTGCGTCCCCTCGATCTGACTGGAGAGCACCGCCTCCTTGCGGACGTACATCAGGACGAAGAGGTCGGGGTTGGGCAGTATCTGGATCGACCCGTCCAAGCGTCCAAGCGCCAGGTCGGCTTGTGAGAGGAGGCGCCGCAGCTCGCCTTCGATGCGCACCGGAGGCGCCGGTGGCAGCGGCGCCGGGATGAAGGCGCGATAGCCCCTGAGTTGGCGCTGGTAGCTCCCAGCGCGGGTTTCGAGCGGCTGATCCCCGGTCCCTTGTGTCGAGGAAGTTTGCATAAGGCGAACGTGTCAGGTCCATGTGAAAGGCTGCGTTCAATATGGCCTCGAGAACGCGCCGTTACGCAAGCCACCTTTGATAGCGGCGCGGCGCTCGTGGAGGCCCGTCCGGTCCTGAACCCCGCCCAGAGACGGCGGTCGAGCCGCCCGTGGGGACCGGGTCGCCAGCGCAGCCGTCCACCCGGTCCCCCGTTGCGCTTTTAGTGGAGTGTGACGACCGAAGCCGCGGGGCCGTGCGTGAGGTCAGCGATCCCGGCGTACGAGCCTTCTACATCAGGCGTGGCGCGCTCACGCCACTCTTCATCGGTGAGCGGGCGGTGGTTCCAGACCCAGCCGACGGGCCTGCCGAGACGGATGGAGCGGACGCGCTTGGCCTTGTGCAGCAGATGCAGGACGTTGCGGACGCGCGCCTCCACAGCGCGACGCGCCTCGGGATCGGGATGGGCGCCATCCAGCAGGACCTCCACCAGGAAGGCGTTGGTCAACGGTACGGCGGCCTCGTCCAGCATGCGTTCGATGAGCTTGGAGTCGAGCGCGGTCTGGCTGAGCTTGGGCTGACGGCGGTTCAGGACGACCTCGAAGCGGAAGGTCTGGCTCGCGTGCCCCTGGCACGTTTCGGTCCGAGAACCTGACAGGGTCACGCGACCGAGCGTGGTCTGCGAGATCTCGAACAGATCATCCATCTTGCCCGTGACAACTACCTCGACAGGTTCCGATCCGCGGCGTTGCTTCGTAGGCGTTGGAAGAGGAGTAATGACGATCTCGTCGATCAGTTCGCGCATGAGTTCACGCGAACGGACGGCGTCGGGGTCGTCGCCCTCCATTGCCGGGCCGAGCCGGTCCAGGAGCTGCTCCACTCCGGCGATGACGTCCTTGGGATTGGTCGGGGCGGGAGCGCGCACACGGGTCACCGCCGCCAGTTCGGCTTCGCGGCTCAGGCGTTGCTCCTCCAGGCGATCCAGCTCGGCGGCCAGCCGTTCCGCGCCGCGCGAGTCGCGACGGGACTTGGCCGCGATGCCGAGGAGGTTCTCGATCTCCGTCTCCGTCTCGGCGAGTTGCGCCTTCAGCCGCGCCTGCTCGTCGCCGCGCGTCGCCAGCAGCTTCGCCTCCGCCTCGGCGTACTCGGCGAGGTAGGGGTTGAGCAGCTCCGGCTGGAGCAGGTGTTCACGGATGCCCTCGAAGATGGCCGCCTCGATCTCCGGTCGCGGGATGCGGACGTTGTTGGGACAATCGTTGCCCATGTTGACGCGTCCGTCGCACCCGACCCGCTTGCCCAGCACGACCATCTTCTCACCGCAGAGGCCACAGAGCATCTTGCCGGAGAAGACGTAGGTGGCGCGACGATGTTCGCCGATCCATGGCTTGCGCTGGTCCTCTTCCGCCGGGCCGGCGGCTTCCGCAGGGGAGGTCAATGGCTCCTCGCCGGTCGGCTGGTTCCTGAGCCGCCCCGCCTCCAGCCGCGCCTGCACCTTCTCCCACACTTCGTCGGAGACGAGACGCAGGTGGGGAACGGGAAGGACGTGCTGTTCGTCCTTACGCCCCGGACGGGTGATCGTCTTGCCGGTTGACGCCTTCAGCTCGCGCTGCGTGCGGCGGTAGACGAACTCGCCGATGTACATGCGATTGCGCAGGATGCCGACGCCGTAGTCCTTGGAGCCCAGCAGGACCGCCTGCCGCCACTTGCCGCCCCGCGGCGCCTTCACGCCGGCGGCGTTCAGCCGCTTGCAGATCTTGAATGCGCTGACGCCTTCGCCGAAGTCCTCCAGCATGCTCGTGGCGATCGGGGCGTTGATGGGGTGCTTCTCGCGCAGGCCGTTCGGCCCGCCCTCCGTCTGCACCTTGCGGTACCCAAAGCCGACGCTGCCGGCGATACGCTCATCCTTCAGCACCTCGTTGAGGCCCCGCTTCACGCGCTCCTGTGTCTGGCGCACGTCCTGGGCGGCCTTCAGCGCCAGGAAGGTCAACCGCATCTCGTCGATCAGACCTTCCTGCACGGTCATCATGACCGCTCCATGCTCGTACAGGGTCTGGTAAAGCGCATGCAGGTCGGCGGTGTTGCGGGAAAAGCGGTCCACGGTCTCGGCCACCAGGACCTTGATCTCGCCGGCCTTGATGCGCTCCACCAGCTTACGCAGGCCAGGGCGGCGGAACAGAGTCCGGCCGGTTCGGGCCTCGTCGGCTTCGCCGCCCATGTTCTTCAAGCGTTCGTGCTCGATCAGCTTGAGGCACAGGTCCTCCTGGCCGGTGATGCTCCACTCGCTCTGTTTTGGATTGCTCTTACGCATGTAATACCCAGCCGGCGAGCCTGGTGACGGCGGTCGGATGACCAAGGTAGTATTCCTTTTCTATGGGAGTGGGGCGAAGTTGGAGACGGCTATCCACACGGAGCCGCTTGGGGAGGTTGGCGCAGACCGGCCGCTGGACGTCAGCGCCGTGCCATCAGGGCCTGAGGTCGTCAGCCGCTCAGCGGCGCCGGGCCAGCCGCACGTCTCTGATTGAGCGTTTCGGTGATCTGGTCCATTGAGGCGCCTGCCGCATACGCCGCACAGGCGAACCGAACATCTTCTGGAAGGATCTTCAGGGCAGAGGACCGCCCGGCGGTTTCGTCTGTATCGTGGCCCGCACGCGCAGGGGTGCTCGCGGAGCCAAGGCTGCTGGCGATGGGAAGCGGTTGCAGGATGCCTTCGCGCAACGTGACAATTATCACCCCGGCCCAGGCCAAATCGTTGAGGAGAACGCGCAACTCAGAGCCGCGACAGGATAGACGGTTCAGCGAGCGCGCCACCAAAACTCGGAAGCGATCGTGCCGGGCCTCCTGGATAAGTTCCTGTAGGCCGGGGCGGTCTCTCCACCGCGTCCTTGGTCCGACCACATCACATCGACCCCCCACTTCTGCGAGCCCGTAGCGCGTGATGGCCGATCGGCAGTCGAGCATCTGCTCGAGATCGGAGTAGGGCGGCTCTTGCGCGGCGGAGTCCGCACGGACGTAGTACATCGCCGGAGTTCCCGGCATCATACGAGGGATCATCTTCTAACGACCTTATGGCTCTGCGTTGCGGCAGATGTTGGCCTGCTCGCCTCTGTTATCGGAGGCTTGGGCCTGAGCGGCTCAAGCGTGGCGGGTCAGATCAAACAGGACCTCGTCGATGCGGCCGGTTCTAAGATCTCTGAGGACCTCGCTCAGCGGCCCTTCATGCTCCAGAAGGCCCGGAGGCGGCTGGACGAGACGGACCACCCGGTCACCGCGTCGCCTCACCTCTGCGAAGGCTGCGCGCCAGAACCGAGGCGGACCATAGATCGCCACCCGCTTGGCGTCGGCGGCGTCGGCGCTCACGCCTTATGCTCCGCGGCCCGACGCGCCTGCAGCCGCGCCAGCGCCAGCATGAGAGGGATCACGGCGGCGGCCTGCGGCGACATCGATGCGGACAGCCGGGCCGCGCGCTGGTGGAGGCCGTCGGCCAGCAAGACCTCCGCCGCCGTCGCGTGGTGACCCGGATGAGCGCCGCCTGGGTGTCTCACCTGAGCATGCGCAACTCTGCCCTTGGTGCTCTCGTTTGTCAAGTTATCGTGCTGCGTCATTCCGGCTCACTCCATCTGACCCAAATACTCTTCAAGAAAGCCGTTGACTCCGATTGACGGTGACGCGCGCGAAACTGAAGAAACGGCTCTCATGCGAGCCATGGAATCCATAGCGTTACAGCGGAGTCGAGTCCTTTCTCTCAACGATGCTTTTCCATTGTCCGGCTAGGTTGGCGGAGGGAAGCCGTCCAGCTCCATCTTGATGGCGGACGGTGTCGGATAAGTCGCGGCCGCTCGCCAAGCCTCGCCCGACGATTTCAGCGACCATGCGTCCGGCGCGTCGATCATGGCGCTGTGTTCGCCCGACATCGCTCACCGGAGACTCGCGCCTTGCGATCCGACTGCGGGCGCCGCCTGTCCGAAAGGCTGACCTGATCGCATCTGGAACAGTGGAGCATCGCGGCGGCCACTTCATCTGCGATCTTTACCTGCTCGTGTCAAGAAACACGCACCACCCCCAGTGATCCCGCTCTTCAGCCGTCTTCACATAAAAGTATTCTTCAAGAGATTTTTTGACTAAAACCGCTCCGGTATTATCCTAGAAAGGAGCTCAATGCCTAGTCGAGAGTCATGGAACCCATAAATGTAATGCCGAGTTGGATCCTATGCTGAGACGGTTAGGCTGTAGGCGTCTAATCGAGCAGGCCAGCACCAAGTCGGCGGCGTTCAACGAGCCTTGCTCTATCTACGGGAGCTCGCGCCATGTCACCCGTGTCGCCTGGGCGCACAAGACATCGCGAGAGAGCGAATAGCTTGGATGTTGGAGGCAATCGTGCGGGCACGATGCAGCGACCCGGTCGGCTTAACCGCACAAATCTAGGAAGCAAGAGAGCATTTAGGCGCCGGCGCCGGCGCCGGGCCTGCTCGTGTGGGCGCGGGCCCTGCGTCTGCTCGATGAGGTCAGTGAAGCGTGTACTCGGACGTCGAGCCGAAGGTGCGCTCGTCCATGTAGGAGTCGAGGTCCTGGACGCGATAGCGCACGCCGCGGCCAAGCTTCAGGAACACGGGGCCGCCTCCGTACACCCGCTTCTTCTCCAGCGTGGATACGGAGATGCCGGTGTAGGCGGCCGCTTCAGTGGTGGTCAGGGCGCGGCGCAAGGGTTCGCTTGCCGCCGCGCACAGGGCGAGCGCGACAGGGCGCGCCGGCCCAGCGAGGGTCGGGGACGTCATTGGGTATCCTGGTTTGTGGGAAGCCTCACAGGAACCACGACTCCCGCTGCGCTGCAAGAAACGGGACAGGAGCAAAACGTCGCGGGCGCTTGCGGGCAGCGCCGCGGACGCCAGCGTTTGCCGCGCGGACGAGGTCCAACGCGTGCCTAAACGGTGCCTAAACGGCCTAAGACCGCTGAACCGACCCGTGGGTGGTTCCTGGTAAGTCATTGTTTTCACTAAGAAATTTGGAGCGGGCGAAGAGATTCGAACTCTCGACCCCAACCTTGGCAAGGTTGTGCTCTACCACTGAGCTACGCCCGCTCACGGCGCGCCCGCGACAGCACGGCCATCCCGGGAGGCGGCGTTTAAGCAGAGGCGCTCAGGATTTGCAAGCGGGACCGGGCGCGGGTAGTGTCTCAATTTGAAATCGGCCGGGGTTGACGGGGCTTGGGCCGGGGGCGGCGAGGGCCTATCATCACGCCATGGCTCGCTTCATCAAAATCGCTCTTCACGGCACGAACGAGATCGTGCTCATCAATCTCGACGCTGTGTCGCTGATACGTCCGGATCGGGAGTGGACCAAAGTCTTCTTTGCGGGCGAGTCCGGCGACGATGCCTCAGTGCGCGTGGCCCACAGCTTTGAGGCCGTAGCGAAGATGCTGGAGGCTCAGGATGCCTAAGGGCCCCAACGGACAGAAGCGCCCAGCCGACGTGATCGGCCTTGCCGTCATGGTTGGCAGAATCGCCACGGGTGAGATTGAGGATACGCGGGATGATCCCACAAAGGCGCATCATCGAGCGGGCGGCCTGAAAGGCGGAAGTGCCCGTGCTGAGACGCTTACGCCTGAGCAACGGGCGGAGATTGCCAAGGGTGCGGCCACAAAGCGTTGGGGCGGCTAAGCCGCTAGCCGCTGCTCAATCGCGTCAACAATAGGCTGAGCCATAGTCTTCTTTCCGACAGCCCACTCGGCGCACATCGCCTGCCATAGGACCTCTCCGCCGCACAGTAGTTGGTTTGCGGCCACCCTAATCCAATCATGATGGTCCCCAAGCGTCATGACATTTGTACAGGCGTCACTAACGAGGGCAACATCCCTCCCAACTCTTGTCCAAAGGTTTCCCCACCTCCGCTTACTAAGGTCTTCAAAAACGACACGTTCTGGGGCGTCTTCTCCAGGCAATACAATGCAACCGACGGCGGCGTCATTATCACCATCGAGGAACACGCACGTCGGCCTAACAAAGCGGCCTTGTTCAGCCATTTGCCCTAGTGCGTGACCAACATTCGCGGCACCATAGGGTACTATATTGCATCTCGTGAATACCTCCTTGCCATGCGCAGACAAGATCTCAGCTAACCATACTTTTGCGGCTACGTCTTCGACGTACAGCTCGCATTCTGGGTAGTTCTCGTCATCCATCTGAGTCATTGCAAACTGGGGACTTACCCCCGTCACAATACTTTTTACACTGTCAGCTTCCAGGATGTAGTTCCGAGCGTAAGGCGGTAGCTCTTCTAGGATATAAGGAGAATGGGTTGTAAGTATTATCTGAACCTCCCGTTCACGACAGTGATCGGCCAGGTCTCTAATTAATCGACGCTGCGCTCTCGGATGCAGAGAAGACTCAATTTCATCAATTAACACTAATCCATAACGTGGTAAGTCGATTTGCAATAGTTCAGCTATCGTAGTCTCACCTGAGCCCTGGTGAAAGCCAGAATAAGGAATGCCACCTTTCGTGATTACTGGTATTTCTCGTTTATCATCTATATCCGACATGGCCATCTTGGCTGCGTCGTAGCGTCGGCCCATTATTTCAGATAGCCGTTGGACCTGACTTGTGTCGAAGGCCCTGGCTGAGCTTTCGTGGTGAGCCGTCTTCGCGATCTTTGCGTAACCAACGCGAGCGGACACCGGCTGTATCCGACTAAGATCGACGTATTGAACACGACGTATAGGTCTCTCTTGATTTCCATTCCAACGGAGCGTCGGCTTTCTAACGCTTCCGCTTCGATGGCTGGGTCCTTCAGTATAACCAAAGCGCACTTCAGCGGCGCGCACAGAATCCCACGCCGTGTCCGGAAAAAACTCCGAAGCGAACCGGCCGACTTCCCCAGTTTCCGACTTGTAAGCGCAGGCGGCCGCTTGAAGCAGGGTGCTTTTCCCGGAGCCATTCTCCCCCACGATTGCGACAATGGGGAAGGCGAACTCGATGCGCTGGCCGCCCCAACCACGAATGCCTTGAACCTCTAGCCACTCAAGCCGGCGAGGCCACGAGTTACCCGTCTGCCAACGACGATCTAAGTGACGGATTTCCTTGCTTAAAATCACTAGGCTCGCTCCTTGCGACTCCTTCAGCGACCCTTTTGTAGGCCTAAACGCCGCTTAGAGCTAGCGTAAATGGCTCTTGACCTCGCTCTCGCGCCCCGCCAGAGCGTGGTAAACCCCGCTGGGGAGGATCAAGCCGCCACCATTCTGAACAAAATGCTTGACCTAATTAGCGAGAAAGTTCACTTTCAATTCGTGAACAAGCTCCCGCTCGCTAAGCGCGTCATGATTCTCTCGATGCTCTGCGAGGGTTCATCCATGCGTTCCATCTCACGGGTCGCCGACGTGTCCATCAACACGGTCACGAAGCTGCTGGTGGACGCTGGGGAAGCCTGCCTCGCCATGCACGACGAGCTGGTTCACGACGTGAAGGCGTCCAAGGTCCAGTGCGATGAGATTTGGAGCTTCTGCTACGCCAAGCAGAAGAACGTCGCGACGGCGGAAGCGGCCCCGGCCGAAGCTGGCGATGTGTGGACCTGGACGGCAATCGACGCCGACACGAAGCTGATTTGCTCCTACTTCGTCGGCGACCGCTCCGGCCAATCCGCCATCGCCATGATGGACGATCTGCGCTCGCGACTAGCTAACCGCGTCCAGCTCACCACGGATGGCCACAAGGCCTATCTGGAGGCAGTGGAGGGAGCGTTCGGCGGCGACGTGGACTATGCGCAGCTCGTCAAGCTGTACGGTCCCAC
This sequence comes from Caulobacter sp. S45, assembly GCF_903642205.1. Lineage (GTDB taxonomy): Bacteria > Pseudomonadota > Alphaproteobacteria > Caulobacterales > Caulobacteraceae > CAHJWH01. Next base: position 835 of record NZ_CAHJWH010000129.1, on the reverse strand, counting down.
GATTACCGCTCCCGGCCGCTACAGCCCCGCCGAGTGTGTCGGCGCCCGGAAGGTTCGCGTTGAGGGCGATCCCGACAAGAAGCACGTCTCCACCTCCTACGTGGAGCGTCAGAACCTCACCATGCGGATGTCAATGCGCCGGTTTACCCGCCTGACGAACGCTTTCTCCAAGAAGCTGGACAACCACATCCACGCCCTGGCGCTCTACTTCGCCTTCTACAACTTCTGCCGCATCCACAAGACGCTGAAGGTCACGCCCGCTATGGCGGCGGGGATCACCGACAAGCTATGGTCCCTGGAGGACATTGCGGAGAGGATGGATGCGCGGCAACCGGCCCCCGCCAAGCGCGGACCCTACAAGAAGCGGGTCGAGGCTTAACCGCCTTCCCACGGTTCCTGCACCCGCGGGGCGGCCCGGCCTCACCCTGCCAGGTCCGAAGAATTTTCCAACCGTTGAAGCTTACCGCGAGGCCATGCGCCAGCACTTCGCCGCCATCGCGGTCTTCAACCGTGCACGAGCGACAGCGAACGGCTTGGACGGCTACCGATGGCTTGCCGTTGACGTGCACGGCTGTTGCAAGACCGCGGCCCGCAACGGCGGCAAGGTCTTCGCCTATGACACGCCGCCGCCTGAGGGACACCCGGCCGAGGGGCGTTGCGAGTCGCCGGACTGGTGCCGGTGCATCGCCCAGCCTGTCGTGCCCGGCTTTGGCTAAGTGGGCGCTTTAAATTCAAACTGAGACACTACCCGGGCGCGTCGCACGGTGATCGCTTGAACGGCTGGGGGGATTTCGGCGCGGGGTGATGTCTGATTCATGGGAGCCCTTGGTGGAGG
>NZ_CAHJWH010000128.1 GCF_903642205.1 Caulobacter sp. S45 | reverse complement strand
TGGGGACCGGCGGGCTTGTGCGCGACGCTGCGCCAGACCAACCCGCCGGCGACGACCAGCACCACGATGATGATGATGGCCCAGAGCTCGTAGCGGGTGCGCTGCGCCTCCGGGTCGCGCATGTGGGCGTAGTCCTTGTCGTCACTCATCCCGTACGCCCCCGGAGCCTGTTCAGCTGTCCTGCCTAACGCGGAGGTGGCGGCCGCGCTCCACCCACTCTTCGGTCGGGCCGTAGAAAGCGACGCGGCCGGCGTCGAGCACGCAGACCTTGTTGCAGACGATCTGCACCATGTTGAAGTCGTGGGTGCCCAGCACGACGATCTTGGCCTTCTCCACGAAGTTGTGCATGCGGTTCTGGGCCTTGGTCATGAACTCCACGTCGCCCGCGCTCAGCCACTCGTCCAGGATCAGGATGTCGGCCTCGAACTCGGTGGCGCAGGCGAACATCAGCCTTGCCACCATGCCGGCGGAGAAGGTCTTCACCGGCAGGCGCACGAAGTCGCCCAGGCCGGAAAATTCCACGATCGGTCCGATGCGCTCGTCGATGACCTTGTTGGAGATGTGTCGCATGGCGCCGAGCTTGCGGATGTTCTGCAGGCCGGTGGCCTCGAAATCCATGCCGGCGCTGGCCGCGATCATGCTTGTGATGCTGCCCTCGATGTCCACGCGGCCTCGAGCGGGATGGTAGATGCCGGCCATCACCTTGAGCAGCGAGGTCTTGCCCGAGCCGTTGTGGCCGATCAGGGCCAGCCGGTCGCCGTCCTGCAGGTGGAAGCTGACGTTCTCCACCGCGCGCACCACGGTGATGTCGCCCTGGTCCTTGTATAGCTTGCCGCCCACGGCGAGGTTGAACACCGCATTGCGCAACGACTGCGCGCGCACGCTGTAGACGTAATAGTCCAGCGTGACATTGTCCAAGCGGAGCGAACAGCTCATCGATTGCGCCTTTAGAGCCAGAACACGACGCGCTTGCGGTAGAGCGCGAGCTGGGTGATCACCACGGCGCTCAGGATGACCATCATCCCGAGCCCCCACTCGAAGTGCATCAAGGTCGGTTCGCGGCCGATCAGAGGCTGGCGCACGAGTTCCAGGAGATGGCCGAAAGGGTTGAGGTCGAAGAGCAGCCGCTTCTTGCCGTGCATCTGGGAAGGCACCCAGAAGACTGGCGTGATGAAGAACAGGATCTGCACCGCAAAGCCCACCGTCTGGTTGACGTCACGGAACCGGGTGGAGGGTATGGCGAGGATCATGCTGACCAGCGACATGTCGATCAGCACGATCGGCAGCCCGATCAGCAGGTGCCACGTCGGCACGGCGCCGAGCCTGAGCACCGCCAGCACGATCCAGAGCGCGATCAGCTGCGCCAGGAAGTTGATGACGTTGCGCGTCATCATCAGCAGGACGTGGAAGGTCAGAGGCAGCTTCATCGTCTGCATGAGGCCGCCGGCGCTGATGAACACGCTGGCCGCCTCGCTCATCACCGGGCCGATGATGCTCCAGGACAGAATGCCGGAGATGATCAGGGCGAAGTTGGTGCGGTAGTTCTGACCCATCAGGCCGCCGAACACGACCGACAGGGAGAACGAGATCGCCAGCAGGTTGGCGGTCAGCCAGAAGGGGCCGAAGATGGTGCGCCGGAAGCGTGCGACCGTCTGCTCCCAGGCCAGCCGGCTCCACAGCGGCGCCAGCCTCACCCCGTCAATGATGTCGCGGAACGCGCCTTCGACAGCGTCCATGAAGTCCCGATCCGAAGCTTGTTCACACTATGGCCGGCTGGCCGGGCGGTCTGTCCGGGTCGAGACGGGCGATTTCAAGGCAAAGCGTCCGCCTGTGACTCACCACCTCAGCGCCCCGCTCGGAGCGCGCCCTGCAGGCAAGCCGCGGAGCTAACAGATCGGTCCGCCCCGTACAAGTTGCGCGGCGACGTCGCCGACCGGTGTTCCTTCCGCTGTGGCTGCAGCCGTACGGATCGGCCGAACTGAGGTCCTGTGCTACGCCAATGCGGGTAGGCACGCCATCGGAGCCGAAGCGTCCCGCTCCAGCCTTCCCGCTCATCCCGGCGTTCGCCGGGACGAGCGGGAAGGCTATCTGCCGATAGCTACGCTCCTGCGGAGCGCCAGAGACGCTCGGTTCAGCGCTGCCAGGTCCGCCTCATCCGCCAGGATCGCGTCTGCGAGGTGCACAGCCCTGGCCAGCTGGTCCGGCGTCAGGTGACGCCAGGCCGGTGGCGCGACCACCTCCCGCCACGGCGCACCGCAGATCGCGTCCAGGATCACCCGGCCGAAGCAGTGGTCCAGGCGGATCGGCCATTCGGGATGGTGCACAGCGGCGGCCGGCAGGTCATGGCGCATGCGCTGCAGCCACAGGGCCTGCAGCTCGGTCGGCGGAGACGTCAGGCCGCCGCGTCCCGCTGCATCGCCTCCAGATGGCCGCGCAGCGCCTCGATCTGGTCCCAGGGCATGTCGCCGAGCGGAAAGTGGCCGGCCAGCATCAGGGTGACGGCGAGGTTGGCGGCCTTGAGCTGGCGGCGCTTGGCCAGATCGTCGGGCGCTTTACGGAGCGCGTAACGGAGTTCGTCGCGATAGGCGCACATGGGCTTGGTGGCCTCGGTGAAGGCCTGGCCGTCCCGGTGCGGCCGGGCGGCCAGCGCGCGGTCGAGCGCGGCCAGCGACTCGTCCAGGCGCGGATCGCTCACGCCATCTCCCGGATGCGCTCGCCCACCGGCAGGCGGCCGGCGCGGATGGCGCAGGTCAGGGCCTTGGTGGTGTGGATGGAGGTGTTCACGTCGCCGGTTATGGCCAGCAGCGCGTTCACCGCCGCGCCGCTCGCATAGCCCTTCCAGCCGAAGACGTAGGGCATGCCGATCTGGTGGAGGGTCGAGCCGTTGATGGTGAAGGGCCGCATCCGCTCGGTGACCATGGCCTTCACCTCGATCTCATTGCGCAGCGTGGAGATCACCGTCCAGTCCAGGTTCTTCACCCCGATCTCCTCGGCGAGTTCGGGCGAGATCTCCACGAAGGCCTCGGGCTGCAGCTCGGCGGTGTGGGGCATGATCCGGGTCGGGATGCCGCCGCAGTGCAGCTCGGTCAGGCGGTAGGTGGTCAGGATGTGGGGGAAGCGCGGGTCGGCGATCTCGTGCAGCTCGTTGCCCTCGCGCGGATAGCGCCGGGCGGTGGGATTGGCCTGCTGGCTGTAGAAGGGGTTGCGGGTAGGGCTTTCCAGCGGCTCGTAATAGGTCGGCAGCGGACCGTCCTTCAGCCCGGTAGGCACGAAGATGGCGCACAGGCCATCCGGCTCCATGATGAAGGGGTTGTTCCCGCCGATGGCGTCCATGCCCTTGGGGTTCTTCGACCAGTCGGGGCGGTAGTCGGGTCGCTTGTCGGGGATGAAGTCGGGGATGTCGAGGCCGGTCCACTTGGACCCCGCCTCGTCCCACCAGATCATCTTCTTCCTGTCCGACCAGGGCTTGCCCTCCGGGTCGGCGGAGCAGCGGTTGTACATGGTGCGGCGGTTGAACGGCCAGGCGAAGGCCCAGTCGGCGTGGCTGCCGGGGCCGTCCGGGCCGTCCGGCACGCGCATGCGCGCCTGGTTGCGGTCGTGGGTGGGATAGACGCCGGTGTAAATCCAGCAGCCGGCGGCGGTGGAGCCGTCGTCCTTCAGGTCCTGGAACTTGGCCACCTGCGCCCGGTCGGCCACCGTGTAGCCGTTGATCTCCTTGAGCACCTCCTCCGCGTCCGGCTCCTGGCGCTCGCCCTTGGCGGGATAGGTCCAGGTCAGCGCCTGGATGGCGGCGTCGGCCGGGTCGGTGCTGTCGGCGTACAGGGCCTTCAGCCGCCGTCCCAGGTGGTAGACGAACCAGAGGTCGGAGCGGGCGTCGCCCGCTGCCTCGCACACGTGGTCGTGCCACTGCACCAGGCGCGAGGTGTTGGTGACCGTGCCCTCCTTCTCGCCAGGCATGGCCGCGGGCATGAAGAAGACCTCCGTCGCGATCCTGTCCGGTGAGGTCAGGCCCTTCTGCACCCGCCGCCCGTCGCGCCAGAAATCGCCCGTCTCGGTCATGGCGAAGTCGCGCACGACCAGCCATTCCAGGTTGGCGAGCCCCTCCTCCACCAGCTCGGCGTTCACCGCGCCCACGGCCGGGTTCTGGCCGAACATGAACTGGCCCTTGACGACCCCATCGGGCATGGAGAGCGTCATCGGCTCCTGCGACACGTCGCCGACGAGCTTGGGCAGGTGCTTGTAGCCATAGCCGTTCTCACTGGTGGCGGCGTCGCCGTACCAGGCCTTGAGCAGGCTGATCACATACTTCGGCATGTTGTTCAGCCAGCCCGTGGCCGGGGTCTCGACCTCCAGATACTGTTCGAGCGTGTCGTGGTCGTGGAAGGCGTTGGGCTGGGCGAGGTAGCCGGGCAGCAGGTGCGACAGCGTTGGGATGTCGGTGGAGCCCTGAATGCTGGTGTGGCCCCGCAGCGCCATGATGCCCCCGCCGGGCCGCCCCACATTGCCCATCAGCCCCTGCAGCAGGGCCGCGGCGCGGATGATCTGCACGCCGACCGTCTGGTGGGTCCAGCCCACCGCGTAGCAGAGCGCGGTGGTGCGCTCGCGGCCGGAGGCCGCGGCGTAGGTCTCGGCGATCTTGAGGAAGGTCTCCTTCGGGCAGCCGGTGGCCTGCTCCACCATCTCGGGCGTGTAGCGGGCGTAGTGGCGCTTGACGATCTGGTAGACGCAGTTGGGGTGCTGCAGGGTGGGGTCGCGCTCCGGCGGCCCCTTGGACATCGTATCGGGCTTGGGGGCGTGATCGCCCTGCTCGTCCAGGGGGATGTCGGCCTCGACCGACGGGTAGCCCTTGCCCTTGTACTGCCAGCTGTCGGCGCTGTAGCTGTCGGTGTCCGCGTCGAAGCCGGAGAACAGGCCGTCGAGCTGCTCAGGGTCCTGGTACGTATCCTCGATGATGTGGTCGAGGTTGGTGTAGGCCAGCGCGAACTCGCGAAACCACAGGTCGTTCTCGATGACGTAGCGGATCAGCCCGCCCAGGAAGGCGATGTCGGAGCCCGAGCGCATCGGCGCGTGGATGTCGGCGAGCGCCGAGGTGCGCGTGAAGCGCGGGTCGATGTGAATGACCTTGGCGCCACGCCGCTGCGCCTCGACCACGAAGCGGAAGGCGATCGGGTGGTTCTCGGCCATGTTGGAGCCCATCACCACCACGCAGTCGGCGTTGGCGAGGTCCCACAGCGCCATGGTGGCGGCGCCGCGTCCGTAGGTGGCGCCCAGACTGGGCACCGAGGATGAGTGTCAAATTCGAGCCTGGTTCTCGATGCTGATCATCCCCAGACCGCCCCCCATCAACTTCTTGATGAGGTAGTTCTCCTCGTTGTCCATCGTGGCGCCGCCGAGCGAGGCGACCCCCAGGGTCTGGTTGATGGTGGTCCCGTCGGGCAGCCTCTCCACGAAGGTCTCGTCACGGGTCTGCCGGGTCAGGTGGGCGATGCGCTCCATCGCCCAGTCCAGCGGCTTCTCCTCCCACCTGTCGGCGTAGGGCGCACGGTGCATGACCGTGTTCACCCGCTTGGGGCTGAGCAGCATGCCGAGCGTCCCGGCGCCCTTGGGGCAGAGCGTGCCCTTGTTCACCGGCGAGCGCGGGTCGCCCTCGATATGGATCGGCTTCTTGTCCTTGACGTAGATCAGCTGGCCGCAGCCCACCGCGCAGAACGGGCAGACGCTGGTGCCCACGGCATCGGCCTGTTCCAGCCGCGGCCGCAATTCCTTGGACGCGGTGCTCTTGGACGCGGTGGAGAAGATGTCCTGGCCGGCGAGCTGCCGCGGCAGGGTCCAGTCCGCCAGGAACCGTTCGGCGCGCCCGGCGATGGATTTGGTGAGCTTCCTGGCCATGACGCGCGCTCCGACTTCAGGCCGCTAACTTAGCTCATGCGAGGCGGGTTCCCGCATCCCTTCTCCTCCCCTGCGCAGCGGGGGAGGGGGACCGCGCGAAGCGGGGTGGAGGGGGCGAGCGCCGCCGTCAGCCTGTTAGCGCCGCTCGCCCCCTCCGTCACGGCGCAGGTTGCGCCGCGCCCATGAGCGCCTTCGCGCTCAAACCCCCGCTGCGCAGGGGAGGAGAATTGCGGCAGGCAACTTAGCGCGATCTTGGCGGGTTAGCGTCCCACGACGGAGGTGGCGCAAATGCCGGAGATGGAAGGCGTGGTCACCATCGTGCAGGAGGGGCGGTTCCAGCTCACCGACACCGGTGGCGTCTCGCACCACTTCGTGCTCGGCCGCCACGCGCTGTGCGAGACCGAGCAGCTCCCGAAACTCGCCCACGAACAGTCCCGCGTGCGGGTTAAATACGCCCAGGCCAAAGGTATCATCGCGTTCGAGGCCAAGCGCATCACCCTGCTGGACGCCACCTGATGACCATGGTCGAGTTCGACGTCAGCCCCCGCGCGCGGGACTACACCCAATCCACGCTGAAGGGCCTGATCCCCGACGAATCCGAGCTCACCGCCGGCTGCCTCATCGAGCCCGGCAAGTCTTACGGCTTCTTCACCGACACCACCGTCTGCATCGGCTGCAAGGCCTGCGAGGTGGCGTGCAAGGAGTGGAACAACCTGCCCGCCGACGAGGTGGGCCTGACCGGCCACTCCTACGACAACACCGGTGCGCTCTCGTCCAACACCTGGCGCCACGTGGCCTTCGTGGAGAAGAAGCAGGCCGACCGCGCCGCTGCAGAGACCGGCTATGGCGTCCGGGAGAACGAGCAGGCCGCCTTCCAGTCCGGCTGGCTGATGATGAGCGACGTGTGCAAGCACTGCCACCACGCGCCGTGCATGGAGGCCTGTCCCACCGGCGCCCTGTTCAAGACCGAGTTCGACACCGTGGTGGTGCAGCAGGACATCTGCAACGGCTGCGGCTACTGCGTGCCGGCCTGCCCGTTCGGGGTGGTGGACGTGTCGACCACCGACGGCAAGGCGCACAAGTGCACCCTGTGCTACGACCGGCTGAAGGGCGGGCTGGAGCCCGCCTGCGCCAAGTCCTGCCCCACCGACAGCATCCAGTTCGGCGAGCTGAGCGACCTGCACGCCCGCGCCAAGGTCCGGGTGGAGGAGCTGCACGCCCGAGGCGTCACCACCGCCTACACCTACGGGGCGCCGGGCGACCCGGGCTCCACCGGCGACATGCAGTACCTGAACGCCTTCTTCCTGCTCACCGACCGGCCGGAGGCTTACAACCTGCCCGCCGCCCCCACCCGCCCCTCCAACCGGGTGAAGCCGGCGCTCGCCGCCGGCCTGATGGCCGTCGCGGCGCTGGCGCTCGGCGCCGTGGCCGCTTTCGCCGGAGCGCCGCGCCATGGACAATGACGTTCGGCCCCGTCGCTGGACCGAGAGCATAGCCGACGGCCACGGCAGCGGCTTCGACAAGAAGGAGATCCGCCCCTACGTCGAGACCACCTCCCAGGCCAGCCAGCCCAGCAAGTGGAAGGGCCCGACCTATTACGGCCGCTCCCAGCTCAAGGCCGCGCCGTTCAACAACTACGTCGTCGGCGGCTACATCTTCCTGGCGGGGCTGTCGGGCGGCGGCGCCATCGTCTCGACCCTGGCGGAGGCGGTCCGGGGCGAGCGGGCCTACGGGGTCGGCCGCCGCGGACGCTATGTGGCGACACTGGCGCCCACGATCGGCGCGCTTCTGCTGATCTGGGACCTGCACACGCCCCAGCGCTTCTACAACATGTGGCGGATCGCCAAGGGGACCTCGCCGATGTCCATCGGCACCTGGATCCTCACCGCCTTCATCCCGAGCTCTATGCTGGGGGCCGGCGCCCAGGTCCTGGCCGATGTCCTGCCGGGCGCCGGCTGGCTCAAGCCCGTCGCGCGATGGGGCAGCGCACCCTCTGCGATCACGGGCGCCGGGCTGTCGGTCTACACCGCCTCGCTCCTGGCGGCGACGAGCACGCCCTACTGGGCCGCCGCGCCTCGCTCGCTTGCGGTGCGCTTCGGCGCCTCCTCCCTCGTCTCCGGCTCCGCCTCGCTGGTGATCGGCGAGCGGGACCCAGCCACCCGCGACGCCCTGAACCTGATCCTCGGCGGCGCCCTGGCCGTCGAACTCGCCGCCACCATCGCCCACCATCATGAGGTGAAGAAGAAGGGCGTGGCTGAGGTGCTGAAGACCCGGTGGGGCCGCATCGAGCGGTTCGGCGTGGAGGGTCTCGGCATCCTTCTCCCCATAGGCCTGCACGCCGCCAGCCACCTAGTGTCAGATCGCAAGGGCAAGGCGGCGCTCTCCGACCTGGCGGCGATCTTCGCCCTCGCCGGCAGCGCCACCTTGCGCGTAGCGGCCCTCGCCGTCGGCGAGGAGTCCGCCCGTAGGCCGGACATCAGCTTCCGCTTCAGCCAGCCGGAGAACCTGCCGGGCTAGGACTTCCCCTCCTCCATCGAGGGAGAAGGGAGCCTCAGGCGATGGGAAATTGGCGCGCGGCCTCCTGCCTAGTCCGCCCCGAACAGGATCATCGCCGGCGTCACGCCCAGCGCCTGGGCGTAGGCCCGCGCGGCCTCGTCCGGGATATTGTGCTCGCCGTTTTCATGCGCGCGCACAGTGCTCATGTTCACTCCGCACAGCTCCGCCAGCTGCGAGCGTGTGCGCCCCGTCCGCTCGCGCAGCATCTTCAGACGCTCGCCCTGAGAGCCGCTGGCGATCCTCGCCTTTTCGCCCGTCGTTACGCCCAGCCGCTTCGCGGTGGCGGTGATGATGCGCACCGCCTTGCCAAGCTGCTCCTGCTCGGCCTCGAAGCCGTACTGGCCCAGCAGCACCTGGGCCCGGCGCAGGATCTCGAAGTCATCCATCGGGCGAGTGTAACCCTGGCGGAGGCGGATGGGAATCGAACCCACCACCCGCTGTTGGCGGGCCGCTGGTTTTGAGGACCAGGGGGGCCACCAGACCCCGATCGCCTCCGCCGCCTGGGCTATCAGTCCCGGGGGCCCGGGCCAAGCACACGCCGGTCACCGAGCCGGCGAGTGAATCGGACGGTGTCCAGGTATTCCAGCAGGGGCACGCTGAACTTGCGGGTCATGCCGAGCGCCGCACCCGCCTCCCCCACCGTCAGCCCGGGCGGGGCGAGATGTGGCGCCAGACCGGTCCGAGCCTCGGCGATGGCGTCGCGGTGGAAGACCAGCTCGCGCTTCTGCACCTGGTCGAAGGTGCGCACCGCCAGGCCAGCCTTAATCAGCCGCTCCAGCGCGCGCCGGGCGGCGGGCGTCGGGACGAGTTCGGCGAGGTCGGGGGGGGCCAGGCCCGCGGCCTGGAGGCGGGCGGCCAGGGCGTCGGTCGCGGCG
>NZ_CAHJWH010000127.1 GCF_903642205.1 Caulobacter sp. S45 | reverse complement strand
GCCGACGACCGCGCCCACGCCTGCACCGACCACCGTCGAGGCGAGCCAGCCGGCCGCGACAACCGGGCCGAGGCCCGGGATGGCGAGCAGGCCAAGGCCTGCCAGCAGCCCGCCCACGCCGCCCACTGTAGCGCCGAGGCCCGCGCCCTTGCCGGCGTCTTCCCCCGCTTCGTGAGCGCGCGCGGCGCCCAGATGGTCGTGCTCGCCCTTGGCGTTATTGCCAACGATGCTGATGTCGCGGTGCGGAACGCCGGCGGCTTCAAGCTCGCGGACGGCGGCCTGGGCGTCGGTGTAGTCGTCGAACAAACCGGTGACGGTCTGCATGTGAGGCCTCCCTGGATAAATGATGATGGTGCTGATGTCGAAACGACGGAAGCCGACGCGAGGCCGGCCGCCCTGAGATGCCTAATTGGATGTCGACTTGGCGTGGGCCTTGGCCGAGCTCTCGTGCGCCTTGGCCGAGTGGCCATGCGCTTCGGCCGAGTGCTTTGACGCGGTCGCGATATCGTTCGTCTCGTGATGTTCGGCGGCGGTTCGATGGGCCTTTCCAGCCTTCTCATGATGTTCCGCGGCTTCGTGGCGAGCAGCCTTGGCCATGATCTTCACTTTCTTGTTGAGCGCGGCGAACCGCGCGGGGACAGGCCGGCCCCAGAGCCGACCCGATCAGCCGGGCGCCTCCGTCGAGGGCGGCGCCCGGCGTGATTTCAGGCTGGCCTGACCTCAGGCGCGTCGGACGATGGCGTGGTAGGCCAGCAGCACGACGACGGCGCCGATGACGGCCACCACCAGGCTGTAGAGGTTCAGCCCCGTGACGCCCCCGGCGCCGAACAGGCTGAAGATGAAACCGCCGACGACCGCGCCCACGACGCCGAGCACGATGTCCATGATGAGGCCCTCACCGGTCTTGTTGACCAGCTTGCTGCCGATGAACCCGGCGATGAGGCCGAGTATGATCCAGGCGAGTATGCCCATGGTCGCTCTCCCTTGCCTTACTTGCGGACGTAGACGGTCTTGCGACCGCCACGAAGAAGCATGCCGAACACCAGCCCGACGCCCAGAGCCACAGCTGCAGCGGCGAAGGGCTGCTCGCGCACGAACGACTCGATCTGGTCGTAGCTGTCGTCAAACTGGTCCTTGACCTGGTCCAGCACGTCGGCGGCCTGATCCTTCACCTGCCCATAGGTGTTCTGGACCGCGCCCGTCGCCTCATTCAGCTTGCCTTTCAGCTGCGTCTTGTCCCCTCCGGTCAGGCCGCCGATGGCGTCCTGCACGCGGCCCAGGCCCTGCTTGGCCGCGCCCTCGATCCGATCTTCCGTCATGCGTCTTCCCTCGCGTTACGAAACCTTAACGCCGATGCGCAGGGATCGATCCCAGGCGCTTACGCATTTATACACATGAAAAGCGTTATGGAGGCTTGATCATGCCCGTCACCGTCTATCCCGCCCTGGTCACCGGAGACCAGACCCAAGGCTATCTCGCCACCCTGGTGGATTTCCCGGGTGTGTCCGTCACTGAGGCCAGCTCGGCGGACCTGCTCCGGGTCTCTCGCGAACGGCTGCTCGGCGCACTGACGGCGCTGGAGGCGGCGGGCCGGGACTGGCCGACGCCCACCCCGGTGGAAGCGCTGGGGGAGCGGCTGCAGGCGCAGCGCGCCATCCTGCTGCTCGTTGATATCCAGGTGGAGGAGACGCCGGTGCGAGTGAACATCTCCATCGGCGACCGCCTGCTGCGCCAGCTCGACGAGGCGGCGGAGGCACAGAACATGACCCGCTCCGGCTATATCGCCGCCGCCGTCCGCCAGCGCCTGGGCGCGGCCGGCGCCTCGGCCGGCGGGGTGAACGGAGCGGGATCCCAGCGCCTGTTCGAGGAGGTGGCGGAGGTGGGCCGCCGGGTCAACGAGGCGCTCGGCCCGGACTCGGCCTTCGGGCGGGCGGTGGCGGAGCTCGACAGCCGCGCGCTGGACAGCCTGCGGATGCTGGCCGGCAACGTCGGCGCCGCGGTGAAGCGGCGGGGGCGCGACGAGTCCTCCTCCAACGGCGAGCAGGGCTGAACAGGGCCCCGGCCACGATCTCTTGACGGTCGCACATCGCCGGCGGGCTTGGCCTTCCGTTCCGACGCCCGGTGCGGTAGGCCGCCGCGATGCCGGACGCCGCCTTCGATCTCGATCGTTTCGTCCAGGCGCAGGCCGGTGTCTACGCCACCGCCCTGGCCGAGCTGCAGCGCGGTCGCAAGACCAGCCACTGGATGTGGTTCGTCTTCCCGCAGATCGCAGGCCTCGGCTTCAGCCCCATGGCGCGGCGCTACGCCATCGCCGACTTGGAGGAAGCGACGGCCTATCTGGCCCATCCCGTGCTGGGTCCGCGCCTCAGGCAAAGCGCCACGGCCGCGGTCGGGGAGGGCGGCCGCTCAGCCTCCCACCTGTTCGGCCATCCGGATGATCTCAAGTTCCGCTCCAGCATGACCCTGTTCGAACTGGCCGATCGGGCCGACGATCTGTTCGGCCCGGCGCTGGCCAGCCTCTGCGGCGGCGCGAGGGACGAAGCCACGCTAAGACTTGTGAAGGGCTGAGCACGCTCTCGCTTCCGATCCGGCTCGGGAACGCCCTAAACCGGCATGGCGGCCGTGGCTTCCAGCGCCCGCACCGCCGCCAGAACCTCGTCGATGGCGAAGTGGTGCAGCATGTGACCCATGCCCCGCACGAACTTGAAGCGCCCGTCTGGCAGCACCCCGCTCAGCGCCAAGCCATGCAGCGCGTTGTTGATGACCAGGTCGCAGTCGCCGCCCAGGATGCTGACCGGCGTCCGGCAACTCGGATAGGCCGCCACGCTGCGCCACAGGGCCGTGACGATGGCGAAGGCGTCTTCGCCGGTGGACAGGGTGGTCTGGGGCGCAGAGGCGCGGTCGAATGAAAAGCCGTCCTGGAAGTGCGGCGGCATGGCCTGGGGCAGGAACATGGCGCGCCATAGCAGCGGCAGCGTGGCGTGATCCACCGTGCCCGACGCGCAGGCGGCCAGGATGTCTCCAGGTCCGGGCATGGCGCGCATCCCGAAGGCGGCCAGCTCCAGGCGGGGCTCGGGCCAGACGATGGGCGCCAGCGCCAGCACGCCTCGCGTCTCCTGCGGGAAGGACATCCCGTAGGCCAGCGCCACGGCGCCGCCGAAGGAATGGCCGACCACGACCGGGCTCTCCGCGCCGAGATCGCAGGCCGCCGCATGGATGAGTTCGGCCTGACGCCAGGGAGAGGCGTCCGCCAGCCGCAGGCGCGGGCTCTCGCCATGACCTGGGCGATCGAAAGCCAGGACCCGGTGATCGCGGGCGAGCGCCTGGAAGGGTCCGAGCACCATGTCGTCCAGATTGGTCAGGGCCCCGTGGATGAGCAGCACCGCCGGGCCCCGTCCCGCCTCGACATAGGCGATCGCGTGGCCCTCGACCTCGCAGATGGAGCGCGTCGCCCCGTCCCGCGCGGAGGCTTCGGCGATGCACAGGGTCGGCGGCGGCGTCGTCACGCCCTGGCCGTCAGATGTCCTTCGCACTGTCCCCGCCGGTCACTTCGTACTCTGCGCCCGTTACCATGGCCGCCGCGTCCGAGGCCAGGAACACCGCCGCAGGCGAGATGTCGTCCGGCTGCAGCCAGCCGACCTTCAGAGGCACCGTGGGAGAGCGGTTGTCCCAGGCCTGCTGGGGCGTGGGGGTCTCCGGCGGCTTGATCCCCTGCTCGGCCATGGAGTTGCGGAACCGCGCCTCGTAGCGGGTGAGGGGGTGTCAACCAAGCCTGGGATCAGAGCGTTGACGGTGATGTCGTACTCGCCGAGCTCCATCGCGGCGGACTTCATCAGACCCAGTATTCCCCACTTGGAGGCCGAATAGCTGGCGGCGTTCTTGGTGCCGTGCTTGCCCTGCATGGAGGAGAGTACGATGATCCGCCCACGCCGGCGCGCCACCATCTTGGGCGCGAAGGCGCGGAGGGTGTTGGCCGTGCCGTTCAGGTTGTTGTCGATCACGTCCCGCCAGTCGGCGTCCTCCATCTCCAGAAGCGGCTTCCAGCGCTGGATGGCGGCGTCGGCCACCACGATGTCGATCTTGCCGTGGCTGGCTTCCACCTGGTCGGCGATGCGGCGGAGCGCATTGATGTCGCGGATGTCGGCCTGGACCGCCTCGCCCCGGCGGCCATAGGCGTGGATCTGGCGCACCGTCTCGACGAGGTCCTCGGGCGTGGCCGGCTTGGCGTTGGAGGCGGTGCTGACCGGGCCCGCGATGTCCAGCGCCACCACGTCGGCGCCGTTGGCGGCGAACTCCACAGCGATCGCCCGCCCGATGCCGCGCGCGGCTCCGGTCACCACAGCGGTCTTGCCCTGCAGCATGGAGCCGCGCCCGGGCCGCACCGGACCGGCGGAACGGTCGGCGGGGGGCTCGGGCACCGGATGGCCGTCGAACACCCGGGGCTCCACGTCGGTGCGCTGCTGCGCCGCCGCCGCGCCCGCCAGCGCCACGCCCGCGGTCAGGCCGCCGCCGAACACCAGCCTGCGGCGGAGCGGGTCTGAGGCGCTGTCTTCAAGGGAGGCGGCTTCGTCGCTCATGGCGGAGTCCCAAGGTTTGGCGGGAAACCGTCTCGAAGCCCGTTTGTTTCGCCCGGGATCACGATGTTTTCTCGTCATTCTAGCGCTGTTCCTCCCGGCCGGATGGGTCCATCCTCGCGCTGCAACGAGTTCTGGACGGGTGGAAACCCGGGCTCCTGCTTGACAGGATGCGGACCTCGGCGGCATAAGTCCGCCCCTACCGCCGCCGGGCGTGCTCGGCGGCGCGGGTCATCTATGACGGGTGATGCGGACTCCGCCGTTGCAATCGTCCAGCCGCTTCGCGCTGGACCGGACCGCATCTTGAGAAGCAGATCGCATGTCCAAGCGCCACTCGGCGAAGTACAAACTCGACCGGCGGATGGGGGAGAACCTCTGGGGCCGCCCCAAGTCCCCGGTCAACCAGCGCGCCTACGGCCCCGGCCAGCACGGCCAGCGCCGCAAGTCCAAGGTCTCCGACTTCGGCCTGCAGCTCCGCGCCAAGCAGAAGTTGAAGGGCTATTACGGCAACATCACCGAAAAACAGTTCTCCCGCACCTATGAAGAGGCCACGCGCCGCAAGGGCAATACGTCGGAGAACCTTATCGCCCTGCTGGAAAGTCGGCTGGATGCCGTGGTGTATCGCGCCAAGTTCGTGCCGACCCCCTTCGCCGCCCGCCAGTTCGTCAATCACGGCCATATTCTTGTGAACGGCAAGCGGGTGAACATCGCCTCCTTCCGCGTCAAGCCCGGCGACGTGGTCTCGGTCCGCGAGCGCTCGCGCAGCATGGCCCTGGTGCTCGAAGCCTCGCAATCGCCCGAGCGGGACACGCCCGACTACATCGAAGTTGACACCAAGCAGCTCACCGCCAAGTTCGTTCGTGCGCCTGAACTGGCCGAAGTGCCTTATCCGGTGAAGATGGAACCCAACCTGGTGGTCGAATACTACGCGTCCTGATCAGCTGATCTCGCAGACGGTCTTGAGGGGCTCTGGCGACGGAGCCCCTTTTCCATCGTCGGTAGGCGTGGCCAAGCGCCTAGCTGGTGGTTCCGGCCCTCGGCGCCCATGTGGCTCGAATGCCTGAACTTCCCGAGGTCGAGACGGTGCGACGAGGCCTTGCGCCGTACCTGGTAGGCGCGCGGTTGGCCCAGGTCGAGCAGCGCCGCCCCGACCTGCGCTTTCCGCTGCCGGATCGCTTCGTGCAACGGCTCACCGGCGCCACCGTGATGTCGCTGGAGCGCCGCGCCAAGTACCTGCGCGCCGCTCTGGACACGGGCGAAACCCTCGTCTGCCACCTGGGCATGACCGGCCGCTTCCTGGTGGAGGACGAAGCGCCGGGACGCTTCGTCCGGTCCGCGGGCGATGATCCCAAGCATACCCATGTCGTCCTGAGGACCCAGGCGGGCGTCACCGTGTCTTTCAACGATGCTCGCCGCTTCGGCTACATGGAGTTAATCGGCGCCCAAGTCCTGGAGCGCCATCCCTGGTTCGCCGGCCTCGGCCCTGAGCCCCTCGGCCCGGACTTCGGCCCGCAGGCCTTGGCGGACGCCTTCGCCGGCCGGCGGCAGAGCATCAAGGCGACCCTGCTGGACCAGCGCGTGGTGGCCGGGCTCGGCAACATCTATGTCTGCGAGGCTCTGCATCGCGCCGCTATCCACCCCGAGCGGCCGGCCGGCCAGGTCTCGGCGCCTAGGCTGGGGCGGCTCGCGCGCGAGATCGTCGCCACCCTTGAGGAGGCCATCGCGGCCGGAGGTTCCACCCTGCGCGACTATCGCGACGCGCAAGGCTCGCTGGGCTACTTCCAGCATGCCTTCAAGGTCTATGGGCGCGAGGACGCCGCCTGCGTTCGGCCCGCCTGCCGCGGAGTCGTTCGGCGCATGGTTCAGTCCGGACGCTCAAGTTTTTACTGTGCGTCGTGCCAGAAATGACCTTTAGCGACTTGCGCCAGGCGCATCCATTGCACCATCCTAGTCTGCCCGCCATAAGCCCTAAGGTCCGGGCCGGCATAGCTCAGCTGGTAGAGCAGCTGATTTGTAATCAGAAGGTCGGGGGTTCGAGTCCCTCTGTCGGCGCCATCCAGCCCGAGGTTACGGCCAGCATGGCGTTGATGTAGGCGTTGGACGCCTTGTCCCGGCAAATATCTGTTTAACCGGCCGCGGCGCTGAAGTTCTGTAGCCTCGGCGCAGCCGCGACGGCCAGCCACACGCCCTGATGAAGGGTATTGTTGGTCCTGCAGACTCGGCGGTGTGGACGGATTGCCTCAGGCCTAGACCGCGGGGTTTCCAGCCGTCTATCGGCATGAGTCGTAGCGGGTCGGTTTATGGAGGCCGACTCTTATTGGCGCCGGTGATCAGAACGACTCGCTCAGATGAGTTCGACAGTTACGGCATCATCATAACACTTGGCAGGTTCTGGAGGTGGTCCCGCTTGACAGCGGACTGTCCTAAAGCAGAATTCCCAAATGGGTCACGACTATCGCGGCGTCAGATGGGTCTTCAGGAACGCAGCCGCCCTGGCGATCGCCGTTCGCGTCTCCGGCGTGTTCGGGACGGACCCCTGGAAGACGTGCGGCATGCCTTCGTAGAGGTCGAGCACCGCTTCATGGCCGCCGCCGCGGATCACCTGATATTCCCGCACGAAGTTGCTGAGCAGCATCTCGCGCGTGCCGCCCTGGATCAGGGTCGGCGGAAAGGCCTTGGCGTAGTCGCCATAGACCGGCGAGACATAGGGGTTCTTCTGGTCCTTGGGGTCGGCGTAGACGTCTGCGCCCCACTTCGAGCTGTCCAGGTCGAGCACAGGGTCCACGCGCGAAAGGGTCAGGTAACTGTCGCCAGTGTAGGTGATGTCGCTTGATGGTGACATGAGGTAGAGCGCTCCAGGGAGGGGGAGCCCCTGGTCGCGCATCTTGAGCACGGACCCGGCCGCTATGCCGCCGCCGGCGGAGTCGCCGAAGATGCCGATGCTCGCAGGGGCGGTCCCCTTGGCGAGGAGCGCTCGCCAGACGGAGAGCACCTGATCGGTGATGACGCGCCAGTTCCCCCGGGGCGCAACCGTGTAGTCGACCGAGATCACCTCGTCGCCGGTGGCGGCCGCTACGAGCGCCGGAGGACCTAGGCGGGAGTGGGCGGAGAAGCGGGTGTAGCCGCCGCCATGCAGGTAGATCAGCGTGCGACCGCTCGGCTTGTAACCGGCCGGCAAGATCCTGACGACCGGAACGCCGCCGATCTGATCGTCCCGTACGCTCGCGCCGAGTCTGGCGACGACGGCGTTGGAGGCGGGGATCATCCGCTTGTCGAGCGCCTCCCTCTGGCGATCCCAATCCTCGAGGGATACCGGCTTGGTCGCCGGGGGTAGGCGGGACGAGACCGCGTAGATCGCGGCCAGGTCCTTGGCCGCTTCGGGCGAAACGGTGGTGGGGACCTCGAACCGAAGCGTCGGCTCAGCCGCCGCCGGCCCCGCTAGGGCGAGCATGAGCAGCAAGGGGGTGATCGCCCGCATGATCTGGCCAGGTCCGTTGTTATGTGGAAAGGCGTTTTTATGCACCGGGACCGGCGACGGTGCCTTTGCCATGTCGCCGTTCATTGCATCTCTCCCGTTGTGAGCCGTCGACCCGCGCTACCGTCTTGCCAGGTTCGGGCGACCGGCCGAATGACAGCGCACTGGTTCGTTGATGACAGCTGAGATCGTTACCATTAAGGAAAAAATATAAAAGGCGTATTTCAAACGCGCGCCGGTGCGTCCGAGGCGCCCTCCGCCAGCGGAAGGCTCCACGCGGACGTCACGTACGGGGGGTGGACAGTGCAAGATCACGACTTGGAAGCGGCCCGGCCAGGCGCCCCCGGGATCGATCGAGATTGGGTCGCCGTCGCGGCCTCGGCGCTAGGCCTGATCTTTTCTGTCGGCACGCTTTCGGTCTACACCTTCGGTATTTTCGTCCATCCTCTAGGCAAGGCGTTCGGCTGGAGCCGCACACAGCTATCGCTGACCTTGGCGATCTCCCAATACGGGCTGGCCTTCTCCTCGCCGGCCTGGGGCGTGCTGACGGACCGGTTCGGACCTCGCGCCGCGCTGCTGCCCTCGACTGCAGCGCTTGGATTGCTGGTCGCCTCCATCAGCCTTCTCACCCCGCATCTCTGGCACTTGTATCTGGTCTTCGCGGCGATACCGTTGCTCGCCGGCGGCGCGACGCCGCTCGGCTATTCATCCGTGCTGATCCGGCTGTTCGAGCGCCACCTCGGCCTGTCGCTCGGTCTGGCCATCATGGGGGTGGGGATCGGCGCCTTCCTGCTGCCGCCGTTGACCCAGCAGCTCGTCGGGTCGATCGGCTGGCGCGGCGCCTATGGGGTGCTGGGCCTGCTCACCCTGGTGGTCGGCCTGCCGGCGGCCCTGGTCGCGACGCGCAACGCGGCCGGCCCGGTGCTCCGCCAGTCTGGCGCGAGGGTCTCCGCCGTGCTGCCCCTGCTGGGGACCCGGGCGTTCCTGCTGATGTGCGCCATCTTCCTTCTTCTGGGCGCAATCAGCGTCGGGACGCTCGCCCATCTCGTGCCGATGATGGTCGATCGCGGGTTCACCCCAGGCGCCGCGGCGCGCGTGGCGGCGGTGACGGGCGTGGCCACGCTGCTCGGGCGGGGGGGCATAGGCTGGGTGCTGGACCGGATCTCTGCATCCTATGTGCTCGCGGCCGTGTCGCTGTTTGCCGCCGTCGCCTTCCTGCTGCTGGGCTACAGCGGCGGGAAGGGCGCGAGCTACCTCGCCGCCTTCCTGCTGGGCGGCGTGATCGGCGCCG
>NZ_CAHJWH010000126.1 GCF_903642205.1 Caulobacter sp. S45 | reverse complement strand
CCCCAGATTACCGACCCCGCGGCTCCGCCAATCCGACCCGAGCGGCACGTGCCGACATCGATCACTACCCTCCGAAGACGGCTCACCGTCGCCCTGGTCTCCAAGCTTCACCGATGTCCATGCTGTAATCAGACAAAATATGCCTCGACGCCAAACGCGTTTGTGACTCCAGTAGGACTAACTGTAAGCCACCAAGCTGTTGGCACGGTGCGAAGCGGAGATACAATGGCGGCTAGGACGCTGAGCCGAGACAGCGGTCAACGGCCTCGGAGAGTGTGGAACCGATCTCGGCGTTGAGAACTGGGTCGGCGTAGTTGTCGAGCTCGGTCCGCTTACGCTTCACGATCGCCAACCGCGCACCGTTGCGCTTAGCCAGGATTGGGAAGGTCGCCGCCGGGTAGACCTGGAGCGAGGAACCGAGGGCGAGAAAAAGATCGCACGCGTGCGTCTCTGTCTCCGCCCGCGCCATCTCCGCTTCCGGCATGGCCTGGCCGAAGGAGACGGTGGCGGTCTTCACCCAGCCGCCGCAGCGTCGGCACGCAGGCGGCTCGCTTGTCGCCAGAAAAGCATCTCGTAGCTCCCCCAGCTCATAGTGCATCCCGCAGTTTAGGCAGGTGGCGTAGCTGGCGTTGCCATGCAGCTCGATGACCTGGTCGTAAGGGCAGCCCGACGCTTGGTGCAGGTTGTCGACGTTTTGGGCGATCACAACCGAAGCCTTGCCGGCGTGGATCAGGCGAGCGATGGCGAGATGACCGCGGTTTGGCTCTCGTCCCGTCCAGCCGGTCGCGCCGGAGAAGACCCGGGTCCAAGCTTCCCGGCGCTTGTCGCGGTGGCGCGTGAACTCCTGGAAGGTGATTGGTTTCATCCGGCTCCACACCCCGCCGGGACTGCGGAAGTCCGGGATGCCGGACTCGGTCGACACGCCGGCGCCAGTGAAGACCACGATGCGTCGTGCCTCCGACAGAAAGGCGGCGAGTTGGCCGGCTGGAGCCATCGTGCTCATGTGTCGGAGCGCGGCGAGGCGGCTGTGTCGTAGTCGGGATGCTGATAGGAGACGATCGTCGCATGCTCGGCGATCTCTAGCACCTCCGACTCCGCAGGCAGGCTCGCAAGGTCATCCACCCAGGTAAGGCGCGAGGCGCGAGCCAGCTGGATCATTGGCTGAGCCAGGGCCGGGTCATCCAGCGCGCCGATCGCCACGTCCACACTCCCGCCGTCGGGCTCGAAGGTGAGCGGCGTGCCGCAGTCTTCGCAGAACCCGCGGCGGACCGCGTTTGAGCTCCGGAAGCGCTTGGGTTCGCCGCGCGTCCAGCGGAGCCCCGGCGCACCCACAAGCGGGCCGTAGAAGCCGCCGAACGCCTTCTGGCACATGCGGCAGTGACAGATGCTCGGCCGCCCGAGCGGGCCGTCGACCGCGAAGCGCACGCCCCCGCACTGGCAGCCCCCAGTGACACCAGTCTTGCTCATCCCTGCCTCCGCCGCCAACGGCGCCCTCCCGTCTTACCTGTGTGTTGTGCTAGGCGATCGCCTATGGCGATCACCGGTGGGTGCCTCTGCAGCGCGGTTCAGTACGAGGTAAAGGCAGAGCCTATCACGACGCGTACCTGCTGGTGCCGCGAGTGCCAGTTCATTGGCGCGGGAAGCGCCACGGTCAACGTCTGCTTCCCTTCCGAAGCTCTGACGGTCACGGGTGAACTTCAAGATTTCACGAGCACGGCTGACAGCGGCGCTCGGATGCACCGCCGCTTCTGTCCTGCCTGCGGGACGCACCTTTTCAGCGACGCGGAGCCGCGGCCCCATCTCACCTTCGTTCGAGCCGGGACCTTGGCTGACCCGGAGATCGCCAGACCAGAGATGACCATCTGGACCTCTCAGGCGCCCAGCGGGGCCTGCATCGCAGACGACATTGCGAGCCTCTCGCGCCAAGCGCCTCCTGCTGCTTGACTACGTCTCAACGACTGGCGTCTGGCTCGAGCTGCGTAGAAGGTCATGCGCACGCAGCGCGTCATGAGTTCAAGATCAGGGGCGAACCGTGTCGAAGATCATCATGGCTTGCGGTAGACCAGCGTAAGATTGTTGGCCGGCATCTCCAGGCGCGTCTGTATGGTCAAGCCCTGAAGACGACCAAGAGCGCTGACATCGTCCACACAACGCAAACCCCACGCGGGATTGCGGCCCTTAAGGCTGAGATCGAAGTCCATGTTGCTGGGCTCGGTCTCGACGCCGGGCTCCAGGAAGGGCCCATAGAGGAAGAGCAGGCCGCCCGACGGCAGCACGCCGGCCGCCCCCGCGATCAACCCCTCCGTCGCAGCCCACGGCGAGATGTGAACCATGTTGATGCACACGACCGCGTCCGCCCCTCTGACCGGCCAGGATGCTGGATCGGCGGCGTCCAACCTGAGCGGCGCCAGGAGATTGGGCGATCCGCCGTGGGCTCGCCAGGCCACGATGCTGGCCAGGGCGTCAGGATCAGCGTCGGTCGGCAGCCATTGCAGGTTGGGGGGCAGGGCCGAGGCGAAATGGAGGGCGTGTTCGCCCGAACCGGCCGCGATCTCCAGCACCAGCCCCATCTCGGGGAGATGCGTGCGGAGCGCCTCCAGGATAGGATCACGGTTGCGGCTGTTGGCAGGGGCGAGCAACGCGCCGGGTGGAATAGGATCGGACATCCGGCCAGCATAGCGGACCCAGGGTCCCGCCGCACAATCGAGCCTGGATGACGTACGCTGCGCGCGAGCATGGCGGGATGCCGCTCACGTCGCCTGATCCCCACTCAGGGAGCCGCACTTGTTGAATCCATCGTCTGGGCTGCAACGATTGCTGGACGGTCCAGTAGGCCCCGGGCGGCTCGTCTGGATCGGGCTGCGATCCGCTCGGCGGGGGCCGGTAGGCGAGGTCGAGAGTGCGCGTCTGTCGCCCGAAGACGGGCTCGCAGGTGACCGCTATGGGGGTCGCGCCGGGGGCAAGCGCCAGGTGACGCTGATCGCGCGCGAGGACATGGCCGCAGCCGCGAGTTTCCTCCGCAGGCCCGAGCTGCCCCCCGTACTACTGCGGCGCAATCTCGTTACGGAAGGGATCAACCTGATCGCCCTGAAGGACCGACGCGTGGGCATCGGGGGCGCGGTCCTGGAGATCACCGGCGAGTGTCACCCTGCTCCAGGATGGAAGAGGAGCTTGGTCCTGGCGGGTACAACGCCCTGCGTGGCCACGGAGGACTGACTGCGCGCGTTATAGCGGCGGGCCTGATCCAAGTCGGTGACGCCATCTGCCGATTGGATGGTACAGAGACGCAAGACGTAGTGGCCCCGGTGCACGTATTTAATGAGAAGGCAGGCGGCCCAACGCTGCCCCGAGTCGAGTGATGGCGCTTCTCTGGCTTCATCTCAAAAGGGCGCTCAGTGGAACCCCCACCGGCAGTCGCCGAACCGCTCCAGCCTGGTTGCAGAACCGATCTCGGCCACACCGAGCGGGTGAACGGCCCGGAGTGCGCATACATCCCCATTAATTGGGGCAGCCCGCCGCGGGGTTGCGGGTCATCCAAGTAGGAAAGCGATGTCGTCCTCGCTAAGCTGAGCAGGCGTCGCCGCGTCCTCGCTCCAGAGCGCGTCGGCGAGGGCGGCCTTGCGTTGCTGTAACGCCAGGATCTTCTCCTCGATCGTACCCGCGGCCACCATGCGGTAGACGAACACCGGCTTGGTCTGCCCGATGCGATGGGCGCGATCGATGGCCTGGGCCTCGATGGCGGGGTTCCACCATGGGTCGTACAGCACCACGGTGTCGGCGGCGGTAAGGTTCAGCCCCGTGCCGCCAGCCTTCAGGCTGACGAGAATCAGCGACGCGTCGCCTGCCTGGAAGCGCGAGATCGGCGTCTTGCGATCCTTTGTACGACCGGTGAGCTCGACCCAGGTCACGCCCCGGCGGTCGAGCTCGGGTTTGATCAGGTCGAGCATGGAGGTGAACTGGCTGAACAGGATGATCCGTCGTCCCTCCGGGATCATCTCCTCCAGCATTTCGAGTAGCCGTTGGAGCTTGGCTGAGGGTGCAGCTTTGGCCTTCTCGTCACCAATCAGGCGCGGGTCGCAGCAGATTTGACGCAGACGTGTCAGCGCCGTCAGCACGATGATCTGGGCGCGCATCAGGCCGACCCGGCTGATCTCGTCACGTACGCGCTTGTGCATCAGCAGGCGCTGGCTTTCGTGCAAGGCCATCTGCGCCGGATCCAGGGTGATGGAGAGCGGCACGATGGACTTGGCCGGGAGCTCGGTCGCGACAGCCTCCTTGGTGCGGCGGAGCAGGAACGGCTTCAGCTTGCGGGCCAGCCGCGTTCGAGCCGCCGGATCGGTCCCGGGCTCGCTCAAGGCGCGATGCTCTCGCGTAAATGCTCGCTGGCTGCCGAGCAGCCCCGGCGTCACGATCTGGAACAGGGCCCAGGCGTCCAGGAGCCGGTTCTCGACCGGCGTGCCGGTGAGGGCGATCTTGCGCTCGGCGACGAGCGCCTGGGCGGCGGCGTGGCTGGCGGTGCGCGGGTTCTTCAGGTTGTGCGCTTCGTCGAAGACCACGAGTTCGAAGCGCTGCTGCGAAAGAGCCGTCAGGTCGCGCACCAGCAGCGGATAACTGGTGAGCACCACGTCGTGTGCAGCGATGTCGCCATGACGCTGGTGACGGTCAGGCCCGTGCAGCACCAGCACCGACAGCTCCGGCGCGAAGCGTGTGGCCTCGGCCTGCCAGTTCGGCAGCACCGAGGTCGGCGCGACGATCAGAACGGGTCGGCCGGCGCCCTCGCGGACCTTCAGCACGGCGATGTGCGCCAGGGTCTGCACGGTCTTGCCCAGCCCCATGTCGTCGGCCAGCAGGCCGCCCAGCCCCGCCCGTCCAAGCGCCTCCAGCCAGTCGAGCCCGGTCTGCTGGTAGGGACGAAGCGTCGCCATGAACCCTTGGGGGAGAGGCGTGGGGGTGAAGCTCAGCTCGCTGAGCGAGCGGGCCAGCCTGCGCAGCGGCTCCTCCCCCGTCCAGGGTAGGCCGCTCGTCGTCTCCAGTTCTGCGAGCAGGCCCAGGTCCTGTTTGGCCAGGCGTGGGCGCGCGCCCGGTGCGGCGCCAGACTCGTGCGTCGCCAGCAGCAGCAGCGCGCGGAGCATGGGCAGGACGCGATCGGTATCAAGAGTCACGACGCGACCGTCGCCAAGCGCCACCGGCATTTTGTCGCCAAGCCCAAGCGGCCGGCCCACCAGTTCGTCGACCTCACTTCGCCCCAATGAGGAAAGTAGTCGGTAAAGAGCGGGGACCAAGTCGACCCGCTGTCCCTCGACCATGGCGCCGAGCTCCACGTCGAACCAGTCGATCCCCGATGGCGTGATCGCGACTTGCAGACTTTCCGCGTCCGCATGGATCAGCTTCAGCGGGAACGTCGCGCTCTGCTCGATGCGCCAGCCCGCCTGCCGTAGCATGTCCGCGTCGCGCAGAAGGAAGCCGGTGAAGTCCTGAGCCTGCGCTGGCGCATAGGGCGCATGATCCCAAGCCTGGGCGGGCGTGGGATAAACGCCCTCGAACTCGTCGAGCGGCATCAGCTCGGTATCGATCAGGCGTGCGTTCGCCCCGGCCTCCGCCAGCATGTCGCGCGTGAAGCGGACAAGCCCTTCGCCTGAACGAACCAGCTGAGTCCGTTCCTCTGTGCCGGCGTTGATCACGGCCACGCCATAGTCGAAGGCGAGCCTGGCCACCGCGCAGTCCACCTTGACCTTGCGCCCGTAACGCCAGGGTGAGGCGGAGGGCTCATCGATCTGCAGGCGATCGATCTGGAGCGAGAGCACCGGCAGGGGCGACATGACCCCCAGGTCCTGGATGTCGGGTCGAGCGGGGGGAGGGACCCCTTGAGGAGCAGCGTCGCTCCATCGCACCGCCAACGCGTCGATGGCGTCAGGTCCAACCGCGGGCAGGCGCAGCAGCTGTTCGGCGATGGCGGGGGTCACGCCGGCGTTGATGAGGCTCACACCGCCAGATGCCGTATCGATCAACACTGGCGGTGCGGCCAGCGCGACGACAGCGAGATCGGACACCGGCGCCAGCGCCAGGCTCGCCTGTCCCCAGGTGTCGTGCACCCAGTGGAAGGACATCTCGACAGGCTCGGCAAACTGCAGGACGGGCCCACGAACGCCGCCCCACCGCGCACGCCCGGTGGCGATGACCTTCTCAAGCAGGTCGAAGCCACCCACGCTTGCCAGACATCCCTCGGCGTCCATTTCGCCAATGCGCAGGGTCAGCCGGCGCACGAGGTGCTGATCCTCACCGGTGAAGTGGGCGGGGCGGACCATGGATGAGTGATGGAACAGGCTCGACGGAATTCTGTCGCCAGAGCCGATCGGCCGGCCGACCGCGTCGAGGGTGACGTCGACGGCTTCCACGAACAACCGCAACGGTCGTCCGGTCGGGGCCAACGCGGCTGCCGACCGTTTGGCGCTCATGCGAGCGCTAGTCGTCAAGGCTTGCGCCCGGACGGCGTAGAGGATGACCTGCGACGATAAGGGCGCGGCGGCCGCCTGGGCTTCCAGCATCAGCGGCCGCATCGCGCCTAGCCATTGCGATAGGGCAGGGGGAAGAAGCGGCGGCGGTGCGGCGGGTGGGGAGCCACCCGACCTGTCATAGCCGCCAACAACGCCCAATCTTTCACGAAGGCCGTACAGCGTCGCCGCCACGTGCTTGCACCCCTCGCCGACGGGGCAGGTGCAACTTGTGACGAGGCGCGCGCCCGCACCTTGGTCGAAATGCAGGACCACTTCGTAGGGGACCTGCTCGCTACCCTTGACCCGAGCGCGTGCTTGACCCAGCTCGGCGCTCACGGTCAGTTCGCGAACGCGCCCACGGCGCCAATACTCCTCTCCCGCCCCCATCATCCTTGCCGTCTGGACAGCGCGGGCGACCAGGGCGTCGGTGATCTCCGGCAGCATCGGAAGATTTTAGCGGCGCGCTCTGCGTAGGGCAAAGGGCGAGCTGCATTGCGCCTCCAGCCTGTCGTACGATGGTCTTTAGTGAAGGTGCCTGGCGAACCAGTGGGTCAAGATGTGCAGGCGCTCCACGCGGTGGATCGGGGAGCCGACGCGATTCAAGTCATGGTTCTCGTGAGGGACATCGACAAACACCACGTCTCGCCCGAGCTGCTTTAGGGTCGAGAACTCATCCAGGGTCTGATCGAGTGGCGTTTCGGTGTCCTCGTCGGAGTGCAGCAGCATGAGCGGGGTATGGACCGCCTCCACGTAGGTCAGCGGCGAGTCGATGAAGTTACGGCTCTTCGGGTCCCAGGGTTTGCCCCAGGCGAATTCGCGGCCCAGGCCGTTGGAGCTGGCGAGATACCAATGCAGTCCCTGCGTCGCCAGTTCGGAAGCGGGGCGTTCTGAGATGGCCGCCCGGAAGCGGTCTGTGTGGGAGATGATCCACAAGGTGGCGTAGCCGCCATAGCTGCCACCGATCACGCCTAGCTGGGTAAGGTCTTCGTCCGGTCGCCGCACGACCGAGACAAACACCCAGGTGACGTCGTCGAACATGGGTGGGCCTCAGTCGCCCTCCAGCGCCGCCTCGAAGGCGCGGCCATAGCCCACGCTTCCTTCAGGATTAACGGCAGCCTCGCCGCTTTGAGTCTACCGCACACCTCTGGCTTCGTTGAAGGCGGGCCGGTTGTCTTCGATCTCCGCGATGTGGGCTCCGGCCCAAAATCCCAACTCCCGGATCGGAGCCGCCAGCGAGCAACCAAGATTCGTCAGCGTGTACTCCACTTGTGGCGGGATCGTTGGGTGGACAGTGCGCGTCACCATGCCGTCGCGTTCAAGGGCGCGCAGCGTTCTGGAGAGCATCTGCTGGCTGATGCCGCCGATGGTACGTTTGATGTCGTTGAAGCGCCGCGGCCGCTCGGTGAGCGTCAGCACGATCATCACAGTCCAATTGTCGCCGATGAGGCTGAGCACGCTGCTGAAACGGCTGCACTCGACATGGATGGGATGGGAGGCAGTCGGCTCCATATGACCAGGTCCTACGAACGTGCCTTCTTGGCGAACAAGCGTTGGTCGCATAGCTGAAGCAGATCATTTTTCCAGACCGGAGCCAACGACATGAACATCCTGCATATCGATGCCAGTGCGAGCGACGCCGCGACGTCCCATACGCGTCGCCTTTCAAGGGAGCTAGTCGACCGACTTAAGGCGGCTAATCCTGACGCAACGGTCGCGTATCGGGACGTCGTCGCCAACCCGCTTCCTCACGTCGACATGACCATCCGCCAAGCCTGGACGCCCGAAAACAGCGCGGATCCTTTGCTGGTCGAGACCATCGGCCGTTCGAAGGCGCTGGTCGAAGAGCTTAAGGCGGCTGACGTGGTGGTGGTCGGCTCGCCGATGTACAACTTCACGGTGCCCTCGACGCTGAAGGCGTGGATCGATCACGTCTTGATCGCCGGGCAGACCTTCAGCTACACCGCGGAGGGGCCGAGGGGCCTGTTGTCAGGCAAAGCCTACCTCGTGCTGTCGTCAGGCGGCATCTATTCGCAAGGGCCATTTGCGGCGAACGATCACCTCTCGACCTACCTCCAGGCCATTTTCCGCTTCCTTGGCATCAACGACATCGAGGTGATCCGTGCGGAGGGCGTCGCCTACGGACCGGATCAGGACCAGGTCGCGATGGCGAGCGCCGCGGAAAAGATCGAGGTGCTTTCCGTCGCTGCCTGACCAGTGGCCGCCGTCTGGAAGGTCCGCTTGTGGGCGGCCGCTCGCGGCCTCGTGCCCGTCGGAGCTGGCGGGGTCTTGTCTTCTCACCTCCCCTCGACCAGAGATCGAGTTTGCGAGCACGAGATAGGAGCTCGACAGCCGTCCGTCGGACGCGCGCTGGACAGCGATGAGGAGAGGGCTGGTGGGTTCGCAGGGCAGCAATAGCCGCTCACCGGAGAGCGGCCGGTCCCGCGCTCCGGTCATAAGACCGGCTGCAGCTCATCCCAGTGGGCGATTATGCCTTTGACGAACCCGAACGCGCCAGACACGCTGGGACCATGCGTCCAAGCAGCCCAGCAAGTAAATTCAGGTTGGGGCTTATCGTCATCGCGCCCTAAAAAAGTCGGCGTTTGCATGAATTTCCCGATCGGCTTAATGCTTTCGACTTTCCAGCACAACTCAGCCTTTACTGCGTCAGCTTGGTAGATCGATGGGGGAACGGCCATGATTGTGCAGTGAGCTAGTCGCTCCTCTTGGTAAACGGCCTCAATTTTACCGATCGTGCTTCCTTTTGAATGGGATATAATACCAGCCGCCTGAAGCCCTGACTCCCGGCAGGGATTCCCAAGGAGCGCGGAACGTGAGTCGATGAGGGCTCA
>NZ_CAHJWH010000125.1 GCF_903642205.1 Caulobacter sp. S45 | reverse complement strand
TGCCGCCCGGCGGCCAGGGCGCGCTCCACGTGCGGCGGGACGGCCGCCTCGATCCCCTGGCGCTGCTGGCGGCCCTGGCCGAGCGGCTGCGCGAGGCCGGCGGCGCGCGGGTGGCCGCGCCCTGTCCGCCGCCGCCGGTGCAGGGCTTCGACGCCACCGTGCTGGCCGCGGGCTACGAGACCCGGCGGTGGCTGGCGCTCGCCCCCGAACTCACAGCCCTGCAGCCGATCAAGGGCCACGTCCTGCACTTCCAGGGCGGCCCGACCTGCGGCCCCACGGTGCGCAGCCCCCTCGGCTATGCCGCACCGCAGCGCGGCGGCCTCGTCTTCGGCGCCACCATGGAGCCGGGCCGCGCCGACCTCGCCCTGGACCCCGACACCGTCGCCCGCCTGCACGCCGCCGCCCTCTCCCTGATGCCGGGCCTGGCGGACACCCCCTTCACCGCCCGCACCGGCGTCCGCGCCGCCACCGCGGACGGCGCCCCGATGGTGGGGCGGTCGCAGAGCGGCCTCTACCTGGCCGCAGGCGCCCGCCGCAACGGCTGGCTGCTGGCCCCGGTGATTGCGGCGGCCGTGATAGATGATCTGCTGAAAGCCTCCTCATTAGATATGGAGGTGGTTTACCCTGCTTAAGCGTCGATCTGCGGATCAGGTTCGAGCAATACAGGTAGGTTCCAGGCCGCTTCGCCTGACGTTACTACCATTGAGCAGCCAGCCGTCACCTTATCGGTAATCAGTTGAACCTTATCTCGTATGCTATACGTATCTTCACCTTCAATATTCTTACAATACATCCCGGGAATCATTTCCCAGACAATATCGTTTTCTTCTACAGTCCGTGTGTAGCCAGATGCGCCCATTAGTAGGTCGAGTCGTTCCCGATCTCTCGACGTTAGTTCGCTAACTTGAACGTGTACGAAAAACCGCATCTCACGATGCGTCTTTTGCGCGATGGTTCAGCGAAATGACGTTATTCTCGGTCATGCGACGCTTACTGGTCTGCGCAGAACTCTCGTCTAAGCCGTCCGTTTTTATGATCTTTCGTGCTGCAGACACCAGGAAGCCAGAACGCGTTTGTCCCTTACTTTCTGCAAACGAGGTAATTTCCGCAAGAACGTCTTCATACAAAGTAATGTTCACACGCACCGTCTTGCGTGCGACCATAGGTGATCGCACGAGAACTGCTTGTCCGCCTCTGTTGTCGGGGTCGAATAGTACATTATCGATCGTGCTAGGCTCTGGAACGGGCTCGCCAGCCTCGACCATGGCGGAAACATGGCCGCGTAGTGCTTCTTCCGCACCGACAATCGCATCATGCATCGTCGAGCCCGCACTAACGCAGCCCGGGAAGTCTGGAAACGATACTCCAAAGTCCGACGTCTCATCCTTGTGAATGAGAGCGACATAGTATTGCGCCATATCTCATCACCTTAGCTTGCAGCCAGATTGCTTCTCAATCGATCTCAACGTTCCAACAGGCAAGTCGCGCTTTGGATGGGGCACTGTCACAAGGCCCGGCTTTTCCGGGTGTCGGAAATGGACGTGGTCGCCCGTAACGCGCCGCTGCTCCCATCCGTCGGCTTCGAGAATTTGGATGATTACGCGAGTGTGCATCACGAGCCATGCGATGTGATGGACTCATACACACGGTTGGTGTGGCGATCAATAAGCTGGGGGCAAGCTCCCCGGTCTTGCCTTGATCTTTCCCCCGTTCCGGCCTATCTGCCGCGCCATCCCACACGCAGACATGCGGTCGTGCGCCTGGCGCGCGGTCGTTTCCGGCGTTCCTCTCGGGGAGCGGCACGTCTGCGGAGGCTACCGGAAACAGGAACACACAGACCCATGGCCCTTCCCGACTTCAACATGCGCTCGATGCTCGAATCGGGCGCCCACTTCGGCCACCAGACCCACCGCTGGAACCCGAAGATGGAGCGCTTCATCTTCGGGTCGCGCGCCAACATCCACATCATCGACCTGTCGCAGACCATCCCGCTGCTGCATCAGGCCCTGCTCAAGGTGCGCGAGGTCTCGGCCAGCGGCGGCCGGGTGCTGTTCGTGGGCACCAAGCGCCAGGCCCAGGACCCGGTGTCCAACGCCGCCAAGCGCTGCGCCCAGTACTACGTCAACCACCGCTGGCTGGGCGGCACGCTGACCAACTGGCGCACCATCTCCGGCTCCATCGCGCGGCTGCGCGAGCTGGAAGGGGTGCTCGAGGGCCACGGCGAGGGGCGCACTAAGAAGGAGCTGCTGACGCTGACCCGCGAGAAGGAGAAGCTGGAGCTGTCCTTGGGCGGCATCAAGGACATGGGCGGCATCCCCGACCTGATGTTCGTGATCGACACCAACAAGGAAGCCATCGCCATCCAGGAGGCGCGCAAGCTCAACATCCCGGTGGTGGCGATCCTGGACACCAACTCCGACCCGGACGGCGTGGCCTATCCGGTGCCGGGCAACGACGACGCCGCGCGGGCGCTGCAGCTCTACTGCGACCTGGTGGCCGATTCGGTGCTGGACGGGCTGGCCACCGGCCAGGCGGCGTCGGGCGTGGACCTGGGTGCGGCGGAAGCGCCGAGCCTGGAGCCGGCGCTGCGCCAGACCGCGGCGACCGAGCCGGCTCCGACCGAGGACGCGCCCACCGAGCGGACCGAAGAGGCGCTGGACGCCGCTGCGGTCGAGCCGGCCTCAGCCTGACCACCGCCTAATCCGCTCATCCCGGCGAATGCCGGGACCCAGATCATAAAACGCCCACGTCAGAGCCTTTCAATCTGGGTCCCGGCATTCGCCGGGATGAGCGGCTTTCAATCGATACTGCGCGGCCCGGGCCTCCCGGGCCGCTTCCACACATGAGGAGAAGAGGGCCATGGCCGACATCACGGCTGCGCTCGTGAAAGAGCTCCGCGAGAAGTCCGGCGCGGGCATGATGGACTGCAAGAAGGCGCTGACCGAGACCGGCGGCGACATCGAGGCCGGCATGGACTGGCTGCGCACCAAGGGCCTGTCCAAGGCCGCCAAGAAGGCCGACCGCGTCGCCGCCGAGGGCCTGGTCGCCATCGCGCTGCGCACCGACGGCGCCGGCATGACCGGCGTCGCCGTCGAGGTGAACGCCGAGACCGACTTCGTGGCCAGGAACGAGAAGTTCCAGGCCGCCGCTCGCGCCGTGGCCAAGACCGCCCTCGATGTCGAAGGCGGCGTGGACAAGCTCGCCGCGGCCCCGACGGAGAACGGCGAGACGGTCACCGAAATGCTGACGACGCTGATCGCCACCATCGGCGAGAACATGACCGCGCGCCGCATGGCCCGCTTCGTGGTGGGCGAAGGCGTGGTCGCGGCCTACGTCCACAACGCCGTGGCGCCGGACCTCGGCCGCATCGGCGTGCTGGTGGCGCTGCAGTCCTCCGCCGACCCCGCAAAGCTGACCGAGATGGGCCGCAAGATCGGCATGCACATCGCCGCCACCTCGCCCCTGTCCCTATCGGTGGACGACATCGATCCGGCGGCGGTGGAGCGCGAGCGCGCCATCTTCTCCGAGCAGGCCCAGGCGTCCGGCAAGCCGCCCCAGGTCATCGAGAAAATGGTCGAGGGCCGCATCCGCAAGTTCTACGAGGAGGTGGTGCTGCTGAAGCAGGCCTTCGTCATGAACCCCGACCAGACCATCGAGCAGTTCGTGGCCGAGCAGGCGAAGGCGCTCGGCGCGCCCATCGTGCTGACCGGCTTCGTGCGACTGGCGCTCGGCGAGGGCGTGGAGAAGACCAAGGACGACTTCGCGGGCGAGGTCGCCGCCCTGACGGGCCAGTAGCGTACAGCCCCTCTCCCACCTGGGAGAGGGGTCATCGCCCCCGGTTCATCCAGGTGATCAGCGGGATGACCGGCAGGCCCCACGCCATCCCCACCACGAGATAGAAGGGCAGCTCCGCCCACCAGCGCTGCGGCAGGATGGCGGAGATCGTCACCGCGAGCGCCGCATAGGCGATCACGAAGACCACGATCCCCAGCCCGCCGATCAGTTTCCGCACCCGCGCCGTCATGATCGCCAGATAGGCGCTCGCGAGCCCGCTGGGAATGGCGCAGCGACCGCGCTCATGGACGGACCTCCGGCCAGGGTCTAGATCGGGGCGGGGAGGCCCGGGAGCGGAGATTGCATGCGCTGGAGCTATAACCTCGAACGATCGCGCTCGGTGGCTGCGTGGCTGTTCGTGGTCGCGGCCTTGGTTGTGGCCATGGTGCTGGTGGGCGGCGCCACCCGGCTGACGGGCTCCGGCCTGTCGATCACCCAGTGGAGGCCGGTGACCGGCGTCCTGCCGCCGCTCGGCGCCCAAGCCTGGCAGGCGGAGTTCGCCCGCTACCAGGCCATCCCGCAATACCGCCTGCTGAACGTCGGCATGACGCTGAAGCAGTTCAAGTTCATCTACGGATGGGAGTGGACGCACCGCCTGCTCGGCCGGCTGGTGGGGCTCGTCTTCTTCGTGCCGCTGGTCGTGTTCCTGTTCCTGAAGAAGATACCGCGCCGCCTGGTCTGGCGCTGCTGGCTGCTGCTGGCGCTGGGCGGGCTGCAGGGGCTGATCGGCTGGTGGATGGTGGCGAGCGGGCTGGAGGCGCGGGTCTATGTGGCGCCGGAGCGGCTGGCGACGCACCTGGGCCTCGCGCTGGCCATCTACGCCCTGGCGGTCTGGACGGGATGGGAGGCCTGGACGGGTCGACCCCGCGGCGGCGACCATTACTCGCCGCCGAGCTGGATCGGCTGGGGGACGGCGCTGGTGGGGCTGGTGTTCCTGCAGATGCTGCTGGGCGGGCTGGTGGCCGGCAACCATGCGGGGCTGGTCTACAACGATTGGCCGATGATGAACGGCCGCTTCGTGCCCGCCGCCTACGCCGCGCGTGGCTCGGAGGGCCATGGCCTGTGGGCCACGCTGGTGCACAGTCAGGCGGCGGTGCAATTCGACCACCGCATGACCGCCTACCTGGTCGTCGTGGTCGTGGTGGCCCTGGGGCTGACGATCGTCGCCGCACGCAATGCGCCGTCCATGCTCAAGACGCTGGCGCTGGTGCTGATCGGCGTGGTGACGATGCAGCTGCTGCTGGGGATCGCCACCCTGATGGCCGGCGCGCCGCTCTGGCTGAGCCTGATCCACCAGCTCTGGGCGGTGGTTCTGCTCACCTCGGCGCTCGGGCTGGTCTGGCGCATGCGGCGGAGCTAGGCCGTATCCGCGATCCGGCGCCGGCACCGAGGGTCGCCGATCTGAACGAATCCAGGCGCTCGCGGATTGTCGGATCGGGTCGTGCGCCAGCCGCTCTGGACTCTCCCGTCGGACGCGGCCGCTTTAGGAGCATCTCCATGAGTCGGCGTTCCGCCCCGTGCTCGAAGCGCTTGCGGCGGTGAGCGACGGTTGGTGGTCGGCTTCGTCGCCCCGGGGAGCGACGGGCGGGCCGCGACGGCGGACGTGGTCAGGCTGCTGGGACGGCGCCTTCGAGGCCGACGTGCTGACGCCCAAGGGTCTGGACGACCGCAAGGAGCGCGGCCAGGTGCTCCAGCGCGCCCATGGCCCGCGGCCGCGGCGAGGAAAAGCCTTGACCGATTGGTGTCCGAACACCCGCATCGGCGGTACTGGCGGTACTGGCGGTACTGGCGGTACTGGCGGTACTGGCGGTACTGGCGGTACTGGCGGTCCGAGGCGGACGGAGCCTGGAGCGAAGGCTAGAGAAACGTGGCGCCGTCCTCCACGGCCGGTGGGACCGGCGCCGCTGCGGCCGACGGCGTCCGCCCTGACCGCAGCAGGCGCTCCACCCGGGTCAGCAGCTGGCTGTCCTCGAACGGCTTGGCGAGGTAGTCGTTCGCGCCGTACTCCCGCGCCATCCTGACGTCGGCGGCGGACTTGCGGGCGGTGAGCATCAGCACCGGGGTGCGGGCGCAGGCGGGATGGCTGCGCATCGTGCGCAGCACGCTGAAGCCGTCGAGTTTGGGCATGTTCACGTCCAGGATCACCGCCGCAGGCGGCTTGAGCAGGATCAGGCGGAGCGCGTTGGCGCCGTCGTGGGCGACGTTCACCCGGTAGCCCGCGATCTCCAGCCGCGTGGTGAGCAGCTCGGCGATGGCCGCATCGTCTTCGGCCACGAAGATGCGCTTGCCGCCGGCGTCATACAGCGACACGGACAGGCTCCCCCACCGCAGGTCTCGTGCCCATGTGCAGGGCCAGCGAGTCGAACAGGCCGCGCGGCGAGATCGGCTTGGAGATCATCCCGTCGAATGCCTCCAGCTCCAGCTGCAGCACGTCGGCGGAGAAGGCCAGGATCGGCGTCGCCGCGTTGGGGCCGCCGGCCCGCAGCGCGGCGGCCGCCTCGCGTCCGTCCATCACCGGCATGTGCAGGTCCATCAGGATCAAATCGAAGGGACGCCGACCCGCCGCCTCGACGGCTTCGGCTCCGTCCTGCACCGTCTCGATCTCCACCGGGTAGGGTGCGAGCAGCGCCTTGACCAGTTCACGGTTCACCGGGTTGTCCTCGGCCAGCAGCAGGCGCCGTGGGCTCGTCAGACGTAGGGTCGGAGCCATCTCAGGGGCCGTTACCGCCGGACTTTGGGCGGCGGCGGGGATGGCGAAGCTGAAGCTCGACCCATGGCCCGGCGTGCTGGTCAGCCCGATCCGTCCGCCCATGGCCTCGACCAGCCCCTTGCAGATGGCCAGGCCCAGCCCGGTCCCGCCGTGGCGGCGGGTGTTCGACCCGTCGATCTGGGAGAAGCGCTGGAACAGCAGGCCGGCCCGATCGGCGGCGATGCCCCCGCCGGTATCGGTGACGGCGACGCGAAGCTCGCCCTCGCCGTAGCCCAGGCCCACGGTGACCGCGCCGCGATCGGTGAACTTCACCGCGTTGCCGACCAGGTTGGTCAGCACTTGCCGCACCCGGTCAGGATCGATCTCCAGGCAAGGCGGCACGCCCGCGGCCACGTCGGTCCGGAGCCGCAGGCCCTTGGCCTCGGCCTGGGCGCCGAAGAGCTGGACCACTTCGTCCACCAGCTCCAGCGGGTCCGTCGGCCAGGGGCATATCTCCACCTGGCCGGCCTCGAGCTTGGAGAAGTCCAGCACATCGTTGACGGTGGCGAGCAGCGCCTTTCCGGCGGTCTGCACCCGCTCGACGTACTGGCGCGTCTGCGGCGACAGCTCCGGCCGCTCGCTGATCAGATTGGTGAAGCCGATCACCGCGGTGAGCGGGGTGCGCAGCTCATGGCTCATGTTGGCGAGGAACTGCGACTTCACCTCGACGGCGGCCTGGGCCTCCGAATGGGCGGCGCGCAGCTCCGCCTCCATCGTCTTGCGAGCCGTTATGTCCCGCACGACGTCCTGGCAGCGCAGGGGCGCACCGGCCTTATCAAAGATGATGCGCGGCTGGCCTTCCAGCCAGCGCCAGCCGCCGTCCTTGTGGCGGCCGCGGAACTGGTAGGGCGAGGGGGTGGTCGAGGGGCCGGCGGCGACCAGCTGGCCGAAGAACTTCAGCACCGCCGGCCGGTCCTCCGGATGGGTGAATTCAAGCGACCTGCGGCCGATCAGCTCCTCCGGCCGGTAGCCGAGCACGCCCTCGCTGGCCTGACTGACGAACTCGACGGAGGAGTCCGCGGGCGAGGTGACGGCCAGCATGTCGTTCACGCTTTCCGCCAGCAGGCGGTAGCGCGCCTCGCTCTCCGAGGCCGCCGCCTCCGCCCGTACCGCGCGCTCGGCCTCCGCCAGGGTGGAAGCCTGGAGGCGCCGCTGGCGCGCTTGCATCTTGGCGACCGGCAGGCTGGAGATCAGCGACATGACCAGGAAAAGCTGCAGCACCGCCGCCCGCTCCGCCACGTCGGCGTGCATCAGGGCGAGAGGTCCGAGATTCCTGGCTGTCGCCGCCACTGAGATGAAGGCGGTAAGCAGCACGCCGATCGCCGCGCCCAGCGCCCCGGACTCCACCGAGACGAGGAGCAGGGCGGGCGGGATGAGGAAGAGCACCGGCGCCTGGCTCTGGGTGAACACGCCGACCACGCAAGCCAGCAGGAGCGCCATGGCCGCCGTGGCGCGACGGTTCAGCGCTCGCTCGCGCAGTTCCTCGCCGGTCCGGGCCAGGACCAGAAGGCAGGGGGTGACCAGAAGCAGGCTGAGCGGGTGGGCCAGGGTCCAGAACTTGAAATCGTGCACCGGGTCGTCGCCCTGGAAGAGGTGCAGCGACAGGGCGATGACGCCGGCTGCGAGAAGACCCACGCCTGCGGCCACGCCAGCGAGGGCCAGCAGGGCGCGCGCACCGTCGATCCTGGCCTGGGGACCCAGCAGACGCGTGAGCAGGACGGCCGCCAGCGAGTATTCGAGTGCGTTGCCGACCACCATGCAGGCGGAGGCGACCAGGCTGTTGCCGCTCGACAGGCTCATGGCCAGGTTGCCCATCACGCAGCCGGAGATGAGCAGCGGCCAGCGCCGCCGTTCCGACCGCAGCAGGGCCGTCAGAGCGACGGCGTTGGCGACCCACACCGGCGCAAGCCGGCCGTCGTGGCTGATCAGGGCCGCTGACAGCCGACCGGCCAGGAAGAAGGCGCAGCTGAGCGCGGCTGCGGCGACCACGCTGGGCGTCGCCTGCAGGTCGAGCCACCAGGCCTGGAGCTGTCGCCTCATCCGGCTCATTGTCGAGTAAGCAGCTGCTGCAAGGTTTCCCGCTCGCCTGAAAGCTTGAACACGGGCAAGGCCTTTAACGGCAGGCTGGCGCCCTGGGTGTGCTGCAGGCGGCCATGTCACGCACATGCCCGGAAAGCTTGGCGCAACAGGGTCAAGAACGCGTTAATCGTGACGTCCGGATCAATGGGCTGAGCGCCGCCAGACTGGCCGGCGCATCCGCCGTCCGCTCGACCGGCCTTGTCTGAGGCACTATGGCGAGCCGGTCAGAAGGGGAGGGCCGAGCGATGGGCGTCGCCGGGATCGCACGTCGGAGTTTGCTGGGCCTGGCGGGATGGCTGATCGGCGCACCGGCCTTGGCTCTCGCCGCGCCTGCCAAGCCGAAGGTGGCGATCAGGACGAAGCACGGCGTGATCGTGGTCGAGCTGGAAACCTTGAAGGCTCCGCTCACTTCCGCCAACTTCCTGCGCTATGTGGATGCCGGCAAGTACGACGGCGGCACCTTCTTCCGCGCCGCGCGCACGCCCGGCGCGCCGAAGGAAGGTACGATCGTGGGCGGCCCGGCGCCCAAGCAGCGCCCCTTCCCGCCGATCGCGCACGAGAGCACCACCCAGACCGGCCTGCGCCATGTGGAGGGCACGATCTCGCTCGGCCGCTTCGCGCCAGGCTCGGCCACCGACGGCTTCTTCATCTGCGCCAGCGCCGAGCCGTACCTGGACGCGCACCCGGAGGCTAAGGGCGACAACCTGGGTTTCGCCGCCTTCGGCCAAGTGGTGGAAGGCCTCCCGGTGGTCCATACCATCTTGGCCCTGCCCACTTCGACCAAGGCGCCCTTCCCCGACCAGAAGGGCCAGTGGCTGAAGCCGCCGGTGCCGATCCTGAGCATGAAGCGGCTCGCGTGAGAGATGGCGGCGCATGCCGCGCATTGCCGCTCCATGACCTGCATGCGGCTGAGCCGACGCAGGC
>NZ_CAHJWH010000124.1 GCF_903642205.1 Caulobacter sp. S45 | reverse complement strand
GTCAGTACGGCCGCCCATCCTTGTGCTGATAGCTGTTCGCCCCTTCGGGAAGCTGCAGGTCGATGTCGGGGTAGTCGCAGAGGTGGCCGTCGTCGCGGCGGCCGGCCTGGAGCAGCACCGCCTCCCGATCGGAGCGGTTCTGGAAATGGTGGCCGTCCGGAACGCCGGCCTTGAAGCCCGCGCAGTCGCCCGCCTTCATGAGCTCCTCGCCTGTGTCGGTGACCAGCACCACTTCGCCGTGCAGCACGTAGACGAACTCGTCTTCGGCGGCGTGCCAGTGGCGCTGGCTGGACCACGTCCCCGGTGGCAGATGCATGCGGTTGACGCCAATCTGGGTCAGCCCCGCAGCATCGCTGAGCCTGATCCCGCGCCGGGCGAGGCAGGGCTGGTCATAAGGCGGCGGATAGCCTGTCCCGGCGCGTACCGGCGCTGTGTCCACGTCGATCTTCTTGGCCATGCGAGCCTCCTCCCTGCGGCCAGTCCAGGGAATGCGCCGCGACCGCCTCCCCTCGCGCCCGCAGCGCCTACGCCTATCTAGCAAGATGAAGCACGGAGGCGGCGATGGCGCATGTGGACGCGTGGCGAAGCTTCCGGCGGATGCAGGGCTCGACCTGCGCGGCGGGCGGCCTGATCTATGCGGGCGCCGCCGTTCATGCCTGGCGGGTTCTGCCGGGGCCGATGTCGCTCAAGGTGTCGCTGATCCTGGTCTTTCCTGCCGTGTTCGCGCTGTTGAGCTTCGTCGCGCCGCTGCAGATCAAGCCGGTGCGGCGGCTGCTCAAGCGCTATGTGTGGATGAGCTTCGCGGCGGGTTTCGGCCAGACGCCGGTCTCTGTGGTCACGGGGCTCGGCCTGCTCGTCTTCGCAGCGGTCTTCATCTACCTGCAGATCGGTGGCGTCGCCGCAGGCGGCCGCTACCCGGCGGGCGTGTTCTCAGGCTATGGCGCGGGCATCGGCATCCTGTTCGCCCAGGCGCTGCTGGCCACGGCCCTCGAACGCGAGCCCAAGATACGGCAGATTATCGAGGCCCAGTCGCCTTAAGCGGCGGCTCCATTGGCCTCGAACAGCTTCAAGGTGCGGGTGCGGGCGAGCTTGGCGGCGGCCAGGTTGTGCGCAGGAGCGCCGTCGTTGTTGAAGCCGTGCCCCGCCTCGTAGATGTGCACCAGCACGTCGTCCCGACGGGCGGCGAAAGCGTGGACCTCCTCCAGCGGGATGTGCTGGTCCAGGGCGCCGAAATGGCAGATCACCGGGCAGAGCGGCTTGTGGCCCGCGTGCTTGGGCGCCATGGAGCCGTAGTAGCTCGACGCCGCCGCCAGGTCCTCCAACCGGGTCGCGGCGATATAGGCCAGCGAGCCGCCATAGCAGTAGCCGACCACGAACACCGGCCCGCGCGGCGCCAGATAGTCCAGGCAGGTCTCGATGTCGGCGATGGCGTCCTCGATCCGGGTGGCCTGCAGGTACTTGAAGCCCTGCTGCAGACCGTCGGGGGTGTGCTCGGCCACGAAGCCCGGCTCGCAGCGGTCGAAGAGGGATGGGGCCAGAACCTCGAAGCCGAGCTTGGCCCAGCGCTCGCAATCATGGCGGATGTAGGTGTCAACGCCGAAAATCTCCTGCAGCACAATCACCCCGCCGCGGCGCCGCTCGCCGTCCTCCAGCCTGGGCTGGACATGAAATGCGGAGAAGACCGCGTCGTCGGTCTTGGAGTTCAGCGGGATCATCTGGCCAGTCATGGGCTGAGGTGTAGACCCGCTCACGGGGATTTGGCCAGCCATGCCCTGCGGCGTACTTGCGCGGCCGGACCGTGAGGATCATCCTGCCTTCACAAGGAGGATACGCCATGAACGCCGTTGTCTTCTACGTCACTCGCCAGCGGAACGGCTGGAGCGTGGAGCGGGACCGGGTGGTCCAGAGCGGCCACGCCCACCGCGAGACCGCCATCGCCTGCGCCCGCAAGGCCGCCGCCGCGGCGAGGGTCAGGGGTCTGTCGAGCAGCATCCGCATCCAGGAGGACGCCGGCGTCTGGCGCGAGGAACGCAGCTTCGCGCCGGTCGGCTGAGCTCTGGGCCTTCCTCGAAGGAGGAAGACACCGTCTCCGCCCGGCGCCTATGTATTGAAGCGGAAGTGCATGACGTCGCCGTCGCGCACCACGTACTCCTTGCCTTCCAGCCGCATCTTGCCCGCCTCGCGCGCGCCGCCTTCACCGTTCAGGGCGACGTAATCGGGATAGGCGATGGTCTCGGCGCGGATGAACCCCTTTTCGAAGTCGGTATGGATGACGCCTGCGGACTGGGGCGCGGTGGCGCCCACCGGGATGGTCCAGGCGCGCGCCTCCTTCGGCCCCACGGTGAAGTAGGTCTGCAGGCCGAGCAGGCTGTAGGCCTCGCGGATCATGCGATTGAGGCCTGGCTCCTCCAGGCCCAGGGTCTCCAGGAACTCGGCGCGCTCGGATGCGTCGAGCAGAGCGATCTCGCTCTCGATCTTGGCGGAGATGACCACCGCCTTGGCGCCGTCTCCGGCCGCGCGCTGCTCCACCCTGGCTGACAGGACGTTGCCCTCGGCCGCGCTCTCCTCGTCCACGTTGCAGACGTACAGCGCCGGCTTGGAGGTGATCAGCTGCAGCATGCGCCAGGCCTTCTCGTCCTCGGGCGGGACCTTGGCGGCGCGGGCGGGGCGGCCGGCGTTCAGCTGCTCCAGGGCCAGCTTGACCAGGCTCAGGGTCTTAGCGGAGTCCTTGTCGCCGGCCTTGGCGCGCTTCTCCAGGTTGTCGTGGCGCTTCTCAAGGCTCTCCAGGTCGGCCAGCATCAGTTCGGTCTCGATGATCTCAAGATCGTCGATGGGGTCGACCCGCCCTTCGACGTGGGTCACGTCGCCACCCTCGAAGCAGCGGGCCACGAAGGCCACCGCGTCGCAGTCGCGGATGTTGGCGAGGAACTGGTTGCCGAGGCCCTCCCCCTTCGACGCGCCCCGCACCAGGCCGGCCACGTCCACGAAGTTGATCCGGGCCGGGATGATCTCCTTGGACCTGGCGATGGTGGCAAGCGCCTCCAGCCGCGGCTCCGGCACGGCCACATCGCCCACGTTCGGCTCGATGGTGCAGAAGGGATAGTTGGCGGCCTGGGCGGCGGCGGTCTGGGTCAGGGCGTTGAACAGGGTCGACTTGCCCACGTTGGGCAGGCCGACGATGGCGACTTTCAGGGCCATGGAGATCTCGGCGGGGGTGCGACGCCTCATCCTTCGACAAGCTCAGAATGAGGCGACTGAAATGTTGATGAAGCGAGTGAAACGGGAAGGACCGGCGGTGAATGCGAGACGGCGCCCAGGGTGTAGAGGGGGTGACGCCTACCTACCGCCTCCTCCTGAGCTTGTCGAAGGACGAGGCGGCCCCGTCACGCCTATCGCCTCACCGCTCCAGCCGTTCCCGGTTGGCCGCCCGACTGTCGAGCTTCTCGGCAGGCGCCAGGCGCGACACCTCGCTCTGGTATCTCTCGTCCTCACCCGCCGCCAGCAGGGGCGCGGCGCCGGCGCAGGCGGAGCATAGGGCCTCCACCCACGGCCGCTCCGCCTTGGGGAAGTCGGCCAGGGCGTAGTGCAGCACCAGATCCTTGTGACCCGGATGGCCAATGCCAAGGCGCGCCCGGCGGAAGTCCGGCCCAAGCCTAGCCCCTATCGATCGCAGCCCGTTGTGCCCCGCCATGCCGCCGCCGAGTTTCATGCGAAAGCGACCGGGCGCAATGTCCAGCTCGTCATGGAAGATCACGAGGTTCGGAAGACCGACCTTGTAGAAGGCGAGAGCGTCGCCCACCGACCGTCCGCTCTCGTTCATGAAGGTCTGGGGCTTCAGCAGCAGAGCGCGAACGGGACCTGCCGGAGTAGGGATCGTCCCCTCGCGCGCCAGCCCCTGGAAGCGCGAACGCTCAGGCCCGAAGTCCCAGCGCGCCGCCAGGGCGTCCACGGCCATGAAGCCGAAGTTGTGGCGCTGGGCGGCATACTTGGGGCCCGGATTGCCGAGGCCCGCCAGGACCAGCATCGCCGTCCCGTCGGGCCGCAGGCGCAGGGCCTAAGCCTCAGGTCGCAGCGGCGCCGGACTGGGCTGTGGCCGCGGCCTCGTCAGCCGCCGCGTCGGCGGCCATCTGCGAGGACGAAGAGGCGATGGTGGCCACGGTGAAGTCGCGGTCGGCGATCGCGGGCTCGGCGCCTTCCGGCAGCGCAATGTCGGAGATGCGGATGGTGTCGCCGATCTCCAGGCCGGTGAGGTCGGCGATCACCTCCTCAGGGATGTGGTCGGCGCGGACCATCAGCTCCACCTCGTGGCGGGAGACGTTCAGCGTCCCGCCGCGCTTCAGACCCGGGGAGGCCTCCTGGTTGCGGAAGTGCACGGGCACGGCGATGCGGATCAGCTGATGCTCGCCCACGCGGTAGAGGTCGAAGTGCATCGGCTTGTCGCTGACGGGATGGAACTGCACGTCCTTGGCGATCACCGACTGGGTCTCCTCGCCATAGCGGAGCGTGACCAAGTGGCCCAGCAGCTTGCCGGTGTAGAGCGCCTTGCCGAAGGCGTTGGCGTTCATAGCGATCGGCACCGGACCGCGCGGGCCGCCGTACAGCACGCCCGGCACCTTGCCCTCTCGGCGCACGGCGCGGGCGGCCCCGCTCCCGGCCTTGGCGCGGACTTCTACGTTCAGCTCGATGTCGGCCATGGTCTTAGTCTCGGAAACGGCGGCGCCGCGCAGAGGGCTGCGCGGCGCGACCTGACGCGGGTAAATCGAAGGCAGGGCTAGTACACGATCCCGTCACTCTAGGCAACGGGCGCCGCCTCAGCCTCCCTCCCCCGCGTCGCGGAAGACAGACCACGAGGCTCAGCGGTGGCCGGGAAGGCTCGCGCTCGCCAGCGGGATGTTGGCCGAGACCGGGAGGCTGACCGCGGTCGCGGCGGTCGGGACCATTATGGCGCCCGGCGGGGGCGTCTCGGCCTGCTGGATCTGGGCCTTGCTGGCGGCCTCGTTGGAGATGCACTGGGCAGTTTCGCCGAGCGCGTGCTCGCCCAGGCAGAAGATGTCCTCGTACCAGGGCACGGCCACCGCCAGACATTGGTAGAGGTTCAGCTTGGCCAGGTTCAGGCAGGCGCCGTCGGTGGGCTCGGTCTCCACCGCCTGGACGGCGGCGGCGTTCTCATCGCCAGCTTCACCCAGAGCC
Organism: Caulobacter sp. S45; assembly: GCF_903642205.1. GTDB lineage: Bacteria > Pseudomonadota > Alphaproteobacteria > Caulobacterales > Caulobacteraceae > CAHJWH01. The sequence continues at coordinate 4,421 of NZ_CAHJWH010000124.1, read as the reverse complement.
GCCAATGCCGCAAGCGCCAGGCCGCGCTCGACCACGGGCGCGTACGGGCCGGGGATGGATTGGCCATGCACCGCCAGCACCTGGGCCGCAGTGGCGTCGGCGCCGCCGTTCATGGCAAGCTTCAGCTGGTCCACATCACCCGCCTCGCCGTTCATGATGGCGGCGGAGAGCGCCTTGGTCTGGGCCAGGCGGCCGACAGGGTCAATGACCTTGGTCTTGGACCAGGCGGAATGCTGCACGCTGTAGGCGGACTGCTTGATGCGGGCGGCCACGTCGGTGATGCGGCTGCTCTCCACGCCCATGGTGGCCACGATCAGCCCCGCGGCGCTGGCGGCGCCCGGGAAGGCTATGACATAGCGCGGGTCGGCGGCCAGGTGCGCGGCGACCTGGCGGCGCTGGGTGGGGTCGATCGCATAGGTGCGCACGCCCTCCACGAAAGTGCGGTCCTGCAAGGCCAGCAGGGCCGCGTAGGCGATGGACCCCCGCGCCAGCTGGTGCGGCTCATAGGCCGAGCCCACGGCCAGGGACTGCTCCACACCGGCGCCGCTGGTGAAGGCGGCGTTCAGGAGCTCCGCATGCTTGGTATAGGCCCGGAAGGCGGCCGCGTCGGACAGCGCCTCGGCGGACATGGAGACGGAGGGCGGCGGCGGCGGCGCGGGCGCCGCCTCGACCTTGGGCGCTTCCTTCGGCGCGAAGGGCCAGGCGAAGGCGGGCGAAGACGCGGCTGCAGTGGTGAGGAGGACGGCTCCGGAGAGGAGCACGGCCTTGGAGGTTCGGCGGACGCTGGACATCGGGGGACAACCTTCCGGGATACGCAGAAGCTTCGCTGCAAAGGGCCGGGTCGATGGCCGACCCTAGCCCGGCATGCTTAACCGTTCGTCACCACGCCCCCCGCATGGCCCCGAACGCGGGGTTCAGTCGAAGAGCTTAGAGACCGACTCCTCGTTGGCGATACGACGGATCGCCTCACCGATCAGGGGCGCGACGCTGACACGGCGGAGCTTCTCGCAGCCTTCGGTCAGGGCGCTGTTGTCGATGGTGTCGGTGATCACCAGCTCGGTCAGCACCGAGGCGTTCACCCGCTCGGCCGCTGGGCGCGACATGACTCCATGACTGACATAGGCGGCGACGCTATCGGCTCCCTGCTCCGTCAGGGCGGCGGCGGCGTTGCAGAGGGTGCCGGCGGTATCGACGATGTCGTCGAACAGGATGCAACGCCGGCCCCGCACATCGCCGATGATGTTCATCACCTCGCTCTCGCCCGGGCGAGCCCGGCGCTTGTCCACGATGGCGAGGTCGGCGTTCAGCCGATCGGCGAGTTGGCGCGCGCGCACCACCCCGCCCACGTCCGGCGAGACGATCATCAGCTCGTCGGCATAGCGGGTATAGTGGCGGCGGATGTCCTCCGCCATCACGGGGAAGGCCACGAGGTTGTCGGTCGGGATATCGAAGAAGCCCTGTATCTGGCCGGCGTGCAGGTCGAGCGTCAGCACCCGGTCGGCGCCGGCGCGGGTGATGATGTTGGCCACCAGCTTGGCTGAGATCGGCGTGCGGCCGCCGGTCTTCCGGTCCTGACGGGCGTAGCCGAAGTAGGGCGTGACGGCGGTGATCCGCTTGGCCGAGGCCCGCACCAGGGCGTCGATGCAGATCAACAGCTCCATCAGATGGTCGTTGGCTGGGTAGGAGGTTGACTGGATGATGAAGACGTCCTCGCCGCGCACGTTCTCGTCGATGACCAGCCATACTTCGTTGTCGGCATAGCGCTGCATCCGGCGCTTGGTCAGGGGCAGTCCGAGGTAGTCGCCGACATCCTTGGCTAGCTTGGCGTTGGAGTTGCCGGCGAGCAGCTTCATGGGACTTCAGACCTCTCGCGGGCGGCTCGCGCGCTTCCTAGCAGCCACGGGCGAGCGGGCAAGGGCGCGGGGCGTGCCGCGTTCGCCGATGCGACGTTCGGACGGCGAGTGGACAAGCCTGCGATCGACGACCTAAGCCGTCGGGAAGGTGGCGTTCCAGCACTGGAAAAGGTCTCGTACCTAGATGCAGGCGGTTATCGACCTCGTAGAGCGGGACGCCAGGCGCGCCGGTCCGCACGACTACGAAGCCTTTCACGCCCGGCGCTTCAGCTATCTGCTCGCCACCGCGCTCCGACTTCGCCCCGAGGCGCAGCGCGTGCTGGATGTGGGCTCCGGTCCGTTCAGCGCGATGTTGCGCGACGCCTTCCCGGAAGTCTGGACCCTGGGCTTCTCAGGGCAGGCGGAGACCCGCCACATCGCCTACGATTTCAATGCCATCCAGCACGGCGTGATGCCCCAAGCGGACACTGGCTTTGACCTGATCGTCTTCTCGGAGGTGGTGGAGCACCTGCACGTGCCCGCCGCCGCCGCCTTGGTGGCCTTAAAGTCCCTGCTGAACCCCGGCGGCGCGATCCTGATGCAGACCCCCAACGCCGCGGAGATCATGAACCGCGTGGCGCTGCTTTGGGGTCGAAACCCCTATGAGCGGTTGCGCCTGACGCCGATGAACCCTGGCCACTTCCGTGAGTATACCCTGGCCGAGCTGGCCGACGACGCCGAGGCCGCCGGGCTGGAGGTGCTGTTCTCGGAGTACCGCGACTACTTTCCGACCCAGCGGGTGGCGGGCTTCCACCCTGTCCGCTTGCTCCTCGACCAGGCCCGCAAGGTGGTGCCTGCGTTTCGCGGTGGGATCACCATGGCGCTTGCGGTCAAGGCTTGAGCCCTCCTCCATTTTTCTCAAGCATGAAGTCGATCTAGGCCGCGCGCGCCCTGCCCCGCTTGGCCGGATCATGCGGGCCGATCTGGAAGGCGGCGACTGAGCGAGACACCACCCGGGGCGGCTCGTCGAACAGCTCGGCCAGCTTCTCGGTCATGGCCCCGCCCAGTTGCTCGACGTCCACGATGGTGACGGCGCGGCGGTAGTAGCGGGTGACGTCGTGGCCGATGCCGATGGCGATCAGCTCCACAGGCGATTTCGTTTCGACCTCGCCGATCACCTCGCGCAGGTGACGCTCGAGATAGTGGCCGGAGTTGACCGAAAGCGTGCTGTCGTCCACCGGCGCGCCATCCGAGATCACCATCAGGATCTTGCGCGCCTCGGGCCGGCCGAGCAGGCGCTGGTGCGCCCAGACCAGGGCCTCGCCGTCGATGTTCTCCTTCAACAGGCCCTCGCGCATCATCAGGCCGAGGTTCTTGCGCGCGCGCCGCCAGGGCGCGTCGGCGGCCTTGTAGACGATGTGGCGCAGGTCGTTCAGCCGACCGGGCTGAGGCGGCTTGCCCGCCTTGATCCAGAGTTCGCGGGCATGGCCGCCCTTCCAGGCCCGGGTGGTGAAGCCCAGGATCTCCGTCTTCACCCCGCAGCGCTCCAGCGTCCGCGCCAGGATGTCGGCGCAGAGCGCGGCCACCATGATCGGCCGTCCGCGCATGGAGCCAGAATTGTCGATGAGCAGGGACACCACCGTGTCGCGGAACTCGGTGTCCTGCTCCTGTTTGAACGACAGGGGCGCGGTGGGATCGGTGATGATGCGGGTGAGGCGCGAGGCGTCCAGCACCCCCTCCTCCAGATCAAAGCTCCAGGCGCGGTTCTGCTTGGCCATGAGCCGGCGCTGCAGCCGGTTCGCCAGGCGCGCCACCACGCTGGAGAAGACCGCCAGCTGCTGGTCCAGATAGGCGCGAAGCCGCGTCAGCTCCTCCGGGTCGCAGAGGTCGTCGGCGGCGACCACCTCGTCGGAGGCGGAGGAGAAGACCTTGTAGCTGGGCTCCGCCGCCTTGCCCTCCATCGGGTCCGGTCGGCCTCGCTGGGGGGCCTCGTCCACGTCAGGCGCGTCGTCGGCGACCTCGCTGTCCTCGCCGGCCTCCGCATCGGCCGCCTCCTCCGCAGAGCGGCTCTCGCTGGAGCTGTCCTGCTCCTCCTCTGGCGGGGCAGCCTCGCTTTCGGAAGGCTGGGGCTCCTCGCCCTGCTCGCCTGAGTCCGGCTCGCTGTCGGCCTGGGGCTTCTCGTCGCCGCTCTCCTCCGAGCGGTCTGTGGAGGCGTCCTCACCCATGCCCATGTCGGAGATGATCGCCTTGGCTATCCGAGCGAAGCCCGCTTGGTCGCCCATGGCCAGCGCCAGCCGGTCCAGGTCACGGCCGGCCTTGTCCTCGATCTCGGCGCGCAGCATGGCGACGACGCCGCGGGCGCCATCCGGCGGCGCCTCCCCGGTCATGCGCTCGCGCGCCATCAACGCCAGCACGTCAGCCAGCGGCGCCTTGGTGCGGTCCTCCATGCGGGCGAGGCCTTTGCGCTCGACCTCGGTCTCCAGCACCGCGCGCAGGTTGGCGCGCACGCCGCCCAGCGCCACCGCCCCGATCGCCTCCTGCCGCGCCTGCTCCAGCGCCTCGAACACGCCGGCGGCGGCGGCGTCAGCC
>NZ_CAHJWH010000123.1 GCF_903642205.1 Caulobacter sp. S45 | reverse complement strand
TCCTCGGTGATGCCGGGGATCTTGATGTCCATCTGCAGCGAGGTGATGCCGTCGGCGGTGCCGGCGACCTTGAAGTCCATGTCGCCGAGGTGGTCCTCGTCGCCCAGGATGTCGGTGAGGATGGCGAATTCGCCCGACGGCTCCAGGATCAGGCCCATGGCGACGCCGGAGACCGGCTTCTTCAAGGGCACGCCGGCGTCCATCAGGGCGAGCGAGCCGCCGCAGACCGAGGCCATCGAGGACGAGCCGTTGGACTCGGTGATCTCGCTGACCAGGCGCATCGTGTAGGGGAACTCCTCAGGGGTGGGGAGCATGGGGCGCAGCGCCCGCCACGCCAGCTTGCCATGGCCGATCTCACGACGGCCGGGCGAGCCCATGCGGCCGGTTTCGCCGACGCTGTAGGGAGGGAAGTTGTAGTGCAGGAGGAACTTCTCCTTGTAGGTCCCTTCCAGCGCGTCGATGAACTGCTCGTCGTCGCCGGTGCCGAGCGTGGCCACCACCAGCGCCTGCGTCTCGCCGCGGGTGAACAGGGCCGAGCCGTGGGCGCGGGGCAGGATGCCCACTTCCGACTCGATGGCACGGACCGTCGTCAGGTCGCGGCCATCCACACGATGCTTGTTATCTATGATGTCCCTACGTAGGACCGCCGCTTCAACCTCCTTAAAGGCAGAGCTGAACTTGGCGGGATCCATCCCCGCCTCATCCTGAACTTCGGCGAAGTGAGCCTTCGCTTTAGCCTTGGCCACTTGCACGGCCTCATGGCGTTCAGCCTTGGCAGTAAGCCGGTAAGCGGCCAGCAGGTCGTCCTTCACGTTCAGCGCGATAGCAACCGTGAGCGCGTCCAAATCTGTTGGCTGGAAGTCCACCGGCTCCTTGGCGGCGTGGTCGGCGAGCTCGACGATGGCGTCGATCACCGGCTGCATGTGCTTGTGGGCGAAGGTGACGCCGCCGAGCACGATGTCCTCGGCGAGCTCCTGGATCTCCGATTCCACCATCATCACCGCGTCCGCGGTGCCGGCGACGATCAGGTCCATGCGGTTGTCCGCGGACTTCACCTGGTCCAGCGTCGGGTTCAGCACGTACTCGCCGTCGATGTAGCCGACGCGGGCGCCGCCGATCGGGCCCATGAAGGGCGCGCCGGACAGCGTGAGGGCCGCCGACGCGGCGACCATGGCCACGATGTCGGGATCGTTCTCAAGGTCGTGCGCCAGCACGGTGACGACGACCTGGACCTCGTTCTTGAAGCCCTTGACGAACAGGGGACGGATCGGACGGTCGATCAGCCGCGAGGTGAGCGTCTCCTTCTCGGACGGACGACCTTCGCGCTTGAAGAAGCCGCCGGGGATCTTGCCCGCGGCGAAGGTCTTCTCCTGGTAGTTCACCGTCAGCGGGAAGAAGTCGATCCCCGCCTTGGGGGTCTTGGCGGCCACCACGGTGGCGAGCACGACGGTCTCGCCGTAGGTGGCGAGCACTGAGCCGTCGGCCTGGCGGGCGATGCGGCCGGTTTCCAGGGTCAGCGAGCGGCCGCCCCACTCTATGGTCTTGCGCTTGATGTCGAACATGAAAGGTCTTTCGGTTCCACGAGCCCCATTGCTCGCGGGCGGACAGGGGCGGGCGCGGCTTCTAGGCGGGTCCGGGTATGCCTCTCCAGTGACCCCGCACGCCCATGCGGGCGGGGTGGATTCGAGGATCGACGAGACCCTCGCGATAATGGCGGACGATGGTGTCCGCAGTGGTGCGTGCTTCGAAACGCCCTTCGGGCTCCTCAGCATGACGAAGGTTGGTGCTGCTAAAGAAGCTCGCCAGAATCTTCGTCATGCTGAGGAGCGGGTCCTCAGGCCGCGTCTCGAAGCACGCAGATCGCTTACCGCCGCAGGCCGAGCGTGCCGATGATGGCCTTGTAGCGTTCGGCGTCCGACGCGTTCAGGTGGTCCAGCAACCGGCGGCGCTGGGACACCATCTTCAGGAGGCCACGACGGCTGTGGTTGTCCTTCTTGTGGGTCTTGAAGTGTTCGGTCAGGTTGGCGATCCGTTCGGAGAGGATCGCGACCTGGACTTCGGCCGAGCCCGTATCGTTTTCGGTGCGGGCGTGGGTGGTGATCAGTTCGGCCTTGCGGTCGGGCGTGATCGACATCGTTGAACTACTCCTGGTCGAGGTGGAAGATGCGGGTCGGACTGACCCGGCCTGCTCGGAGTTCGCAGAGGGCATGCGCCCGTCCCTCGTAGGTGGCCAGAACGGTTCGACCCGCATCGTGGCCCGCGACGGATCGCGGGACGAGGCGGGCGCGAAGCTCTTCCACCTGTCGGGGAACGAGGACGACGCTGCGTCCCTGCTTCAGCCTGAAGGCGTCTTCGGTGGTCAGGGCCAGGGCCGGGATGTCGTCCAGCGCGGTCTCGACCGGAAGCAGCACCCCCAGGCGATCGGCAGTATCCTCGATTTCGCAGAGTTTTTCCAGAGGCGTCGCGTTGGCCTCAGTGAAATCGCCCACCCGGGTGCGTCGGAGCGCCGAAACGTGCCCGCAGGCGTTCAGGGCGGAGGCCAGATCGCGCACCACCGCCCGGACGTACGAGCCCTTCCCGCAGTCCATCTCGAAGGTCACGTGGTCGGCGTCGTGCTCTGTGATTTCCAGCCGATGCACGATGATGGCGCGCGCCTCCAGCTCGAACGCGACGCCCTCCCGCGCCAGGTCATAGGCGCGCTCGCCGTTCACCTTGATGGCCGAGAAGTTGGGCGGAACCTGCATGATCTCGCCGCGGAAGGCGGGCAGGGCGGCTTCGACATCGGCGAGCGGCGGGCGGACGTCGGAGCTGGCGGTGGTCTCGCCCTCGCGGTCGAAGCTGGCGGTGGTCTGGCCCCAGGCGATGGTAAAGCGGTAGCTCTTCTCCGCCTCCATCAGGAAGGGCACGGTCTTGGTGGCCTCGCCCAGCGCGATGGGCAGGATGCCGGATGCGAGCGGGTCCAGCGTGCCGGCATGGCCGGCCTTCTGGGCGTTGTAGAGCCGCTTGATGCGCGACACCGCGTCGGTGGAGCCGAGGTCCACCGGCTTGTCCAGGCACACCCAGCCGGAGACCTGATCGCCCTTCTTCTTGCGCTGGCGGCTCATTCGTCGTCCGCCTTGGAGGGGGCGGTGAACACCCGCACCGACCCGCCGATCGGCTCCTCGTCGTCCGCCGCCTCTTCCGCATGGCGCACGGCGTCGGCCTGCCGGGCCTGGGCGATCAGGCGTTCCATGCGGTCAGCCTCGGCGAAGCTCTCGTCGTGGACGAAGCGCAGGTCCGGGGTGAACTTCAGCTCCACATGGCGGCCGAGCTTGCCGCGCAGGAACTTGGCGGCGCGGTTCAGGCCCTCGATCACCGCGCGCACATGCACGCCCCCTAGCGGCTCCACGAAAACCATGGCGTGGCGCAGGTCCGGGCTCATGCGCACCTCGGTCACCGTAACCGAGACGTCCTCCAGGGCGCCGTCGTTGAGGTTCTCCTCGCGCAGGATCTCCGCCATCGCATGGCGCACCAGCTCGCCCGCGCGGAGCTGACGCTGCGACGGACCGGCGTCGCGCCGGCCTTTCTGACCTGGTTTCATGGGGAACTCTCTTCGGCTCGATCAGCCCACGGTTCGGACGCGGGCGGGAGCATTGGGGCGGTACGCCGGAAAGCGGGGGGAGTTAGGCGGTGGCGGCCGGCTTGTCCAGCGGCGCCTATATGACAGCAAATTCCGCGCTCAGGCTGTCGCGTACATAGGCCGCCACCCCGTCCTCGAGTGAATGGAAGTTCGGCGCCAGGCCCGCCGCCTGGAGCTTCGCCGTGTCGGCCTCGGTGAAGTACTGGTAGCGACCTCGGAGCGCCTCGGGCATGTCGCGGTAGGCGATGGCCGCAGGCTGGTCGGCTGCGGCGAACACCGCGCGCGCCAAGTCGGCGAAGCTGCGCGCCTTACCTGTGCCTACGTTGTAGATGCCCGACAGCTGGGGCGCTCGCAGCATGTTGCGGATCACCGCGCAGCAATCGGCCACATAGATGAAGTCGCGCAACTGGCCGCCATCGGCGTAGTCGAGATGGTGCGACTTGAACAGGCTGATCGTCTCGCCCCGGCTCGCGGCCGGATAGATCTGGTGCACAACCGATCGCATGGCGCCCTTGTGAGCCTCGGCCGGGCCATAGACGTTGAAGAACTTGAGCCCCGCCCAGCCAGCAGGCGTCGGCCGACCGCGCCGCACATCGTCGGCGACGCGCCGGTCCACCACGTGCTTGCTCCAGCCATAGGCGTTCAGCGGCTTCAGCCGGGCCAGGGCCCCGGGGCTGTCGTCGTCCACGAAGCCCTGCGAGCCATCGCCGTAGGTGGCGGCGGAGGAGGCGTAGATCAGCCGGCTCCCGTGCTCCGCCGCATAGGTCCACAGGTCGAGCGTCGCGCGGATGTTGCGATCCACGATCAGGTCCACGTCCGTTTCCGTGGTGGCCGACACGGCCCCCATGTGGACGATGGCCGAGGGCGGCTCGGCCTGCGCCTTCAGCCACGCGGGCGCGGCCTCGGGCCGGATCACGTCGTGGAGCAGCACGCCCTGCAGGTTGGTCCACTTGGCGCCGTGCTCGAACCAGTCGCAGGCGACCACCCGCGCGCCGTCCTCGGCCAGCATGCGCGCCACGTTGGAGCCGATGAAGCCGGCAGCGCCGGTCACCAGGATGAGATCGTCCATGCCCGCCCAGGTCCGCCGGTCGCCGACCGGCCGCTTACGACAGCCGCCGCGGTCGCGCCAGCGCTCAGGCGCCGGCCGCAGCGACCCGGTGCAACCGCCGGCGAAGGCCGAGGTAGCGGACCAGGATGACGCCGGCCATCAGGGTGGAGCACACCGCCGCCGCCACCAGGATGGGCGCCAGCCATCCCAGCCACACGATGGGGGCGAGCAGATAGAGCGCGTCATCCAGATGGAAGCCGAAACCGCCGTTCCAGATGCGCACGCCGGGGCCGGAGAGCTTCTCGTACACCTCCGACAGCCAGCAGCAGGCGACCATGGCCATGGCGGCCTCAAAGCCGACGAGCGGCGCGGACGGCCCAAGCCAGCTGTGACGCAGACCCACGCCCGCCGCCAGGAAGAAGGCGGAGTTGACCCACAGGTCGACCTGATAATCGTAACGGTGTCCCGCCGCGCTCATCATGTTCCCTATCCGCGCCAGCTCGCCGTCGGCCCGGTCCAGGAAGGCGGAAGCCAGCCACAGCGCGCCGCCCCAGGCGGCGCCGGCCGGCGCGCCGAGCGCGATGCCGATGCAGGCGGCGACGCCTGTGATCAGGCGCAGGGTGGTCAGGTGGTTGGGCGTCACGCCCGTGCCGACCAGGGGTCGGACCATCCAGCGCGCGGCGGCGTGGGTCCAGGTATCGTTCAAGGGAAGGCTCCGGACGATCCGGCCTACGTGGGTCCGGATTTCTTCTGCGCAATGTTCGCGCAAACTGTCCTTCAAGCAAAGCGGAGCGTGGTCGCACCGCTTCGGCTCGCACCCATCAGGTCGCTGGCGCGTCCATGAAGCCGGGCATCCAGCCCTCGTGAGCCTGCCGGAGGTCGGCCAGGGCGATGGCGAACAGGCTGGTGGAGGCGAAGGCCTCGCCCCCAACATGGCCCGCCTCGCTGGCCCGCACGCCGGCCTCGCGCGCCCGTTGCAGCACGGCTTGGGGATCAGGCGTGGCCAGCAGGTAGCGGCCCTGGTCCTCGCCGAACAGGTAGCCGTGGGCATGGACCAGCGCTGTGGCGCGCAGCTCCACCCCGACACCGGATGCCAGCGCCATCTCTGCCGCCGCGCCGACCAGGCCGCCGTCGGAGAGGTCGTGGACGGCGTGCAGGTGGCCCTCGCGGATCAGTCTGCGGACAAGATCGCCGTGCCGCTTCTCGGCGCCGAGGTCGACCGGCGGAGGCGCCCAGCCATCGCGCCGAGGACCGTCCGCCCCGAGCCCTTCGCGCAGGTACAGGCTGGCGCCCAGCTCGCCACGGGTTTCACCGATCAGCACCAGGGTGTCGCCGGCCCGCATCCTGGCGTAGCCGATGGCCTCCGCATAGTCGGGGATCAGCCCCACGGCGCCTACGGTCGGCGTGGGCGGGATCGCGGCCCCGTTGGTCTCGTTGTAGAGGCTCACGTTTCCGCTCACTACCGGGAAGTCCAGCGCGCGGCAGGCCTCGCCCATGCCGGCGATGGCGCGCACGATCTGGCCCATGATCTCCGGCCGCTCCGGATTTCCGAAGTTCAGGTTGTCGGTCACCGCGATGGGATCGGCGCCCACGGCGGTCAGGTTGCGCCAAGCCTCGGCCACCGCCTGCTTGCCGCCCTCGTAGGGGTTGGCGGCGACATAGCGGGGCGTGACGTCGGAGGTCATCGCCAGGGCCTTGCGGGTCCCGTGAACCCGTACGACACCCGCGTCTGCGGCGGTGGCGCTGTCGGCCAGGGTGTCGGCCATGACATGGCGGTCGTACTGCTCCCACAGCCAGCGCTTGGAGGCCATGTCCGGGCAGCTCATCAGCTTGATCACCGCCTCTCGCCAGTCGACCGGCGGCGGAACGTCGGCAGGGTCCAGGCGGGGGAGCTCCGGCGGCTCGGTCCAGGGGCGATCGTAGAGCGGCGCGTCGTCGGACAGGGGGCCAAGCGGCAGGTCACACACCGTCTCGCCATGGTGCTTCAGCACGATGCGGCCGGTATCGGTGGTGGCGCCGATCACCGCAGCGTCCAAGCCCCACTTCTCGAAGATGGCGTAGGCCTCCGGTTCGCGGCCGGGCTTCAGGATGGCAAGCATGCGCTCCTGGCTCTCCGACAGCATCATCTCGTAGGCGCTCATGCCGGTCTCGCGCTGGGGCACGGCGTCGAGGTCGAGCTCGATCCCCACGCCGCCCTTGCCGGCCATCTCCACCGAGGACGAGGTGAGGCCCGCCGCCCCCATGTCCTGGATCGCGGCCACAGCGCCCGTGGCCATCAGCTCCAGCGTGGCCTCGATCAGCAGCTTCTCGGCGAACGGGTCGCCGACCTGCACGGTAGGGCGCTTATCCTCGCTGTCCTCGTCGAACTCCGCCGAGGCCATGGTCGCGCCGTGGATGCCGTCGCGCCCCGTCTTGGAGCCGAAATAGACCACCGGCAGGCCTGCGGAGGGCGCGGCGGAATAGAAGATCTTGTCCGCATCGGCGATGCCGACGCACATGGCGTTGACCAGGATGTTGCCGTCGTAGCCCGTGTCGAAGTTGGTCTCGCCGCCCACCGTCGGCACGCCCACGCAGTTGCCGTAGCCGCCGATGCCCGACACGACGCCCGCCACCAGCCGCCGGGTCTTGGGGTGGTCCGGGCTCCCGAAGCGCAGCGCATTCAGCAGCGCCACCGGGCGCGCGCCCATGGTGAAGACGTCGCGCATGATGCCGCCGACGCCCGTCGCCGCGCCCTGGTAGGGCTCGATGAAGCTCGGATGGTTGTGGCTCTCCATCTTGAAGATGCAGGCCTGCCGTACTCCGTTGGGGCCATCGCCGATGTCAACTACGCCCGCATTCTCGCCTGGACCGCAGATCACCTTTGGCCCCGTGGTCGGCAGGGTCTTCAGGTGCAGGCGGGAGGACTTGTAGGAGCAGTGCTCGCTCCACATCACCGAGAAGACGCCGAGCTCCACCGCGTTCGGCTCGCGGCCCAGCCGCGTCAAGATCAGGGCATATTCTTCAGCCTTCAGCCCGTACTCGCGGGCGAGGTCGGCCATAGGCTTCGGGGCGGCGGCTTGCATCGCGCCCGGTTAGCGGATTCCGCGGACCCTGTCAGGACGCGTGCGCCCCGCCTCGGGGAACGGCCGGGCCGGGGAGGGGATTAGACTCCACGAACCTTCCCAGTCAGGAGCGCCGCATGGCCGATCCGAAACCCACCCTTCGTAAGAACGCCTTCGAGGAGATGTTCGACCGCCCCGTCACCCGGCCGGACAACGACGAGGGGATGAGCCCGACCCTCGGCGAAGACGTCAGCGTCGCGCACGAGCGGGAGGAGGACGCCTGCAACCGCGCCCACGACGTACAAGACAGCGAGGAGGCCTGAGCCATGGCCGAGAAGACCGACGAGACCTACGATCCCTCCACCGTGGAGGTCGACCGCGGCCGCGAGCAGGGGCTGGGCATGGGCGAGAAGGACCTGCAGCGCCAGCGTGACCCGGGCGACGGGCTGGGCTCCGAGGAGCGGAGCACGGAAGTCGATGCGGACGACGAGGAGGACACCGGCGACGGGTTCGGGCGGGCTGAACCCGTTTCCTGACAGCTTTGTGCTGACTGGCGGACTTTGATCCGCTCATCCCGGCGACTGCCGGGACCCGGATCAAAGGGCTCAATGTCCCGGGCTTAGCCAGACCTGCTCGAACGGAGCCCTATGATCTGGGTCCCGGCAGTCGCCGGGATGAGCGGTTATAAGGGATGAGGGAGTGTCGCCCCTCTTGCTCAGCCCCAATGGCGGACCGGCCCCACGTCCACATGCACGAAGTCCGACGAGGGATAGTAGCCCACGCCGCCGCGGCCGATGGCCAGCGCGGCGCTGTGCAGGTGGGACAGTTCCACGTCCTCGAGCCGGATATCCGAGGCCATGCCCTTCATGTGGTAGCTGTTCTGCGCCACGCCGTTCGTCGTCTCGTGCAGCATGGCGTTGGTCTCGGGCGAGCGGTAGCCCGAGATGATCTGGAACGGCCGGCGGCTGCCGGTCACGTCGCGGATGGTGTGCCAGAGGTCGAACAGTTGGGGCTGCATCTCGTGGATCTCGCCGGTGCGATAGTCGCGCATGACGTGGTTCATCGCGTCCAGCGCGTCCTGGACGTAGCGGCCGCGGTCGAAGTAGATGGCCGAGATCGACTCGCCGGTGTGCAGGTTGTGCACCGCGACCTCGCGCGGGCCGAGGCCGCCCGGCGCGCCCCAAAAGCCCTGGGCGCCGAGATAGCCCTGCGCCTTGCCGAGCCCGGGCAGCAGCGTCGCGCCCGCGGCCATCGAAGCGCCGGACAGACCCAGCTTGAAGATATCGCGTCTTGCGTACACTACTCACCCTCACGCGGTTAGGCGTGTCCCGTTAACTACGTGCGGCCAGGCGCGCCGACAGGACACGTTGTCCCACGGGGCGAGTTGCAACGCGGTTAAGTCGTGAGGTTTATGGCGTCTGAATCGCGGCCTTTCGCCGAGTTAAGCAGGTCCATCAGCTTGTGATCCCAGTCATAGGCGTCGGCGCGGAACTGGGTCTGGCCCGAGTTGTCCACGAACGCCGTCCAATACAGGATATAGACTGGCACGGTCTGTGACAGCGGCACACGCACCGTATCCTCGCTGGCGACGGTCTTGTCGACCCGCTCCGGCGTCCAGCTCCCGTCGCCTTCCAGCAGCAGGTTGGCCAGCGCCTTGGGCTGCTCCAGCCTCACGCAACCGTGACTGGCCAGGCGGCTGCTGCGGCCGAAGGCGGCCTGGGCCGGGGTGTCGTGCAGGTAGACGTCGAAGCTGTTGGGAAAGTTGAACTTGAACCGGCCGAGCGCGCTCTTCGGTCCGGCCTTCTGGATCAGGCGGCCGTCGATGACGTGGTACTGGTTCCTCGCCAGATAGCCGTGGTCCTTGTGCGCCTTGGGCCAGATCTCCTTCTTGGCGATGGTGTCGGGCACGTGCCAGGGCGGGTTCAGCACGATGTCGGAGATGTTGGAGTG
>NZ_CAHJWH010000122.1 GCF_903642205.1 Caulobacter sp. S45 | reverse complement strand
GGGCGCGGACGGTCGCCCGGTTCGGGCGCGCGGCGGCGCTTGGTCTCGACGACCACGGTCTTTGAGCGGCCGTGGCTGAAGTTCTGCCGCACGGTGCCCGCGGGGACTGCGCCGCCGCCGCGGGGCTTGAGGGTCAGGGGCGCGCGGCCGCCACCCGCAGGGGCCGCAGACCCGGCGCCCGATCCTTGGGTCTCGCCGCCGCCGCCGTTCTCGTTATCGCCGTCGCTCATTCGCTCGCTTTACTCAACGCCGGGCCGTGTGCCGGGCAGTCATAAGGTTGCAGAAAGCCAGACGGACGCAGGCGTGTCACCGCTGCGCCCCTCACCCGGCCCCTCGCGCCAACCTGGAGGAAGGAGCGGGTCGAAACCGGCATACCGCTCGACGTCCACCGTCCAACGCTGCGCAGCCTGACCCGCCAGGAGGCCCAAGTGTATCACAGGTCCAAGCCCCAAGGCCAAACTCAATTCGTCCGAGCTGAAGGCGGCGACCACGCCGGGGGGCTTGTCGGTGCGCCCGATGCATTGGAACATCTTGCGCCGCCCGTCGGCCGCCCCGTCGCTGGCCTCGATCAGCCAGGCGGCGCGGCCTGACTCCACCGCCGAGGCCGTCTTCTCGAAGCCGGAGGTAAGATCGCCGGACCGTCGTGCAAGCCCGAGCGCGGAGAGCAGGCGCTGGCGAAGCAAGGCGGCCACCTGATCGGCGAGGTCGGCGGGGGGCCTGAGCTGGACCTTGGCCGAGCGGGCGAAAGCGTTGCGCTTCACCGCCTGCTCGACGCTGGCGCGGGTCGCCGCTATCCAGATGCCCCGCCCCGGCAGTTTGCGGGCGAGGTCCGGGACCACCCGCCCGTCCGGCGCAGCGACGAAACGCACCAGGCGCGCCTCGGCCATCACCTCGCCGGAGACCGCGTCGCGGCGCTCGCGCGAGGCCTGGGCATGGGTGGCGTGCGCTCGGGGGAGGGGCGGGGGCATGTCAGACATCTTGGCGGCCAACCTAGACGGTCCGGTCGCCGGGCGGGAGGGCCGGTTCTCCTCTCCTGCGCACGCATGTGAGGTGGCGCGGTGCGGATACGCGCCGGGACGGAGGGGGCGTCACCGCTTGCTGTTGATCCACAGGCGCCCGCGACGCCCCCTCCACCCCTCTACGCGCGGTCCCCCTGCCCGCTTGCGCGGGAGAGGAGAAGATACCGCTAGGCCGCGAGCCGCTGCACCAGCGCCGCCCGCGCAGCGGAGCAGGCCGCTTGCAGAGCGGTGAAGGCGCCGTCGGCCGAGGCGCCGGCCTTCTGCGCCGTCTCCACCGCCTGGCAGGCGCGAGCGGCTTCCACATAGCCCAAGGCGCCCGCCGCGCCGCGCAGGCTGTGCGCCAGCCGCGACAGGAAGGCGGGATCGGTGTCCAGCGGAGTGGAGAGGATCTGCACCATCTGGGCGTCCAGGCTGGCCAGCAGGCCGCGGATGGGGCCGGGGCCGATCTGGGCGGTCAGGTCGTCAAGCACGGGGTTCGGCGCCAGGCTGGCGGATGTCGCGCCTGAGCCGTTGGCCCACTTCAGCACCATGGACTGCAGGTCCTCGGTGACGAAGGGCTTGGCCACGTGGTCGTTCATGCCGGCCCGGCGGCAGCGCTCGATCTGCTCCGGCAGGACGTTGGCGGTCAGCGCCACGATGGGCGTGCGCGAGGCCGCGCCGCCGAGACGCCGGATCATGCGCGTCGCCTCCAGGCCGTCGAGCACGGGCATCTGCATGTCCATCAGGATCAGGTCGAAGCCGCCCGCGGCCGCGGCGTCCAGGGCCTGCTCGCCATCGCCGACCACCACAACCTCGCAACCGAGCGGGGCCAGCATCAGGCGCACCAGCTCCTGGTTCACCGGCACGTCCTCGGCCACCAGCACCCGCACCGCCGGCAGCGGGCCTGCGCCGTGGGCGGGGTTCGCCATAGCCGGCAGGAGGTCCGCTTCCGCCAAGGCTTCGGCGGCGGGCAGGTTTACGCGCACCTCGAAGGTGGAGCCGTGGCCGAGCTCGCTCCACACCTCGATGGTCCCGTCCATCGCCTCCACCAGGCGCTTGGAAATGGCCAGGCCCAGCCCCGTTCCGCCAAACCGGCGGGAGATGGAGCCGTCCGCCTGGTTGAAGCGGTGGAACAACCCTTCGATCTGGTCGTGGGCGATGCCGATGCCGGTGTCGCAGACCTGGAACACCAGCTGCACCCGCCCGTCTCTCCGCCGCGTCTGCAGCGCCAGCCGCACCTCGCCCTGCACGGTGAACTTCACCGCGTTGGTGAGCAGGTTCATCAGCACCTGGCGCAGGCGGTCCACGTCGCCCACCGCCAGCACTTGACGATCGAGAGGGTAGTCGACCACCAAGGACAGGTGCTTGTCGATGGCCTGGGGGTGGGCCAGCGCCACCAGGTTTTCCATCAGCCGCACGGGCGAGAAGGGCCGCGGCGACAGCTCCACACCCCGGCTCTCGATGCGGGAGAAGTCGAGCACGTCGTTGACCACGGTGAGCAGGCCGCGACCGGCCTCCTCGATGCGCATCAGCTGGTGGCGGTGCTTGGGCGCGAGGTCGCCGTCGCGCACCAGCACGTGGGTGAAGCCGATGATGCTGTTCAGCGGCGTGCGCAGCTCGTGGCTCATATTGGCGAGGAAGTCGGACTTGGCGTTGGACGCGGCGTTGGCGGCCTCCACGAGGGAGGCCTGCTCGGTGACGTCCTGGAACACGCCGAACAGCGAGACCGCCTCCCCCGCCTCGTCCAGCTCGCACATGGCGCGGGCGGCCACCCGGCGCAATGCGCCATCGGCCCGGCGCAGCCGCAGCTCGAAGCTGAAGTGACCCTTGGTGGCGAAGGCCTGCTCCACCGCAGCCGCCACCTTGGCCTGGTCGTCGGGATGGTAGAAGCCGACTCCCGCCTGCAGGTTCGGGTTGAAGCTGTCCCGCTCCAGCCCGTGGATCCTGTAGACCTCGTCCGACCATGTGGTGTGGAAGTCGCGGCGGCGGAGGCTCCAGTGGCCGACGCCCGCCATGGACTCGGCCAGCGACAGCAGGCGTTGGGCCTCCACCACCTGACGGGCGGCGCGGCGCAGCTCAAGCTCGTCCACCACCAGCTCGGCCAGCACCTGCAGCCGGCGGCGGTCGCGCGCGCTCACATCGCTGCGCGGCCGGGTGTCGAAGACGCAGAGCGCGCCCAGCGCATGGCCGTCGCGGGTCACCAGCGGCGCGCCGAGATAGAATCTGAGACCTCCCGGCGCGGTGACGAAGGGGTTGTCGCGAAAGGCTGGATCGAGCCGGGCGTCTTCGACCAGGAGGGTGTCGCCCGCCCCGACCTTCACCGTAGTGTTGCAGAAACCCATGGCGCGAGGCGTCTCGACCGCGATGTCGCCCACGCGCGCCTTCATCCAGGCGCGTTCGGCGTCGATCAGGGTGATGCCGGCGTTAGGGGTGTCGAACAGCTCAGCCGCCAGGGCTGTGATCTTGTCCAGCTGAGGGTCGGCGGGCGTGTCCAGCACGTCATAAGCGTGCAGAGCGGCCAGGCGGCCCTGTTCGGCGTCCATGGAGTCGTGTCGCTCGCGGTCAGCTCTTGGCGCGGCCCGATGCGCGGCTCCATCCATCATCGGACGAACGGGTTACCGTATGGTAGTCGTCCAGCCACACAGTGTCGGCATCCACCAGGATGCGGCGCACCTTGGCGCTGAGGTCCTGGGCCCGGAAGGGTTTCAGCATGTAGCCGGCCGCGCCCAGCTCGCGGGCCTTGCCGACGTAGTGGCTGTCGTCTTCCGCGGTCAGCACCAGCACGGGCATGCCGGCGCAGACCTTCTGCTCGCGCACGATCCGCAACACCTCCAACCCGTCCAGGCCCGGCATCTGCAGGTCGAGCAGCAGCAGGTCCGGCGGGTTGCGCTGCAGGGCGACCAGCGTCTCGCCGCCGGTGGCCAGCACCTCCACGTCGTAGCCAGCCTGCCCCAGCACCGCGGCGATCAGCTGGGTCACCACCGGATTGTCGTCCACTGCTACGATGCGATAAGCCATCGCCCTCGTGCTCCCCATGCGCCGGATGGAGTTCCAGCCGTACAGCTTTGTCTCGCGTCACGGTTAACGCAGACCTTACGCGCGCGACGTTGCAGGGCCGGACCTCGCGGGCTAAGCGCGGGCATGAGCGCACGCCTGGACCCCGTCGAGCTGGCCCGCGACCTGATCCGCCGCCCCTCCGTCACCCCAGCCGACGCGGGCGCCATGGACGTGCTGCAGCAGGCGCTGGAGGCACTGGGCTTCGCCTGCCGCCGGCTGAAGTTCGGCGAGATCGAGAACGTCTACGCCCGCTACGGGACCGCCAGCCCCAACTTCTGCTTCGGCGGCCACACCGACGTGGTGCCGGTGGGCGACGCCGCGGCCTGGAGCGAAGGCCCTTTCGCCGCCGACGTGGTGGGCGGGGTGCTCTACGGCCGGGGCGCGGTGGACATGAAGGGCGCGGTGGCCGCCTTCGTCGCCGCCGCCTCCACAGTGCTGGCCGACGGGCCGCCGCGCGGCTCGATCTCGCTCTTGGTGACCGGAGACGAGGAGGGCCCGGGCCACGACGGCGCACGGCGCATCGTGGACCTGCTGACTGCAGAGGGCGAGCGGGTGGACCACTGCCTGGTCGGCGAGCCGACGTCCTCGGCCGAACTCGGCGACATGATCAAGGTCGGCCGGAGGGGCAGCCTGAACGCGGTGGTCACGGTGGTGGGCGTGCAGGGCCACGTGGCCTACCCCCACCGCGCCGCCAACCCCGTGCCGGTGCTGCTCGAGTTCCTGCAGCGGCTGCGGACCCGCAAGCTCGATGACGGCTACCCGGAGTTCCAGCCCTCGCGCCTGGAGGTCACCGACCTGGAGGTCGGCAATCCGGCCCACAACGTCATCCCCGCCCGCGCACAGGCCCGGCTGAACATCCGCTTCAATCCCCGCTGGAAGGGTGCGGAGCTGTTGACGTGGCTGGAGGAGGAGCGGGCTCGGGCGGATGCGAGCTTCGCGGGGACCGTCGCCCTGGACATCAAGATGTCCGGCGAGGCCTTCTACACCGAGCCCGGCGCCTTCGTGGACCTGGTGGCCGCCGCGGCCGAAGAGGCCACCGGGCGCAAGGCCGAGCTGTCCACCTCCGGCGGCACCTCGGACGCCCGCTTCATCCGCGCGCTCTGCCCCGTGGTGGAGCTGGGGCTGGTGGGGACCACCATGCACATGGTGGACGAGCGCACGCCGGTGGCCGAGCTCCACGCCCTGACCCGCGTCTACGAGGGCGTGCTGCGGCGCTACTTCAAGACCTTCGGCGCGGCCTGAGCGGTGCTCGCCCTGACCCTGGAGGCCCGCGCGGCGGCGACGGGCATCGTGCGGCTGGTCCGGGGCGACCCCGCCTGGGAGCAGGGCTTCGACTTCACCCCCGGCGGCTTCGTGCGCTCCTTCATCGGTCCGATACTGGCCTTGCCGCTCTATGTCGCCGCGGTGGCCCTGGTGGAGCACGCGCCCTCCAACGCCGCGCTCTGGCAGGCGTCGCTTGCGCACGTGCTGGACGCCTTCGGCTTCCCGCTGCTGCTGGCGATCATCTCGGGGCCGATGCGGTTCAAGGCCGGGTACACCGCCTTCGTCATCGTGAACAACTGGGCGGCGCTGTATCTGAACGTCGCGCTCCTCGCCGCATCGCTCCTCGCCCTGCTCGGGCCTTCAGGCGAGCAGGCCTTCAGCCTGTGCAGCCTGTTGCTGCTCTGCCTGTCTGTGCTGATCACCTGGCGCATCGCCCGCGAGACCCTCAGCCGCGAGCTCGCCCCTGTGGTGCTGGTGGTGGTCCTCTCGCTGGCCTGGGGCGCCTTCGCCGACGTAGGCGCGGGCCGGCTGCTTAGCTGAGACGCTCAGCCGTACTCCACTCCCGTCAGATACAGCCCCTGCGCCGGGGCCACCTGGCCGCAGGCGCGGCGATCCCGCGCCGCCAGCGCTTCCCCCAGGCGCGCCACCGTCCAGCGGCCGGCGCCCACCTCCACCAGGCTGCCGGTCATGGAGCGGACCTGCCGGTGCAGGAAGGAGCGCGCGGCGAAGCGCAGCCAGACCTCCTCCCCGACCCGCTCGACGCTGGCGAGGTCCAGCGTCTTCACCGGCGACTTCGCTTGGCATTGCATGTCACGGAAGGTGGTGAAGTCGTGCGTCCCCAGAAGCTGGCGGGCGGCTTGCGCCATCGCCTCGATGTCCAAAGGCGTCTTCACCCACCAGGCGCGCGCCCGCTCCAGCACCGGCGGCGGCTTGCGGTCGATCACCCGGTAGAGGTAGCGCCGCCCCACGGCGGAGAAGCGGGCGTGGAAGTCGTTGGGCGCGACCTCCGCCGCTAGCACCGAGATCGGCTCTGGGACGAGATGGGCGTTCAGCGCGTCGCGCACCACGTCAGGGCGCCACGCCTTGTCCAGCTCGATGTGGGCGACCTGGCCCGTGGCGTGGACGCCGGTGTCGGTACGGCCGGCCACGTGCACGCGCGCCGAATGGCCGCAGAAACCTGCGATCGCACGCTCCAGCGAAGCCTGCACCGAGGGTACGCCGTCCTGCAGCTGGAAGCCGCGGTAGGGGCCGCCGTCGTATTCGAGGGTGAGCTTATAGCGGGGCACGGGCGCCCCCTTGATGCTCCTTTCCCGCGGGATTGCATGCGCCGCCAAGTCTTATCTCCCCCTGCGAAGCGGGGGGAGGGGACCAGGCGAAGCCTGGTGAGGGGGGCGTCGCCAGCGCCTGCGCGCCAACCGCCAGCGGCGACGCCCCCTCCGTCACGGCGCTTTGCGCCGCGCCACCTCCCCCGCTGCGCAGGGGAGGAGACTGGCCTGCGCCATCCGCGACCTCCGTCTTCCAACAGGGGAGGATCAGGACGCTCCTCATCCCAGCCGTGTTCCGGCCGTCAGTGGCAGGCCGCGGAGGAAGGTCTCGGCGTCTTGCGGGCCCTTGCCCTCGCGCTGCAGCCGCAGCAGGCGCACCGCACCCTCGCCGCAGGCGACGCGCAAGCCGCCGTCCAGCACCTCGCCCGGAGCGCCGCCACCCGCCTCGACCCGGGAGAGCAGCACCTTCACCCGCACCGGCCCGCGGGTCGACGGGGCGTCGAACCAGGCGCCGGGATAGGGCGACAGGCCGCGGATGTGGGCGTCCAGCTCAGCGGCGTGGCGGGTCCAGTCGATCCGCGCCTCCGCCGGCTTGATCTTCCTGGCGTAGGTGACGCCCTCAACCGCCTGGGGCGTCTCCACCGCCGTCCCCGACCCGATCGCGGCGAGCGCCGGCGGCAGCAGCGCCGCGCCGGCTTCCGCCAGCCTGGCCTGCAGGGTCGCGGCCGTGTCGTCCACAGCGATGGGCACGGTGGCGGAGAGCAGGACGGGCCCCTCGTCCAGCCCCTCGCTCATCCGCATCACCTGAACGCCGGTCACCGCGTCCCCGGCCATGATCGCCCGCTGGATGGGCGCCGCGCCCCGCCAGCGCGGCAGCAGGGAGCCGTGCAGATTGAAGCAGCCGAGCCGCGGCGCCTCCAGCACCTCGCGCACCAGGATCTGGCCGTAGGCGACCACCACCGCCGCCTCCAGCTCCAGCGCGCGGAAGCCGGCGATAACGTCGGCCGCCTTCATGGAGGCCGGCGTACGAACCTCCAGCCCCAGGCCCTCGGCGAAGGCGTGAACTGGCGAGGGCTGCAGCGTCTGGCCCCGGCCACGGGGCCGCGGCGGCTGGGTGTAGACGGCCGCCACCTGGTAGCCGCTGGCGACCAGCGCGGCCAGGGCTCGGACGGCGAAATCGGGGGTGCCGAGGAAGGCCAGGCGCATGGCGGCGGTTGTTAGGGCGCCCGGACGCCGCCGTCACGTCTCGCCGCAGGGCCGGCGCGGGCGCTATGCTGCACGCGCACCGCCCGAAAGCCGCAGCCTTGACCGCAAAGCCCACGATCCTCGTCATGCAGCCCCACCTGGAAGGGATTGCGGCCCAGCTGGATCCCGGCTTCACCGTGCTGCGCGCTTGGGCCGCCCCCTCGCCCGAGGCGGAGCGCGAGGTGCTGGCGGTGGTGGTCGCGGGCGAGTTCGCCCTGGACAAGGCGCGGCTCGAAGCCATGCCGGCGCTGAAGCTGATCGCCTGCTTCACCTCAGGCTATGACGGCATCGACGTGGCCTGGGCGCGCGGGCGCGGGCTGGAGGTCACCCATGCCCTGGGCGTCAACCACGAGGACGTGGCCGACCATGCGCTCGGCCTCATCCTCGCCTCGCGCCGCCGGATCGTGGAGGGCGACCGCGAGGTGCGGGACGGCGGCTGGAGCGTGCGCCACAAGACCCTAACATCTTCGCTGAAGGATCAGAAGCTGGGGCTGGTCGGGCTCGGCCGGATCGGGGAGGCGCTCGGCCGGCGGGCGGACGTCATGGGCATGGATACGGCCTGGTGGGGACCGCGGCCGAAGCCTGGAGCGTCCTGGCCGCGCCGGGACAGTCTGCTGGCCCTGGCGGACTGGGCCGACATCCTGGTGGTCGCCAGCCGCGCCGACGAATCCAACCGCGGCCTGATCTCCGCCGAGGTGATGACGGCGCTGGGGCCCCGAGGCCTGCTCGTCAACGTGGCCCGGGGCCAACTGGTGGACGAGGACGCCCTGATCGCCGCCCTTGCGGCTGGGACGCTGGGCGCCGCTGCGCTCGACGTCTTCGCCGAGGAGCCCAGTCCGGCGCGCCGCTGGGCCGACGTGCCGAACACCGTCCTCACCCCGCACACGGCGGGCGCGACCCGCGAGGCGGTGAGGGGAATGCTCTTGATGCTGAAGGCCAACCTGGACGCCGTGCTGGGTGGCGCCGCGCCGGTCACCCCGGTGGAGGGCTAGCCCTCCCCTACACGGGGGGGAAAAAGCCGGTCAGACCTTCACGGCCTCCGCCAGCGCCGCCCGTCGGCGCGCTTCCGCCGCGTCGCTGTGCAGGAAGGTCAGCAGCACATAGCGGCTGCCGCGGCGCACGGGCGCGGCCTCGTGCAGCAGGCTGGCGGAGAAGGCCAGAGCCGCACCCGCGGGCGGATTGTGGCGGTGGTCGTTGTACTCGGGGAACAGCAGCTCGCCGCCGGTATACTCGCCGGTGTTCAGGTTCACCGACACCGCGAACTCGCGATAGGCCAGGTGTGCGGAGCTGTTGTCACGATGGCGGCGGAAATAGCCGCCGGTGTCGTCGTAGCGGGCCACCAGGATGCGATCCAGGTGCGCCACCTGCACCTGGAAGGCCTTGGCTATTTCCGGAACCAGACGTGCGGCCAGCGCCGCCACCACCTCGGCGTGCAGCGGCTCCACAGGGTCGAGCGTCAGGTCGCGGCGGTGCTTCCTGGCGGCGTAGATCCGGCTGATGGCCGCGCCATCCGCGTCCACAGAGGCCATGGCGCCCTCCACATGACGGCCCGCCTCGAAGCGGGCGATCAGCCGGGCGCAGGCGTCGGCGTCCAGCAGGCGCGGCAGGATCAGGACGGGCGCGGGCATGACGACCTCGCGCGCCGGTTCGGCGGCGAGCCGGTCCAGGGCCGTCAGGGCGGCGTCCACCCCGTCCGCCTCGCCCCGCGGGTCGATCTGCGCCACGAGCCGGAGCGACCGGTCGGCCACCAGCACGGCGATCCCCTCGTCGGCCGCCTGGAACAGCTCGGACGCCATGACATGCGCCAGCTCGACGCCCGGCGGCGTCGAGGCCGTGGCCCAG
>NZ_CAHJWH010000121.1 GCF_903642205.1 Caulobacter sp. S45 | reverse complement strand
CCACGCCGCTTCCGAAGCCGCCGCCGCGACCCAGAGCGCGGTGTCCGACACCGTACAGGACGCCAAGCCCGTCCTGGATCACGCGGCGCAAGACACGGCGCGCGCCCTGGACAAGGCGGGCGCGGCCACCGGCCGGGCGGCCGAGCGCGCTGGCGCCGACCTCAACCGCGCCGGCCGTCATCTTGACCGGTCCTTGCAGTCGGGAGCCGACAGGCTCACCAATGCCGGCGACAACTGAGTCCACGCGGCCAGACCGCCCGCTCACGGCCGCTCACGCGGTCATCAGGTTCCAGGATTCCGCGCATGTTCAGCTTCATGTTCGCCACCGGCATCGAGAACAGCGTGCCGACCATCAAGGGCGGCCGCGAGCGTGTCGACGAGATGGAGAAGTGCGGATTCTACAAGCACTGGCAGACCGACTTCCAGCTTGTGGAAGACCTCGGCGTCCGCTTCCTGCGCTATGGACCGCCGATCCACACTGTCTGGCAAGGCCCCGGCAAGTATGACTGGAGCTTTACCGACGAGACGTTCAACGACCTGAAGAAGCGTGACATCGTACCGATCGTGGACCTCTGCCACTTCGGCGTCCCCGACTGGATCGGCAACTTCCAGAACCCGGACTTTCCCGAGCTGTTCAAGGCCTACGCCAGCGATTTCGCCAAGCGTTTCCCGTGGGTCCAACTCTACACGCCGGTCAACGAGATGTACATCTGCGCAACCTTCTCCGCCCGCTACGGCTGGTGGAACGAGCAGATGACCAGCGACCAGGCTTTCGTCACCGCCTTGAAGCACATCGTCAAGGCCAACGTGCTGGCTATGACGGCGATACTTGAGGCGCGTCCCGACGCCATCTTCGTGCAAAGCGAATCCTCCGAATACTTCCATGCGGAGAACCCAGCGGCCATCGGCCCGGCGGAGGTGATGAACTCCGAACGCTTCCTTTCGCTGGACCTGAACTACGGCCGGCGGGTGGACTCTGAGATGTACGAGTTCCTGATGGACAACGGCATGACCCGGGACGAGTACCATTTCTTCCTGGACAACCGGCTGAAGCAGCACTGCATCCTCGGCAACGACTACTACATGACCAACGAGCACAGGGTGACCGCCGACGGCATGACCAGCGCGTCCGGCGAGATCTTCGGCTACAACGAGATCACCCGACACTACTACCAGCGCTACCGCCTGCCGGTGATGCACACCGAGACCAACCTCGCCCAGGGCCCGAACGGCGACGAGGCGGTGAACTGGCTGTGGAAGGAATGGGCCAACGTGCTTCGGGTGCGCAACGACGGCATCCCGATCCTGGGCTTCACCTGGTACTCGCTGACCGACCAGGTGGACTGGGACGTGGCGCTGCGGGAGAACAACGGCAAGGTGAACCCGCTGGGTCTGTATGACCTGGACCGCAACATCCGCCCGGTGGGCACGGCCTACAAGCAGCTGATCGCCGACTGGCGGGACGTGCTGCCGATGCAAAGCGTGTGCATGGTCGCGCCCATCGCCACGCCCAGCGAACACGGCGACAGCTGGCTTGAGGACATCCAGGAAGACGCCCGCAAGCTGAACACCGACGCCGCCAAGAAGCCTGACGTCAATTCCGTAAGGGGCTGACCATGCGCTACGCGGACAAGGTCGCCAGCGTCGCCAGCGCCTCGCTGGTGGTGGATGGCGGCCGGCTGGCCGAGCTCTAGGCGTGCGCGCCTTCGGCGTCACCGCGGACGGCCACACCATCCACTCCGCCACCCTGTCCTGGCCGGACGGCCTGGAGGTGCAGCTGATCGAGTACGGCGCCATCCTGCACCGGCTGGGCGTTCGTACCCCAAGCGGTCAGCGCCAGGCGATCCTCAGCCTGGACAGCCTCTCCGATTACGAGCGTGACACCAAAAACGTCGGCGCCTGCGTCGGTCGCTTTGCCAACCGCATCGCCGGCGGTCGTTTTGAGCTGGACGGGCGCGAAGTGCAGGTCAGCGTCAACGAGCCGCCCAACACCCTGCACGGCGGCAAGGTCGGCTTTAACAAGCGCAGTTGGCGGATCGTAGAGGAGACGCCGGACGGCCGCGCCGTCACCCTCGCCTACCGCTCGCCGGCAGGTGAGGAGGGCTTCCCGGGTACGCTGGAGGTGCGGGCGAGCTTCACCCTGACGGCCGCCGACACCCTGCAGATCGCCTACGAGGCGAGTGCGGACTCAGCCACGCCGGTCAACCTGTCCCACCACATCTACTTCAACCTGCTCGGCGATCGCGCCGCCACCATCCTTGACCACCGCTTGACCATCGAGGCGGACGGCTTCACCCCAGTCGGCCCGGGACTGATCCCGACCGGGGCCATTGCCCCTGTGGCGGGGACGCCGTTCGACCTGCGCAAGGGCGAGCGGCTGGCCGACGTGCTGGCCCAGTCCGATCCGCAACTGATGCTCGGCGAGGGCGTGGACCTGAACTGGGCGCTCGCCCCAGGCGCCGGGCCCGCCTTGACGCTGCAGGCCCCGGACCGGGCAACGATGCGGCTCACCACCGACCAGCCAGGCATGCAGGTCTATACCGGCCAGGCGCTGCAGGCGCCCTTCGTCGCCTACGGCGGGCTGGCGCTGGAGCCGCAGGGCTTCCCGGACGCGGTGAACCATGCGGGATTCCCGGACGCCATCCTGCGCCCGGGCCAGATCTACCGCCGCCGCAGCCTCTACCGCTTCCAGGCCTAAGGCCCCACCTCGCCGCCATGCCGCGCCTGATGACCTACAACGTGCACGGCTGCGTGGGCGTGGACGGCAAGCTGGACGTGGGCCGGATCGCCGCCGTGATCGCCCAGAGCCGTCCCGACATCGTCGCCCTGCAGGAGCTGGACGTGGGCCGCGCCCGCAGCGGCCGGGTGGACCAGGCGCACGAGATCGCCAGCCGGCTCGGCATGCGCTTCCACTTCAACGCCGCCTTCGGCGTGGCGGAGGAGAGCTACGGGGACGCCATCCTGACGCCCCTGCCCCACCGGCTGGTGCGGAGCGGTCCCTTGCCCACCCTGCCCCGCTCCCGCCTTGAGCGGCGCGGCGCCATCTGGGTGGCGGTGGAAGTCGCGCCCGGTGTCGAGCTGCAGGTGATCAACACCCATCTGGGCCTGGTCCCGGTGGAGCAGCGCGGCCAGGTCGCGGCGCTGCTCGGCGGCGACTGGATCGGGCGGGCGGCCTGGTGCGATCCGGCGGTGCTGCTCGGGGACTTCAACGCCACCTCCCGCTACGCCGCCTACCGGACGATCACCTCCCGGCTGCGCGACGTGCAGCGCAGTCCCGGCGGCGAGCGACGCGCCACTCGTGCGGCGCGGACCTTCCCCTCGCGCCTGCCGGTGCTGCGCATCGACCACATGTTCCTGACACCGGGGCTCAAGGTGACGGAGGTGCACGCCGCCACCGGCCCCCTGGCGCGCGTAGCTTCCGACCACCTGCCGCTGGTGGCCGACCTGCGGCTCGCCTGAACGCCGCCGACCTCAACGCCGACCGGGCAGGGGCGGTCCGAAGCGGTTCGCACGCCCCTGACCCGGCGTCGCGCAGAGCAGCGCCGCGCACACCCCGAGCAGGCCGCCGGCCACCCCGCGCGCTGGCGAGGACAACGGCGGCCACGCCGCCAGGAACAGCGCCCACAGCAAGGCCGTCCACCAGCCCGCCCGCCCAAGGTCGTGCAGCCGGCGCGATGTCAGGCAGCAGCCGCTGAACAGCAGCACAGACAGCACGGCCCATCCCGTCGCCAGCCTCGGCGTTCCGCTCACCTCGTCCTCGTAGACCCATAGCGCCCCGAGCACGCAGGCCAGGCCGGCGACGAACGGCGCCCGCGCCAGCCGCCCGCTGGAGGAGAAGAACAGCTCCCAGGCGTCCGGCCGCTGTTCGGGCCTCAGCAATGGCATGGCGATGGCGAGTCTCCGCATAGGATCGATGCTCCTTATCTCCCCCCGCGAAGCGGGGGGAGAGGCTGCGCGGGAGAGGATCAGGCGCACGCCCTTTACCGCCCGGGCCTTGCACGTCTAGACGGTGGCCCTGGCCGAAGGAGGCTCCATGCGCGCTGCGATCCGCCGTCTCACCGTCGCCATGGCCACGGCCATCGTGCTGTCGCCGGCCACCTCCCGGGCCGCGCCGCCGAGCCCGCCCGCCAGGCACCTGCCGCAGCCGTTCACCGCCGCGGCCTACGTCATGGGCTCCGCCCATGCCAAGGTGACCATCGCCGAGTACGCCTCGGTCGCCTGCCCGCACTGCGCCCGCTTCGACGCCCAGGTGTTCCCGGCTCTGAAGGCCAGGTACGTGGACACGGGCAAGGTGCGCTTCGAGCTGCACGAGATGCTGGTGGGCAGCCCCGACATGGTCCAGGTGGCCGCCGCGGGCTTCATGCTCGCCCGCTGCGCCGGCCAGACCCGATACTTCCCGATCGTGGAGGCCATCTACCGCGCCCAGCCGGAAATCTTTTCCAGCAACGACCCCAAGTCCATCTTCGTGCGCATCGCCAAGGACAACGGGCTGGATGAGACGCAGATGGACGCCTGCATCAGCGACAAGGCCAACATCGACGCTCTGAACCAGCGTGTGAAGTACGCCACCGACGTGGCCAAGATCGACAGCACGCCGACCTTCATCCTCAACGGGACCAAGCTGGACGAGCACGGACGCGAGCCGGACATCGCCCTGTTCGATGCGGCGCTGCAGCCCCTGCTCGCCAAGGCGCCCGCTGCCAGGAGCCACCGCTAGGATGGCCGACCTCGCCATCTATTACGAGCACCCGCAGTGGTTCGCGCCGCTGTTCGCAGAGCTTGACCGGCGAAACATCGACTACGTCGCCCACACCCTGCAGGACCACAGCTTTGATCCGGGCGAGCCCCGCCTGCCCGCGCCGGTGGTGTTCAACCGGCTGGCCATGAGCGCGTTCCTGCGCCAGGACGAGCACGCCATCTTCTACACCATCGCCCTGATGGCCCACTTCGAGCACAGGGGCGCGCGGGTGATCAACGGCAGCTCGTCGCTGGCCGTAGACACCTCCAAGGCGCGCCAGCTCTCGCTGTTCCGGAGCCTGGGGCTGGAGATACCGGCCACCCGCGTGGTGCACCGCTTCGCCGACGTGGCCGCGGCGGCGGCGCAGCTGCGCTTCCCCGTCATGGTGAAGGGCGACATCGGCGGCTCTGGCGCCGGGATGGCCCGCTACGACACACTGGAGGAGCTGACCGCCTTCGCCGCCGAGCAGGGCACGCCCGCCGGCCTGAACGGCGTGACCCTGGTTCAGGAGTACGTGCCGGCCGAAGCCGGGCGGGTGATCCGCTGCGAGACGCTAGGCGGCCGCTTCCTCTACGCCATCGCCCTGGACGGGGCGGGCTCCACCTTCGACCTCTGCCCAGCCGACGTCTGCATGGTGGACCGACAAGAGAGCGGCGGGCCGTCGATCACCATCAGCGCCTTTGAGCCGCCACCCGAGATCGTCAGGGCGGTGGAGGCCGCAGCCCGGGCTGCTCACCTGGACGTGGGCGGGATCGAGTACATGGTGGATGAACGAGATGGAACGCCCCGCTTCTACGACCTGAACGCGCTGTCCAACTTCGTCGCCAACCCGCAGGCCGTGCTGGGCTACGACCCGCACGAGAAGCTGGTGGACCTGCTGGAACGCGAAATCGGCCTGGCGCGTAAGCTCGCCGCGTAAGGCGAGGGACACAGCGTGCGATACGGCTTCTGGGCTCCCGTCTTCGGCGGCTGGCTGCGCAACGTGCCCGACGAGGGCATGGGTCCCGCCACCTGGGACTACACCCGCACGCTCTGCCGGCGAGCCGAACAGATCGGCTATGACCTGACGCTCGTCGCCGAGCTGAACCTGAACGACATCAAGGGGACCGACCAGCCGGCGCTCGACGCCTGGTCGACCGCCGCGGCGCTCGCAACCGTCACCGAGCGGCTGGAGCTTATGGTGGCCGTGCGCCCGAACTTCCACCACCCGGCTCTGTTCGCCAAACAGGCCGCCAACATCGACAACATTTCGGGCGGCCGGCTGGCTCTGAACGTCGTCTCCTCCTGGTGGGCGGACGAGGCGACCCAGTACGGCCTGCAGTTCGACCAGCACGACGATCGCTACGGCCGCACCGCCGAATGGCTGGAGGTGGTCGACGGCCTGTGGACCCACACGCCTTTCACCTACGACGGGACGCGCTACCGGCTGAAGGACGCCATCTGCGAGCCCAAGCCCGTGTCCTCGCCCCGCCCGATGATCTACGCGGGCGGCGAGTCCGAGGCCGCCAAGTCCATGATCGCCGAGCGTTGCGACGCCTACGTCATGCACGGCGACGAACCCGCCCTCATCGCCGAAAAGATCGCCGACATGCGCAGCCGCCGCGAGCGGCTGGGCCTTGGCCCCATGACCTACGGCATGGCCGCCTACGCCATCGTGCGCGACACGGCCGAGGCGGCGCAGGCCGAAGTGGAGCGTATCACCTCCCTCAACCCGCACGCTCCAGGCTTCGCCAACTTCCAGCAGTGGCTCTCCGGCACCGAGCTGGAACGCGAGCTGAAGGTGAAGGAATACAGCGTCTCAAACCGCGGCCTTCGACCTGGCCTGGTCGGCACGCCGGACCAGGTCCGCGCCCGGGTGGCCGGGTTCGAGGCGGCGGGGCTCGACCTCCTGCTCCTGCAGATGAGCCCCCAGCTGGAGGAGATGGAGCGCTTCTCGTCCGAGGTGATCCGGCCGGCCTGAGCCGTCCCGCCGGCCTAGAAGGCCAGCTTGGCGCCCACCAGAAGCAGGGTCGCAGCCAGGATCGGGCGCAGCACGCGCTCAGGGATGCGTGCGGTCCAGTAGCTAGCCAGGATGATGCCGGGGATCGATCCCACCAGCAGCGATCCGAGCAGCTGCAGGTTGACCGAACCCAGCAGCCAGTGGCCCGCTCCAGCGATCAGGGTCAGCGGCACGGCGTGGGCGATGTCGGAGCCCACGATCCGCGCCACGGGCATCTTGGGATAGAGGAAGATCAGCACGGTCACCCCGATCGCGCCCGCCCCCACCGAAGACAGGGTGATCAGCACGCCCAAGGCCGCCCCCAGCGCCACGGTCAGCACCGCCGTCTTCCCAGGACTGAGATCGAGGTTGCTGCGACTCGCCAGGTCCACCAGATGGCGGCGGAAAAGCAGGCTGACGGCGGTCAGCAGCAGGGCGAAGCCCAGCACCGTGGAGATCAGCTTGGAGGCGGCGTCGCCGTGGAAGTGGAGGGCGTAGAGCAGCGCCACGGTGGCCAGCGTGGCCGGGATGCTGCCCAGGGCCATGCGCCCGGTGATCCTCCAGTCGACGGTCTTGTTCGCGCCGTGCACCACCGTACCGACGCCCTTGGTCGCCGAGGCGTAGAGCAGGTCGGTCCCCACGGCCGTGCCGGGATGGAAACCGAACAGCAGCACCAGCAACGGCGTCATCAGCGACCCGCCGCCCACGCCCGTCAGCCCCACCAGCACGCCCACCAGCAGCCCCGAGACGGCGTAGAGCGGGTTGATCCCCCGGGCGGCCGCTGAAAGGTCGAGCTGGGCGTGGGTCGCGGCGACGGCGACGATGAAGGCGCCCAGCAAGGCGAGAACCGCAAGGATGATGGCCAGTCGAAGCGTGAAGAAGGGCCGCGGCTGGATGTGCGCGATGCGGTCGCTCATGGCGCGCTCCTGTCGATAGACGATCCTAACTCTCGGCGGCCCGACCGGTGGCGTCCACCACGAGAATCTGAAGCGGCTGAGAGAATTGCTGAGCCGAACGGCGAGCCCTCGACTGGCTGGGACACCGCGTCTCCGCCGGTCGGCTCGGCAAGGCGCGAAATCGCGGCTAGACTCCGCCCGTCCGAAGGATTCTCGTCCCATGCGCCCGCTCGCCCGCCGCCTTGCCCTGGTCCTCGCCGGCTCCAGCCTGCTCGCCGCCTGCCACAAGGCCGACGGTGCAGGCGGCGACGCCATGACCGCGCCGGAGATGGGCATGGGCAATGCCGGCGCGAAGGTGACGGTGACCGAGTATGCGTCCGACACCTGCAGCCACTGCGCCGACTTCAACGCCAAGACCTTCCCGGCCTTCAAGGCCAAGTACATCGACAGCGGCAAGGTGCATTACGTCTTCCGAGAATTTCTGACTGCGCCGGAACAGGTGTCGGCCGCAGGCTTCCTGCTGGCGCGCTGCGTGGGCAAGGACAAATACTTCCAGGTGGTGGACGCCATCTTCCGCGCCCAGCCGGAGATGTTTGCATCCGGCGACGCCCATGGGGTGCTGCTGCGCATCGCCCAGTCGGCGGGATTGAGCGAGGCGCAGTTCAACGCGTGCGTCCAGAACGAGGACTCGCTGAAGGCCCTGGCCTCGCGCGTGCAGGCCGCCCAGGACCAGCAGCACATCGAAGGTACCCCGACCTTCCTGGTGAACGGCAAGCAGCTCGGGACGTCCGGCGAGAAGACGATGGCCGAGTTCGACGCCGCCATCCAGCCGCTGCTGAAGTGATCGCCCTGACCGCATGAGGACACAGCCATGCGCTTCCAGCGGCTGAGGCTGGCGGGCTTCAAGTCCTTCGTCGAGGCGACGGAGCTGCGCATTGAGCCGGGGCTGACCGGCATCGTCGGCCCCAACGGCTGCGGTAAGTCCAATCTCCTGGAAGCCTTGCGGTGGGTCATGGGCGCCAGCTCAGCCAAGGCCATGCGGGCCGACGGCATGGACGATGTCATCTTCGGCGGCTCGACCGCGCGCTCGAGCCGCAACCATGCCGAGGTCTCGCTGCAGATCGACAACACGGACCGCCTGGCGCCTCCGCGCTTCAACGACGCCGCAGTGATCGAGGTGGTGCGCCGCATCTCCCGGGGCGCGGGTTCCAGCTACCGGGTGAACGGGGTGGAGGCGCGGGCGCGCGACGTGCAGATGCTGTTCGCCGACGCCTCCACCGGCGCCAACTCGCCCGCGCTGGTGCGACAGGGCCAGATCAGCGAGCTGATCGCCGCCAAGCCCGCCAACCGGCGCCGTATCCTGGAGGAGGCCGCAGGGGTCTCGGGCCTGCACTCCCGCCGCCACGAGGCGACGCTGCGGCTGGACGCGGCGGAGGTCAACCTGGCGCGCCTGGACGACGTGGCCGCCGAGATCGAGGCGGGGCTGAACCGGTTGAAGCGCGAGGCGAGGAAGGCCGAGCAGTACAAGCGCCTCTCCGCCGAAATCCGTACCCTGCGGAGCGCCGCTCTCTACGCCCGGTGGTCCCAGGCCGCCTCGGGCGTCGCTTCGGCCGAGCAGGCCCTGGCCGAGACCCTGGCCGCCACGGCGCAGACCGCGCGGGCGGCGTCGGATGCGGAGGCCGCCTCAGCGAGCGCCGCCGAGGCTCTGAAGCCTCTGCGTGAGGAGGAGATGGTGGCCGCCGCCGTGCTGCAGCGGCTGGACATCGAGCGCGAACGCCTGGCCCGCGAAACTGCCCTGGCCGAGGCGGAGGTCGCGCGTCTCAAGGGCGAGATCGAACGCAACGGCGCCGACGCGGGCCGAGAGGATCAGACGCTGGCGGACGCGGCGGGCGTGCTCGACCGTCTCGGCCGGGAGCTGATCCAGCTCGACCAGACCCTGGACGCCGCGCCCGAGCGCACACCCGAGTTCGAGCGCCGCGTGGCGGACGCCGCCGCCCGCCGGGCCGAGACCGACACCCTGGTCGAACGGCTGGCCGGCGAGGCGGCGGCCGAAGTCATGCGGAGCAAGGCGGCCCAGGACAGGCTGGCCCAGGCCCTGGGCGTCCACGCCAAGGCCCAGGCCCGCGCGACCGAGGCGGACGCCCGCGTCGAACGCGTGCGGTCGGCGCTCGACCAGGTCAGGGCCGAGGTGGCGGTCTCGTCCACCGGCCAAGACCCG
>NZ_CAHJWH010000120.1 GCF_903642205.1 Caulobacter sp. S45 | reverse complement strand
CGGCTTCCCGACCCGCCGCTGCCGCCGGCCACACTCCGCTTCGTGGAGTGGGCGGCGGCCTATGCCTGCGAGCCGCCGGGCGAGGCGCTGGCCCTCGCGCTGCGGGGCCTGAGGGCGCCGCCACCACCCCCTGAGCGTCTGCTCCGGGCTACGGGGGCCCTGCCCGCACGCCCGACGCCTGCCCGGGAGCGGGTGCTTGAGGTCGCGCGCGAGCCGATGCGTCCTACAGCGCTGGCCGCTGCCGCAGGGGTCTCCTCAGGCGTGGTGAAGGGGCTGGTGGCGGAGGGTGTGCTCGAGCTCATCGAGATCGTCACTCCCGCCGCCTTCCCCGAACCCGACCCAGCCCTCGCGGGCGCCGCCCTGAACCCCAGCCAGGCCGCCGCCGCATCGGCGCTCGCGACCATGGTCCGGGGCGGCGGCTTCAAGGTCGCCCTGCTGGACGGGGTGACCGGGTCCGGCAAGACCGAGGTCTACCTGGAAGCCGTAGCGGCGGCGCTCCAGGCGGACGCGTGCGCCCAGGTGCTCGTGCTGCTGCCCGAGATCGCCCTGACCCAGGCGGTGCTGGCGCGCTTCGCGCAGCGCTTCGGCGCGGCCCCGGCGGAGTGGCACTCCGGCGTCTCGCCTCCACGCCGCCGGCGGGTGTGGGAGGCGGTGGCGGGCGGTCGGTGCCGCATCGTGGTGGGCGCCCGCTCGGCCCTGTTCCTGCCGTTCAGCCACCTTCGGCTGGTGGTCGTGGACGAGGAGCACGACGGCGCCTTCAAGCAGGAGGACGGCTTTGTCTATCATGCCCGCGACTTCGCCGTGGCGCGCGCGCGGATCGAAGGGGCGGCCGTGGTGCTGGCCTCGGCCACCCCGTCGCTGGAGAGCATCTGGAACGCCCAGGCCGGCCGCTACGCCTGGCTGAGGCTGTCCGCGCGGCACGGCGCCGCGCGCCTGCCGGAGATGGCGCTGGTGGACATGCGCGCCGAGCCGCCGGAGCGCGGCCGGTGGATGTCGCCACGGCTGATCGGCGCGGTGGCGGAGGGCTTGGCGCGCGGCGAGCAGTCCCTGCTGTTCCTCAATCGCCGGGGCTATGCGCCGCTTGTGCTCTGCCGCGCCTGCGGCGAGCGGATGAGTGCGCCGGACACCGACAGCTGGCTGGTGGAGCATCGCTATTCGGGCCGGCTCGTCTGCCACCTGACCGGCTTCTCCATGAAGAAGCCCGATGCCTGTCCCCACTGCGCGGCCAAGGACTCGCTCACCTCCATCGGCCCCGGCGTCGAGCGGCTGGAGGAGGAGGCGCGCGAGCTGTTCCCGGACGCGCGGGTGGCGGTCTTCTCGTCGGACACGGTGATGGACGCCGAGGCTGCACGCCGGCTGGTCGCCCGCATGGCTGACGGCGAGATCGACATCCTGGTCGCCACTCAGGCCGCCGCCAAGGGCCACAACTTCCCCGGGCTGACGCTCGTGGGCGTCATCGACGCCGACCTCGGGCTGAAGGGCGGTGATCTGCGCGCGGCAGAGCGCACCTTCCAGCTGCTGGCCCAGGTGGCCGGCCGGGCCGGTCGGGCGGACAAGCCGGGCCGGGCGATGATCCAGACCTACACGCCCGAGCACGGCGTCATGCAGGCCCTGGCCGCCGGCGACCGCGACGGCTTTCTGGCGGCGGAAGGAGAGATGCGCGAGCTGTCCGGCCTGCCGCCCTACGGCCGGCTGGCGGCGGTGATCCTGTCAAGCCTCGACGGAGCGCGCCTGGAGGCGTTCGCCCGCGAGCTGATCAGCGTCGCGCCGGTGGCCGATGGGGTGGAGGTCTACGGGCCCGCTGATGCGCCGCTGGCTCTGGTGCGTGGCCGCCGCCGCAAGCGCCTGCTGGTGCGGGCCGAGCGCCGGGTGAACCTGCAGGCCTATCTCGGCGCCTGGCGCGCACGGGTGAAGGTGCCGGGCGCAGTGCGCATGAGCGTGGACGTGGACCCCTACAGCTTCCTGTGAGGACGCGGTCGCATCGCCTCGCTAAAAGGCTCGTCTAGGCCTAGATAGACGCCTTCGTTTCAGCAGGACTTCCAGCGCATGGGCCACGCGCCCGTCATCACGCCTTCCGCCAAGCCACCTCCGCGGATCGGCATGGTCAGCTTGGGCTGTCCCAAGGCGCTGGTCGACTCCGAGCGCATCCTGACTCGGCTGAAGGGGGAGGGCTACGACACCTCGCCGGACTATGCCGGGTCCGACGCGGTGATCGTCAACACCTGCGCCTTTCTGGACAGCGCGCGGGAGGAGAGCCTCGAGGCCATCGCGGAGGCGCGGGCATCAGGCCGTCCGGTGATCGTCACCGGGTGCATGGGGTCTGAGGAGGCCCTGCTGCGCGAGCGGTTCCCGGACCTCGCCGCCATCACTGGAGCGCACGCCTATGACGCGGTGCTGGATGCGGTGCACCGCTCCGCGCCCCAGCCCGATCCGTTCGCCGAGATCGCGCCCATGGCCGGGGGCGGACTGAAGCTCACGCCGCGCCACTACGCCTACTTAAAGATCGCCGAGGGCTGCGACCACCGCTGCAGCTTCTGCATCATCCCCAGCCTGCGCGGCGACCTCGCCTCGCGTCCCGTGGGCGAGGTGCTGCGCGAGGCCGAAGCGCTGGTGGAGAGCGGGGTCAAGGAGCTTCTGGTGGTGTCCCAGGACACCTCCGCCTACGGCCTGGACATCCGGTATGCCCCCGGCGAATGGCGGGGCGAGATGTGGCGCGCCAACCTGGAGGCGCTGTCACAGGGCCTGGGCCAGCTCGGCGCCTGGGTGAGGCTGCACTACGTCTACCCGTACCCGCACGTCGACACGGTCATTCCGCTGATGGCGCAGGGCCTGATCCTGCCGTACCTCGACGTCCCGTTCCAGCACGCCGCGCCCGATGTGCTGAAGGCCATGCGCCGGCCCGCCCACAGTGAGAAGACGCTGGAGCGGCTGGCGCGCTGGCGCGGCATCTGCCCGGAGTTGGCCATCCGGTCGACGTTCGTGGTGGGCTTCCCCGGCGAGACTGAGGCCGACTTCGAGTTCCTGCTGCAGTGGCTGGAGGAGGCTCAGCTCGATCGGGTCGGGGCGTTCGCCTACGAGAACGTGCAGGGCGCCACCGCGCGAGACCTGCCCGACCACGTCCCCGAGGACGTGAAGCAGGAGCGCCGCCGCCGCTTCATGGCCGCCGCCGAACGGATCAGCCGCGCCAAGCTGCGGGCCAAGGTCGGGCGGCGCATGAAGGTTCTGGTGGACGAGGTGCGCGCCGACGGGGTCGCCGTCGCGCGCACCGCCGCCGATGCACCGGAGATCGACGGCAAGGTCTTCGTCCGCGGCGCCGGCCAGCTGGCGCCAGGCGAGTTCGCCGAGGTGACGATCGAGCGGGCCGACGCCTTCGACCTGGTGGCCCGGCTGGGCGAGGTGACGCTCAGCCGGGCGCCGCCCCGCCCTGCCCGTCGCCTTCACCGGGTGATCAGCCGGCCCTGAGCGGCTGGCCGGCTACCACCGGCGGTAAGGCCCAAAGCGAGGTCCAAAGCCGTAGCCGAACCTCGGCCCGAAAAACGGCCGGGGACCGAAGAACCGGCGCCCGTAGAAGAAGGGATATGGGCGGTAGAAGGAGTAGGGCCGGTAAAATGGATACGGCCGGTAGACGGGGTAGGGCCGGTAGACCACCTGCGGCTGGGGCGCGGGCTGGACCACCGGCGGTGGTGTGTCGACTATAGGCGCGCGGGCGGTCCTGTAGGTGTGCATGCGGTGGTGGACGTGATGGTGCACGTAGCAGCCGCAGGAACTGGCGAGGGCAGGCGCTCCGCTAGCGGCGAGCGCTCCGGCGGCGCCCGCCAGGACAAACAGCGTTCTCATTCGGGATCTCCCTTCCGGCGTCGCGACATCTGAAGCTTCTGAGCCGCGCCCGGTTCATGGTTAATCCGCCATGAACCTGGGCTGAATGGCGTCAGCTCCCACGCTACCAATCGCGCCACCCCGGGCCAAAGCCCGGGCGCGGGCCGTACGCCCACCGGGGAGGGTATCGCCAGCCAGGACCGCGCCAGCCGGGCCGCCGCCAGCCTGCTCGCCCATAGGGGCCAGGATAGCCCTCTACGAGTGGCGGCGGCGGCGGCGGATAGGCGGACTGCACCATACGCATGCGCATCGGCTGAGCGTAGTGTGGCCGCCGGCGCGGGTGGTAGACCGCAGGGACGGGGCAGGCGCGGCGGTGCGTGTGGATGCGGGCCGCCTTCGGCCAAATGGGTCGGGGTAGGGGCGGCTCCTCCACCATCGGCGGGGTGTTGAGTGAAGGTGACCCCGCAGCCGTCACCGGGTGAGGCGCCGAGGCCTGCGGCGTGGGTGAGGCGGCGCGGAGGGCGAAGTAGGTCATGCCCACGGCGGCGGCGCCGACCAGCGCCATGCCGCCTAGGGCTGAGCCCAGGACCAGCGGGGATTTCATCATACGCTCCGGCGAGACTTGGCGACGGGGGCCGCACATCCAACGCGTTAGCCTCGTCCCAGCGCCATGAACCGCTGCTGAACGCGTCGCCCCTACCGTCCGTCGCCCGCCCGCGCTACATGGCGGCCCGATGAGCTCCACCGATCCGGTCGCGCCCAAGAAGGGCTGGTTCCAGCGGCTGGCCACCGGGTTGACCAAGTCCTCCCGCCAGTTCACCGACCAGGTGGTTTCCACCTTCGTCAAAAAGCCACTCGACAACGACGCTCTGGATGAGCTGGAGGAACTGCTGATCCAGGCCGACCTCGGCGTGGACGCCAGCGCGCGGATCGTGGAGGCCTTTTCGCTCGAACGGTTCGGCGCCTCGCCCGGCGAGGACGAGATTCGCGAGACCCTAGCCCGCGCCATCGCCAAGGAACTTGCGCCGCACGCCGGCCGCTTTGACCCGCTGTCGGGTGGCGCAAAGCCCTACGTTGTCATGCTGGTCGGCGTGAACGGATCGGGCAAGACGACCACGCTCGGCAAGATCGCCTCGGAGCTGAAGGGACGCGGCGCGCGCGTGCTGATCGCCGCCGGCGACACCTTCCGCGCCGCCGCCATCGAGCAGCTGCAGGTCTGGGCCGACCGGGCGGGCGTGCCCATCCTGATCAAGCCGCAAGGCTCCGACGCCGCCAGCCTGGCGTTCGAGGCGGTGACCCGCGCCCGCACCGAGCAGCTTGACGTGGTGCTGATCGACACCGCCGGCCGGCTGCAGAACAAGGCGCACCTGATGGAGGAGCTGGCCAAGATGGTGCGGGTGCTGAAGAAGATCGATCCGGCCTATCCGCACGAGACCCTGCTGGTGCTCGACGCCACCGTGGGCAAGAACGCCGCCAGCCAGGTGGAGGTGTTCACCAGGATCGCCGGCGTGACGGGGCTAGTGATGACCAAGCTGGACGGCACCGCGCGCGGCGGCGTGCTGGTGCCGCTGGCCGAAGCGAGCTCCGCGCCGGTGAAGCTGATCGGTGTCGGCGAGCAGATCGAAGACTTGCAGCCCTTTGAACCGGAGGCCTTCGCCCGGTCACTCGTCGGCCTCGGCCGCAAGGAGCTGGCGGCATGAGCCCCAAGGCCTCAGTCAAGCCTTCGGCCGGCTGGGTGCGGATGGTGGTGGACTATGCGGGCCTGGCGGGCCTGGCGGTCGGTTACCTGCTCACCCACAACCTGCTGACGGCGACCTTCGCCTTCGTCGTGGTGTCGCTGGCGGCTGTCCTGATCGGCTTCGTAGTGGAGCGCAAGGTTGCCCCCTTGCCGCTGCTGTTCTCGATCATGGCCCTGGTGTTCGGGGTGGCGACCCTGGTGTTCCACGACCCGCGCATCATCAAGATGAAGACCACGGTGCTCGACGGGGCGCTGGGCCTGGGCCTGCTCGTGGGCTTCGCGCTCGGCAAGAGCCCGGTGAAGCTGCTGCTGGGCTCGGCGCTGCAGCTGACCGAGGCGGCCTGGAGGCGGCTGACCCTGCGCTATGGCCTGTTCTTCCTCGCGCTTGCGGTCGTCAACGAGATCGTCTGGCGGACGCAGAGCGACGCGGTGTGGGTGCTGTTCCGCATGCCTGGGATGCTGGTCCTGTCGCTGCTGTTCTCCGCCACCCAGATCCCCGGCATGGTGAAGAGCGCCTCCGCTTTTGAGGCCGCCGTGCGACTGAGCGAGCCGCAGGAGTAGCGGCGGCGACTGCCCGGCGAGGCGACTGTCGTCAAACCGACGCTGGGCCAGGCTATCGTCACACCCCGGAGCGTACCGATGGCGAAGTCCAGTTCCCCCCTGACGCCGGCGCTCGAGCGCTCGCCGAGCCACCTGCTCCACCGCGCCCTGCAGCTGGCGCTGGACATCTACACGGCGGAAACAGGACCGGCCTCCATCACCCAGCGACAGTATGCCGTGCTGGCGGCGGTGGCCGCCAGGGAAGGCCTGAGCCAGACCGACCTGGTGCGCGCCACCGGCATAGACCGGTCCACCCTCGCCGACCTGGTCGGCCGCATGATCGTGAAGGGCCATCTGGTGCGTGAACGCTCCGCCGAAGATGCGCGGGCCAATACGGTCAGGCTGGGCGAGGCGGGCCGTCTCGTGTTGGAGGCGGCGGCGCCGCGGGTTGTGGCCGCCGACCAGCGCATCCTGGAGCTGCTCGGCGGCAAGAAGCGCGAACCCTTCATCGACGCCCTGCGCCGACTGGCCTTAGCTGGGGAGGGCGGCCTGTCTCCGGAGCAGGCAGAGCCCAAGTCGAAGAAGGCCAAGAAGGGCGGCAAGAAAAAGAACAAGAAACACCGCGGACATCGTGATCGCGACGCAGCACCGTCGGCATCCACGGACGCCATACCGGCCGTCGAGCCGCAGCTCGCAACGGGCGAGGCGACTACGGACTAGGCGCTAGACCTTGATGTCGAGCAGCGAGCCGGGGCGAAGCAGACGGCTGGGCGGAGTCGTGTCAGACCCGGTGGGCTGCACCTTCACCGCCGGCGTGATCCGCGGCTGAACGGCTGCGGCGGGAGCGACCCCGTCCAGGGCGGCCTGGAAGAAGGCGCGCTGGGCGGCCTTGACCGCCTCGCTGCGCGCAGGCGTCGAGCGTGCCTGGGGAACCAGGCTGTGGCCGGCTGAAGACGTGCGTATGTCGGCCATGGGTCAGCTCGCTTCACCAAGACAGGCCAGAACATGGTTAAGCGGACCTTGGCGGTCAAGCTCCAAGCCTCATCGGGAGGTGGGTGAGGACATGCGCTCCAGCAAGGCGTCGGCGTCGGCGGGGGTCAAAGCACCGGAGTGCTTGGCCAGCACCTTGCCATCGGCTGCCACCAAGAAGGTCTCCGGCGCACCCGACACGCCCCAGTCAATGGCTGCTCGGCCCTGTCGATCGACCAGAACCTCCGCGAAGGGATTGCCGAAACGGCTGAGAAAGCCCTGAGTGTCAGCCGGAGGCTCCTTGTAGGCCACGCCGACAAGGCGCACGCCCTGGCTCTTCAGCGCCATTAAGGCCGGCGCCTCCTCGATGCAGGGCGGGCAGGTCGAGAAGAAGAAGTTGACCAGCACAGGTCCTTTCAGGGCGCCCGCCAGATGCGCCGGCCCGCTCCCGTCCAGATGGGGCAACACGGCGTCCGGCGCGCTCTGGCCGACCAGAGCGTCGGGCGTGAAGTGCGGGTCGTGGTGCAGGCCGAAGGTCGCGAACAGCAGCGCCAGCGCCGCCAGGATGGCGAGCGGCAGGATGGCGACCAGCCGCCTCAACGGTCCTCGCCTGTGGTCCTGCGCCCGGCCTCTGCGGCCCTGCGCCATCGGGCGGCGCGCGCGAGGCTGTCCACGACCAGGGCCAGCAGGGTCGCGGCCGTGATGGCGTAGGCCGGCCAGATGAAGACGGCGTAGCGGCCGACCTCGAGGTTGGGATGGCTCATCAGGCCAGCGCCCGGGCCATGGCCCTCGCGCCGGCCCGGCGGCGCCAGACCTCGGCGCGGATGCGCACCAGCCAAAGGGCGCCGAACAGCGCCATGTAGCCGCCCCACATGAACAGCAGCGGCAGGCCATAGGCCGGCGCCAGCCTGCCGGAGATGATGGTGTCGCCCTGGTGCAGGCTGTTCCACCAGTAGACCGAGAAGTAGATGACCGGCAGGTTGACCGAGCCCACCAGCGCCAGGATGGCGGCGGCGCGGGCGGCCTTGGCCTCGTCGTCCAGCGCCGCGTGCAGCGCCATGTAGCCGAGGTAGAGCAGGAACAGCACCAGCACCGAGGTCAGCCGCGCGTCCCACACCCACCAAGTCCCCCACATGGGGCGCCCCCAGAGTGAGCCGGTGACCAGCGCCAGGGCGGTGAAGGCGGCCCCCAGCGGGGCTGCGGCCTTGGCGGCCGCGTCGGCCAGGGCGTGGCGGAACACCAGGCCGAGGAAACTGGCGACGCCGAGGCAGGCATAGACGAACATGCCGGTGACGGCGGCGGGCACGTGGATGAACATGATGCGGATGGTGGCCCCCTGCTGGTAGTCGTCGGGCACGCTCATCGCCGTCCATAGCCCGGCCGCCAGCAGGAAGGCCGCCAGGGCGCCGAGGCTTGGGGCGAGCCAGCGCGACACCGCCATGAAGCGGGCGGGGTTGGCCAGGAAGGCGCCGAAGCCGGGCATGGCCAAGGCTCTAAGGTCAGCCGCGGTGACCCGCAAGTTGTCAGGCCGTCGCTGTGTTTCCCGCGCCAGGCGATCGTTTCAGGAAGGCGACGAGCGGCGCGAAGCTCAGCCCCTGCACCACGACCGCGAACACCACCACCGCATAGGTGGCTGACAGGATGACGGCCCGCGCAGGTCCGGCCGGCGCCTGCAGCGCGAGCGCCAGCGACAGCGCACCCCTCAAGCCGCCCCAGGCCAGGATCAGGCTGGCGCCCCGCTCGTCATGGCGGAAGCGGTAATAGGCGCCCCAGGGGAGCACCACGGCGAACCGCGCCACGAGCACCAGGGGGATGGCCAGCGCGCACAGGCCGAAGTCGCGCAGGTCCAGCGGCAGGACGGCGGTCTGCAGGCCCAGCAGCAGGAAGAGGAGTGCGTTCAGCAGCTCGTCCACCAGGGTCCAGAAGCTCTGGACGTAGCGGCGGGTGGTGTCGCTCATCGCCGTCTCCATGCCCCGGTCGCCGACCAGCAGCCCCGCCGCCACCGCCGCGATCGCCCCGCTGACGTGCAGGGCCTGGCCGCCGGCGTAGACGCCCGCCGCCAGCGCCAGCGAAAGGGTGACCTCCACCGCATAGTCGTCGATGGCCCGCATGGCGCGCACCACCACGGCCGCCGCGCCGAGCCCCAGCGCCAGGCCGCCCACAGCCTGCACCAGCACCTGCAAGGCTGCGACCGCGGGATGCGCGGCGTGGCCGCCCGTCGCGAAGGCGAGGGCGGCGAGGAAGACGACGATGCCGACGCCGTCGTTGAACAGGGCCTCCCCCTGCAAGGTCGCCTGCAGCGAACCGGATAGTTCGCCGCCCCGCACGGTGGTCAGCACCGCCACGGGGTCGGTGGGGCTGATCAGGGCGCCGAACACCATGGCCCAGGGCAGGCTCATCGGCAGCTGCAGCGCCCGCGCGCCGAGCCACACGCCCGTCCCCACGATCACCGTGGAGGCCAGGACGCCGAAGGTGGCCAGGCTGACCACCGCCATCGTGCGGCGGCGCAGCTCGCTGAGGTCGACCTGCATGGCGCCGGCGAACAGCAGGAAGGCCAGCATGTAGCCGACCACGGTCTCCGGGAAGTTCACCCGCCCGATCAGGTGGGAGACGGCGTCCGCGGCCGGCGAGACGGACGGTACGCCACGCCCGACGATCAGCACCCCCGAACCTAGCGCGCCGACCGCCAGCATGACCACGCTCGGCGGGAGGTGCAGCCACCTGGCGTTGGCCCAGCCGGCCCCGGCCACCAGGCTGATGAACAGGGCGGCCAAGTCGAAGGCGGTCATGGCGGCTCGTCCCCGGCGCAGACCTAAACAGCGGGCGGCGGCGCGCAAG
Source organism: Caulobacter sp. S45 (assembly GCF_903642205.1). Classification (GTDB taxonomy): domain Bacteria; phylum Pseudomonadota; class Alphaproteobacteria; order Caulobacterales; family Caulobacteraceae; genus CAHJWH01. The sequence goes on along the minus strand of NZ_CAHJWH010000120.1, from coordinate 3 downwards.
GTT
>NZ_CAHJWH010000119.1 GCF_903642205.1 Caulobacter sp. S45 | reverse complement strand
TCCTCCCCCCCTGGGGGAGGGGGACCAGGCGAAGCCTGGTGGAGGGGGCCAGCACCGCGTCACTCATCCAGCACCCAGGTGTCCTTGGTCCCGCCGCCCTGGCTGGAGTTCACCACCAGCGAGCCTTCCTTCAGCGCCACGCGCGTCAGGCCTCCCGGCGTAATCCGCACCTCGTCGGACCCCGTCAGCACGAATGGTCTCAGGTCCACGTGCCGCGGCGCCACCCCGCTCTCCACGAAGGTCGGGCAGGTGGATAAAGCCAGCGTCGGCTGGGCGATGAAGTTCTCCGGCGTCGCCTTCAGCCTGGCGCGGAAGGTCTCGATCTCGTCGCGCGTGGAGGTCGGCCCCACCAGCATGCCGTAGCCGCCCGAGCCGTTCACTTCCTTCACCACCAGCTCGTGCAGGTTCTCCAGCACGTGGCCCAGCGCATCGGGTTCACGGCAGCGCCAGCTCGGCACGTTCTTCAGGATCGGCTCCTCGCCGGTAAAGAAGCGTACGATCTCGGGCATGTAGCTGTAGATCGCCTTGTCGTCGGCGGCCCCCGCGCCCGGCGCATTGCAGATCGTCACATTGCCGGCATGGTAGGCGCCCATCAGCCCCGGCACGCCGAGCCGGCTGTAGGGCAGGAACACCAGGGGATCGAGCCAGTCGTCGTCGATGCGCCGGTAGATCACGTCCACGCGCTTGGGTCCCTCGGTGGTGCGCATGAACACCACGCAGTCCTGCACGAACAGGTCGCTCCCCTCCACCAGCTCCACGCCCAGCTTGTCGGCCAGGAAGCTGTGTTCGTAGAAGGCGGAGTTGTACATGCCGGGCGTCAGCAGCACGATGTTGGGGTTGGCCTGCGCGCGAGGCGGCGCGACCGAACGCAGAGTGGCCAGCAGCGCCTCGGTATAGCCCTCCACGGGCATGACCCGGCAGCGGGCGAACAGGTCCGGGAACAGGCGCATCATCACCTCCCGGTTCTCCAGCATGTAGGAGACGCCCGACGGCGTCCTGCAGTTGTCCTCCAGCACGTAGAACTCGTCCGCGTCGGTCCTCACGAGATCGATGCCGGCGATGTGGGTATAGACCCCGTGGGGCGGCGGGTGGCCGACCATCTCCAGCCGGAACTGGGGGTTCTGCAGCACTAGCTCCGGCGGCACGATGCCGGCGCGCACGCAGTCGCGCGGGCCGTAGATGTCGGCGAGGTAGGCGTTGAGCGCGCGCGAGCGCTGGACCAGGCCACGCTCCAGGGTGGCCCATTCGGACCGGGTCAGCACGCGCGGGATGATGTCGAAGGGGATCAGCCGCTCCTCGGCCGACTCGTCGCCATAGACCGCGAAGGTGATGCCGATGCGGCGGAACAGCAGCTCGGCCTGCTGGCGGCGGGTGTGCAGCAGGTCGCCTGGTGTCTCGTCCAGCCAACGCTTCAGCGCCTCGTAGCCGGCGCGGACGTCGACTTGGCCGGAGACGGCGCCATACATTTCGTCGAACGTCTGCATCACCCTCGCCTGGCTGCGCGGTCACCTGAGCAGGTCGCTTGGACCCGCGCCATCGTAGGATTAAAGCGCGGCAGGACGCGAGGGGCTGCATTGCTCAGGTTTGCTGCACGACGAGCTGTGCTCGCCCAGAACGGCGTCACATTCCGTCGTTTTCCCGTGATCCTCGGGCTCGTCCCGAGGATCGCGGCCGGCGAAAGGCTCGACGCCTGCGGCGCGTAAGCGCCCGGCGCGTGGACGGCTCGATCCTCGGGACGAGCCCGAGGATGACGATGGAGGCGGAGGCGCCGCGCCGCACCTCACGCCGTGCGGATGTACTCCCCGATCCGCGTGTCGAGCACCGCCAGCGGCATGGCGCCGGCCAGCAGGCCCGCGTCGTGGAACTTGCGGATGTCGAAGCGCGGGCCGAGCGCGGTCTTCGCCCGCTCGCGCTGGCGGAGCCAGTCGAGCTTGCCCAGCATGTAGCTGCAGGCCTGGCCCGGCCAAACGCAGTAGCGTTCCACCTCGGTGGTGGCGGAGGCGTCCTGGTCGCCCAGGCTGTCGACGTAGTAGCGGATCGCCTTCTCCCGACTCCAGCCTTGCGAGTGGAGCCCCGTGTCCACCACGAGGCGCACGGCGCGGAACATGCTGTCGTGCAGCTGGCCGATGTGGCCGAGCGGGTCGCTGTCGTACATGCCCATCTCCACCGCCAGGTTCTCGGCGTAGAGGGCCCAGCCCTCGCCATAGCCGGAGAACCATTGGGTCTTGCGGATCAGCGGCAGGCTGGCCTCCATGGCCAGAGATCCCTGGAGGTGGTGGCCGGGGATGCCCTCGTGGAAGGTAAGGGTCGGCAGGGTCCAGCTCGGCACTTCGGCGGTGTCGCGCAGGTTGATGTAGTAGGCGCCGGGCCGCGTGCCGGCGAGATCGCCCGGCTGGTAGTAGCCACCCGGCGCGCCGGCCTCGGTGGCCTTGGGCACGCGGCGGATGTCCAGCCTGGCCTTCGGCAGCGTCCCGAAGTAGGCGGGCAGCTTGGCCTGGACCGCGGCGACCTTGAGGTTCAGGTCGGCGATCAGCTTGACCTTGCCCTCGTCGGTGTTGGGATAGCGATACTTGGGATCGTTGTAGAGCACACGGAACCGCTCGCCGACCGTTCCCTGGGTGAGCCCTTGCGACTTCATCAGGGAATCGAGCTGGGACTGATGGCTGGCGACGAGGTCCAAGCCGGTCTGGTGGATCTCGGCCGGCGGCATGTCCGAAGTCGTCCACTGCTTCAGCGACAGGGCGTAGAAGTCCGGCCCGTCCGGCAGGCGGGCGACGCCGGCGTCGTGCACGGCCTTGGCCCGGAGCTCGGTCGCCAGGGCGATCTGCCGGTCCAGCGCCGGCTGCACCTTGCCGGTGTAGATGGCCGTGGCTTGGCCGGCATAGTCGCCGGGGAAGCCCTTCTCGTGCGTCCGGCGCGCCACCGACTGCACCATGTTGGAGGTCGCCGGCGGCGTGTCGCGGAGCGCCCGGAGCTGGATCAGGGTCTTGTCGAGGATGAAATCCGGCGGCGTGACGCCCAGCGCCACGTCGTGGCGGACGGCGGCGTCCTCCTGGTCCAGCGCCGTGGCGAAGGCCGACAGGCGCGACAGGTAGTCGTCAGCGTCGGCCTTGGTCTCAATGGAATGCTGGGTGTCCAGGAAGTCCGGCACGCCCTGGTAGGCGCCAGTGAGCTGGCTGACCACGTAGGGGCCGCCGCTGTAGGGGAAGCGACGGTTGGCCTGGTCGTTCAAGGCGGCGACATAGACCAGCGAGTCCAGGTTCACCCGGTCCTGCGGGCCGAGTGTGGAGCGGTCCACGCCCTTCAGCCGCGCCAGCTGGGCGGCCATGCGGCGCTTGTCGCCCTCCCAGGCGGCGATGGAGCGGTCGTCCAGCAGCGCCTTCTGTCCGGCCCGAGCGCCCATGTCGAGGCCGAGGCTGGTGGCCAACTCCGGCGAGCGGTCCAGGTTCTCCTTCATGATCCCGTCGAACACGGCGTTCAGCTGCGCCGAGGGCGCACCAGCGGCGGTCTGGGCGCTCGCCGTACGGGCGGCTAGGGCCAGGCCCGCCACGCCGGCGCCGCCGGCCAGGAGATCACGTCGGTTCATGGGTCGCCCATCTTAGTTGTAGCACCGTCCTAGTCCGGCGATGGGTCGGAACGGAGTTAAACTTTGTCCATCCTGCGGCCTGCCAGCTGCCAAAATCGCCGCGCGGCATGCATCGCACCCTGGCGTGCCTGCGTTGAGCGTATCGAAAGATCATCGACAGGAGACACGGCCATGGCCGACAGCGACACCCTGGAGCGGCCCCAGAGCGCCGGGAAGCCCTTCCTGAGCGACGTGCGGACGCTGCGCGACCGGGCCCGCAAGCATATCGACGGCGGTGCGGTCACCTCGACCTACGGCGGCGACGTGAACAAGACCATCGACATCCTGCAGTCGGTCCTGGCCACCGAGATCGTCTGCGTCCTGCGCTACACCCAGCATTCCATCGCCGCCTCCGGCATCTCCAGCGAGGGCGTCCGCGCCGAATTCAAGGAACATGCGGCCGAGGAGCAGGAGCACATGCTGGCCGTCGCCGACCGCATCAACCAGCTCGGCGGCACGCCCAACTTCGATCCGGAGGGGTTGGCCACGCGCTCCGCCTCCCAGTACGCCGGCCAGGACGGCAACCTGGTGGACATGATCAAGGAGAACCTGATCGCCGAACGGATCGCGGTGGACCATTACCGCGAGCTGATCCGCTATTTCGGCGATGACGACATCACCACCCGGGTCATGCTCGAAGGCATCCTGACGGTGGAGGAGGAGCACGCCGACGACATGCATGACCTGCTTGTCTCCCACGAAGGCAAGCCGCCGCTGCCGCGCCACTGAGTGGCCGCGCCACCAACATCTGGCTGGAGGGACCGGCGGCCTGCGCTGCCGGTCTCTCGTAAGATGAGCCAGAAGGAAGCTTCGTGAGCGAGCCTGAGCGCCCAACCGCCGAGGACATGGTCGGCCAGTCCCTGCCATATCCCGCCAGGCAGTCGGACATGGCGATCGCGCCCCAGACCTCGCTGGCCAACTACAAGGCGGCGGGAAAGCTTCTCGGCAAGCGCGCCATCATAACCGGGGCGGACAGCGGCATCGGGCGAGCGGTGGCCATCGCCTTCGCGCTGGAGGGGGCCAGGGTCGCCATCCTCTACAACGAAAACGACGGAGACGCCCAGGAGACCCGCCGCATGGTCGAGGACCGCAGCGGGACCTGCCACGTCATCAAGGCCGACGTCCGCTCCAAGCAGGCCTGCGAGGCCGCTGTGGCGGAGACGGTGGAGGCGTTCGGGGGCCTCGACATCCTGGTCAACGACGCCGCCTACCAGAAGGCCCAGGAAGGCGGCCTCCTCGACATCACCGAGGAACAGCTCAGACGGACCTTCGACACCAACATACTGGGCTACATCTTCATGGCCCAGGCCGTTCTGCCGCACCTGAAGGCGGGCGACGCCATCGTCAACACGGGCTCCATCGTGGGGATGACCGGCAACGAACTGCTGATCGACTACTGCGCCACCAAGGGCGCCATCCACGCCTTCACCCGCGCCTTGGCGCTGTCTCTGGGTGAAAAGAACATCCGGGTTAACTGCGTGGTGCCGGGCCCGGTCTGGACGCCCAACATCCCCGCCACCATGCCTGAGAGCGAGGTGGAAGGCTTCGGCCATGAGGTGGCGCTGGCGCGTCCGGGGCAGCCGGAGGAGCTGGCGCCGATTTATGTGCTGCTGGCGTCGGATGACGGCTCGTTCATGACCGGGTCGCTGGTGCAGGTCACCGGCGGAAAGCTGTCGACGGACTCGTGAGCCTCGCAACCGAAGACCTCTCGGCGCTCGAGGCGCGCACGCGGGCGCTGCTCGCCAGCGACGCCCTCACCACGCCCACGCGCGCGGCCTTGCAGGGGCGGATGGACCAGCGGTTCGAGCCCACGCACCTGCTCTCGCCCGACCAGCGGCGCACGCTGGAGGCGGCGTGCCTGCGCCTGATCCCCGAACCTGACCTGGTGCGCCGCACCGCCCTACCGGCAGCCTTCGAGGCCAAGCTGGCTAAGGGCCTGTTCCGCGGCTGGCGCTATGCCGAGGCGCCTGACGACCTGACACTTTACCGCGCCGGCCTGGACGCCCTCGACGTCGCAGCTCGAGCAGCGACGGGGACCGCCTTCGCGGACCTTGCGACGGAGCCTCAGGACAAGCTGCTGAAGGTCGCATGTAAAGGCGAGCCGCCGTTCGATGGCTCCGCTCTGGACCACTGGTTTGAGGAACTGCTGACGGCGCTCACCGAGCTCTACTACGCCCATCCCCTGGTGCAGGTCTCCATCGGCTATGACGGCATGGCCGATGCACACGGCCCCCAGGCTGTGGGCTTCCAGGCCGTGTCTGCGGAGGCCGGACGCCTTGGCCGCTGAACCGCCACCCCGCCGCTACTCCGACCGCGAGCCCGTCGACGCCGTGGTGATCGGCGCTGGCGGCGGCGGGGCGCCCATCCTAATGAAGCTGGCCCAGGCGGGGCTGAGCGTGGTGTGCCTGGAAGCCGGGCGGAGCTGGTCGCCCAAGGACGACTTCGCCAGCGACGAGATGGAACAGGAGAAGCTGTTCTGGAAGGACGAGCGGCTGTCGGCCGGCGAGGACCCCATCGCCTTCGGCCGCAACAATTCCGGCATCGGCGTCGGCGGCTCGACCTTGCACTGGACGGCCTACGCCGTCCGCCCCCAGCCGGACGACCTGCGCCTGCGCGCCGAGTTCGGTGTCGGCCGCGACTGGCCGATGACCTATCTTGAGCTGGAGCCCTACCTCGACGAGGTAGAGCGGATGCTGGGCGTCAGCGGCCCCTCCCCCTATCCTTGGGGACCACCGCGATCCGCCTATCCACGCCCGCCGCTGCCGCTGAATGGCGCTGCTCAGATCATGCAGGCCGGTGGCGCCCAACTTGGCCTGCGCACCTCGCCGGCGCCCAACGCCGCCCCTTCCAGCGACTACGACTATGCCGGCCTGCATCGCCCGGCCTGCACCAGCCGCGGCTTCTGCCAGGCGGGCTGCAGCGTGGGCGCCAAGGGCTCCGCCGACGTCACCTTCATCCCGCTCGCCCTGCGGGCCGGGGCGGAGGTGCGCGAGCGCGCGTTCGTCACCGGCTTCGAGCGCGAAGGCGACGGCCGCCTGTCGGCCGTACTCTACACCGACGCCGAGGGCCGCGAGCAGCGCCAGCGCTGCGGGACGGTGTTCCTTTGCGCCGGCGGGGTGGAGAGCGCGCGCCTGCTGCTGATCAACGACTTGGCCAACAGCTCGGGCCAGGTCGGCCGCAACTTCATGGCCCATCCGGCGCTGCAGATCTGGGCGGAGGTGGACGCTTTCGTGAAGCCCACCCGCGGGATCCCCGGGGGCTTGATCAGCGAGGACACTCATCGCCCCGAGGACGTCAGCTTCGCCGGCGGTTACCTGGTCCAGAGCATCGGCGTCATGCCTATGACCTACGCGTCCCAGATGGCCCGGGGCTACGGCCTCTGGGGCGAGGCGCTGACGAGCCACATGCGCCGCTTCAACCATGTCGTCGGCATCAACATCTGCGGCGAGTGCCTGCCGCACCCCGACAACCGCCTGACGCTCAGCGACGAGCTGGACGCCCGGGGCCTGCCCAAGCCCATGATCGACTTCTCCAACGGCGACAACGAGAAGGCCCTGACCGCCCATGGCGACCGGCTGATGACTGCGGTGCTGGAGGCCGCCGGCGCCTATGCCCTGAAGCGCACGCCGCGTAACGCCCATACGCTGGGCGCCTGCCGCATGGGAAGCGACGCCGACGACGCGGTCGTGAATGCCGACTGCCGCAGCTTCGAGATCTCCAACCTATATGTCTGCGACAATTCCGTCTATCCGAGCGCGCTCAGCGTCAATCCCTGCGTCACGCAGATGGCGCTCAGCCTGCGCACCGCCGACCGCTTCCTGGCGCGGCGATGAGGGGCGCCGCAGCCCGCCTCCCTGCCATGAAGGGAACGGTCCAGGTGGGGGTCCGTCGCCGCGGCGCTCCAAGCGCCAACTTATCATACTCGCCGTCCGCCAGCTTGCGTTCGGCGTTCCCCTACCCTTCCCTCAAAGGAAAGGGAGAGACCTCCTTCCATGGCTGACGGCTTCCTCGACATCATCCACCGCGTGCGCGGCGAGGGGGACGACGCCGGCGACGAGTTCGGCGGCGGCAGCGGCCAGGACGGCGGCGGCTTGCCGACGGGCGAGGTCGGCGACAGCTTCATGTTCGCCACCGGGATCGAGTGCTCCTATCCCACCATCGACCACGGCCGTGTCCGCCGCGACCAGCTTGCCGAATGCGGCCATTACGAGCACTGGCGCGGGGATTTCGCGCTGGTGCACGAGCTCGGCGTGCGCGTGCTCCGCTACGGGCTGCCCCTGCACAAGGTCTGGCTCGGCCGGAGCCGGTACGACTGGTCCTTCGCCGACGAGGCGATGGCAGAACTGAAGCGGCTGGGCATCACCCCGATCCTGGACCTGATGCACTTCGGCGTGCCGGATTGGCTGGGCAGTTTCCAGAACCCGGAGCTGCCGGTGCTTTTCCGCGACTACTGCGCCGCGGTTGCCGACCGTTACCCGTGGGTGCGCTACTACACGCCCGTGAACGAGGCCTATGTCACCGCTCGCAACAGCGCCAAGCTGGGCTTCTGGAACGAGCAGCTGAAGAGCGACGCCGCCTTCGTCACCGCCATCAAGCACCTGGCCGCCTGCTCGATCCTGGGCTGCCACGCCATCGCCGAGCGCCGCCACGACGCGGTGATCGTCCACAGCGAGAGCGCTGAATACATCCACGAGATGCACGCCACGGTGAGCGAACACACTGTCCTGGCCAACAAGGTCAAGTTCATGTCGCTGGACCTGCTCTACGCCCACCCGCTGGACGCGGAGGTCTTGCTGCACGCCCTGGACAACGGGCTGACGCGTGAAGAATACGCCTGGTTCATGCGTGGCGACCCTCCCGGCTACCAGGTGCTGGGCATCGACTACTACGGGCGCAACGAGCACATCATCAAGCCGGACGGCAGCAAGTTCGAGGCCGAGGACGTGATGGGCTGGCGCGCCATCGCCTGCCAATACTGGCAGCGCTACCGCAAGCCTGTGATGCACACCGAGACCAATGTGTTCAACGCCGACGCCGGACCGTCCTGGCTCTGGAAACAGTGGGTGAACGTGCTCAGCGTGCGCGAGGAGGGCGTGCCGGTGCTGGGCTTCACCTGGTATTCGCTGACCGACCAGATCGACTGGGACAGCCAGCTTTCTGAGAAGAACGACACCGTGAACGCCTGCGGCCTGTACGACCTAGCCCGCAAGCCCCACCCCGTCGCCGCGGAGTTCCGCGCCCTGCTCGAGGAGTTCGGCCGCATCACCCTGATGCCCCACGCCGAGATGCTGCACACCACGAACCAAGCGGCGAGGCTGAAGGTGGACAGGTAGGGTCCGCTTCATCCGCCCCATTGCAGATGAGGGAGATGGACAACGCCCTTGATCCTTTCTCCCGCCGGCCCGAAGAGGACGCGGAACCCGCCAGAAAGCCGCCCTTGCTCCTCTCCCACCTCCGGTCCTCAGCGCTCTTGCTCTCCACGCTGACCGCCCTCGTCGTCCCAGTCGCCGCCTGCCACGCAGAGGAGAGCCCCGCCGACCTCGCCTTCGGCAGGCGGGTGCGCGCCTACCTGCTCGCCCATCCGGAGGTGCTGCAGGAAGCGTTCGACCAGTTGCAGGCCAAGGCGGATGCCGGCAAGGCCGCCGACGCCCGCTCCGCCATCGTGGCGCGCAAGCAGATGCTGGAACGTGACCCGCGCGACCCCGTGCTCGGCAACCCGCAAGGCGCAGTGACGGTGGTGGAGTTCTTCGACTACCGCTGCCCCTTCTGCAAGGCGGCCGAACCTGACGTGGAGAAGCTGCTGGCCGCCAACCCGGACATACGGCTGGTGCTGAAGGAGTTCCCGATCCTGGACGCCGAGGACCAGACCCACATCTCCGAAGACGCCGCCCGGGCCGCCCTCGCCGCCAATGCGCAGGGAAGGTACGATGTCGTGCACCGCGCCCTGCTTGCCCAGAAGCACCTGGATGAGGACGGGATCACGGCCTTGCTCAAGGTCGACGGCGTCGATCCCAACGCCGCCAAGACGGTGGAGACCTCGACCTCCACCACCGCTCAGATCGCCGACGCCCGCGCGCTCGCCCGGGCGCTCGGCATCGACGGCACGCCCGCCTTCATCGTCGGCGACCAGATGATCTCAGGCGCCCAGATGGACCTGCTGCGCGCAGCCGTCGTGCGGGCCCGCAAGGCGCCGCAACGCTGATCGTCCGCCCGCTCGGACCGGCGCCGCGCCCATGACACCGTCCGCAGAGGCGCGCTACACCGTCGACCTGGATGCGCTTGCCGCCAACCTCGTCACTGTGCAGCGGGAGGCTGGCCGCGCAGAGGTCGCACCGGTGGTGAAGGCCGACGCCTATGGGCTGGGCCTCGGGCCCGTGGCGCGGCGGCTGTGGAGCGAAGGCGCACGCCGCTTCTTCACCGCCCGGCTGTCCGAAG
>NZ_CAHJWH010000118.1 GCF_903642205.1 Caulobacter sp. S45 | reverse complement strand
ACCCGGCTCGACATGAGCGAGTACATGGAGAAGCACTCCACCTCGCGCATGATCGGCGCGCCTCCGGGCTATGTCGGCTACGACGAGGGCGGCGCGCTGACCGAGGCGGTGCGGCGGCGGCCCTACCAGGTCGTGCTGTTCGACGAGGTGGAGAAGGCGCACCCGGACGTGTTCAACGTGCTGCTGCAGGTGCTCGACGACGGGCGGCTGACGGACGGGCAGGGGAGGACGGTCGACTTCAGGAACACCCTGATCGTGATGACCTCGAACCTAGGCTCCGAGGCGCTGGCCAACCTGCCCGACGACGCGGACGTGGAGACCGCCCGCCCGCTGGTCATGGACAGCGTGCGCCGCCACTTCCGGCCCGAGTTCCTGAACCGGATCGACGAGATCATCCTGTTCCAGCGGCTCGGCCGCGCGCAAATGGACTCCATCGTGACGATCCAGCTAGCCCGGGTGGAGAAGATGCTGGGCGACCGCCACATGGCCATCTCGCTCGACCCGGGCGCGCTGCACTGGCTCGGCGAGAAGGGCTACGACCCGGTCTATGGCGCGCGCCCGCTCAAGCGCGTGATCCAGAAGGAGCTGATCGACCCCATCGCCAGGAAGCTGCTCTCTGGCGACTTGGCGGACGGGTCGGTGATCGACGTGCATGCCGGCGACGGTCGGCTGGAGATCGGGCGCGCCACGATCCAGTGAATGCAGGGGGCGGCCCGCCGCAGAACGGGCCGCTCCCTTTCGCCCCGTGCGCTCGACATCGTGCTTCCAGGGGAACGCATGCGAGCGGAACGGGCGCGGGGCTGTCGCGTTTGCCGCCCGGTGCGAAGGGGCGTTTGATCCGCGGTGAAGGTAGTTGGCGTCGGACGCTCGCCCTTCAGGGCTCACAATGCAGCCTTCGCTGGATGAGCCTGCCTCCGCCGCCGCAGCCCGATCCGGCTAGGACTTCGCTTTTCCTCGACATCGACGGCACCCTGGCGGAGTTCAAGCGCCGGCCGGAGGAGGTCGGGCCGACGCCTCGGCTGACCGCGTTGCTGCAGGCGCTGGGACGGCGTCTGGATGGTCGGATCGCGGTGATAAGCGGACGGGCCCTCGCGGACATGGACCGCATCACCGCCGGGGCGGTGGTCGCCGCCTCCGGCGTGCACGGGTTGGAGCACCGCGACGCCTTGGGGCGGGTGGAGGCTGCGTCGCCTCATCCGGGGCTGGAGCGGGCGAGAGGCGCATTCACCGCCCTCGTGCAGGCGCATCCCGAGCTGCTCTTGGAAGACAAGGGCCTGGGACTGGTCCTGCACTACCGCACCGCGCCTGAACTCGCCGAACTCGCCAATGCGACGGCGGCGCGGATGGTGGACGAGACCGGCCTGGCCCTCCAGAAAGGTGACATGATGGCTGAGGTCCGTACGCCCGGGCGCAACAAGGGCGACGCGCTCAGGACCTTCATGGCCGAGCCGCCTTTCCAGGGTGGCCGGCCGGTCTTCGTGGGCGACGATCTCACCGATGAGTCGGCCTTCGAGGCCGCCCGTGATCTCGGCGGCCATGGCGTGCTGGTCGGCCCGCAGCGGGAGACGGCCGCCGCCTTCCGGCTGGACGACGTCGCCTCTGTGCTGGGCTGGCTGGAGGCGTTCGCCGCCGCCGATCTCCACTCGCTGGCGAGCTGAGCATGGCGCGCCTCGTCGTCATCTCCAACCGGGTGGCCATGCCCGAGCGCGGCGGCGCATCCGTCGGCGGCCTGACCATGGCGCTGGCGGCGGCGCTGACCCGCTACGAGGGCGTGTGGTTCGGCTGGAGCGGGGAGGTGGCGCCCACCTTCACCGGCGTCCCGCACATGAAGCAGACGGACGGGGTCACGGTCGCCACCATCGACCTGGAGGAACAGGACGTCCAGGAGTACTACAACGGCTACGCCAACACGGTCCTCTGGCCGCTGTTCCACTACCGCATCGACCTGACCCACTACGAGCGGCTGTTCGGCAAGGGCTATGCCCGAGTCAACTGCCGCTTCGCCGAGACAGTGCGTCCGCTGCTTCAGCCCGACGACATCATCTGGGTGCACGACTACCACCTGATCCCCTTGGCGCGGGAGCTGCGGCGGATGGGCTGCCGCAACCGCATCGGCTTCTTCCTGCACATCCCCTGGCCGGCCCCCCAGCTGCTCACCACTCTGCCGCGCCATTCGGACTTGGTCAGCTCGCTGTTCGACTACGACCTCGTGGGCTTCCAGACCGCTGACTGGCTGGCCGCCTTCCAGGGCTACGTCGTCGATGAGGCGGGCGGCGAGGTGTTGGACGACGGGGCGGTGCGCGCCTTCGGCCGCTCCATCCGCGCCGCAGCCTTCCCCATTGGCATCGACGCCCAGAACTTCACCGAGATCGTCCGCTCGCCCGAGGCTCAGCGAAGCTACGACCGCGCCGCCGCCACCGGCGTTTTCCGCGACATGATCGTGGGCGTGGATCGCATCGACTACTCCAAGGGCCTGGAGGAGCGCTTCCTGGCCATCGAGGAGCTGCTGGAGAGCCATCCCGATCTTGTCGAGAAGGTCTTCCTGCTGCAGATCGCCCAGACCTCCCGGGGCGACGTGGAGGCCTACCAGGACATCCGCGCCAAGCTGGACGCGGTCACCGGGCGCATCAACGGCGCCTATGCGACGGTGGACTGGAGCCCCATCCGCTACGTCAACCGCTCCTACGGCCGAGACGCCTTGGCTGGCCTCTATCGCGCCGCCAAGGTCGGGCTGGTGACGCCGCTCCGCGATGGCATGAACCTGGTGGGCAAGGAGTACGTCGCCGCCCAGAACCCGGAGGACCCGGGCGTGCTGGTGCTGTCGCGTTTCGCAGGCGCGGCGACGCAGATGGGCGAGGCGCTGATCGTCAATCCCTACAGCCGGGAGGACGTGGCCGACGCCATCGCGCGTGGGCTCGACATGCCAAAGGCCGAACGCATCCGCCGCTGGGAAAGCCTGTTCCACGGCGTGCAGACCCAGGACGCCGCCTGGTGGCGCGACGCTTTCGTGGCCGCCCTGCACCAGCTGCCCGAAACGTCTGCCGACCTCTGAGCGTGGCCGTCGGGTCGGAACAGTCGGCGTGGCGCGCCGTTGACGCCGGGATGCGGACAGATGGAGCGCCGCGGCCTGGACGGGACGGAATGGGGTTTACGACCGAGCCAGAACGCCCCTCGGCGGCGCGGCGGATCTACTACGTCCACATCCCGCTGCTGGGTTCGAGAGAGGATTTCGAGGTCCACCTGGATCGCGCGGCCGCCCTAGGCTTCGACACCGTCCTGGTTTCCCCGATCTTCCAGACCGGCCCTGACGGCGATGTCTTCCTGGTCGCCGATCACGCTTGCGCTCACGCAGTCCTCGGCGGAGGCCACGCAGTCGAAGCGCTCAGGAGCTTGGCCGGGCAGGCGCAGGGACGGGGTCTTAGCCTGTTCATGGACTTGGCGCTGCACCGCCTGGCGGCGGGCCATCCCCTGGTGACCGCGCATCCGGGGTGCTTTGGGCTGACCACCGCCGCGGCTGTAGACCCACGCCACCTTCCCCCTCGCTCGGACGAGGCGCGCCCGTGCCTCGACAGGCTGGAAGCCGCGCAGGCTGTGGCCGAGTTCGCCAGATCGGCCATCGCCGCCTGGTCGGCGGCCGGGCTGAAGGGCGTGCGGGTGCTGCAGCCCCACGCCGCGCCGCCGGCCTTCTGGCAAGGGCTCATCGCCGAGGTTCACCAGGAAACGCCGGAGCTGATCTTCCTTGCCGAGACCCAGACGGCGCCGCGCGAGGCCGTGCTGGCGCTCGCCGGCTGCGGGTTTGACGCGCTCACCTCCTCGCTGCCCTGGTGGGACGGTCGCGCGCGCTGGTTCGTGGAGGAGCACGAGGCGCTGCGCACCGTCGCACCCCTCATCGCCGAGGTGGAGCCGCCTTTCGGACCCAGGCTGTCCGCCAGCTACACGGATCCGGCCGAGGCCGGCCTGGCCTACGAGCAGCGCCTGACGCTCGCGGCTGCGACCGGCATCGGACTGCTGGTCCCCATGGGTTTCGAGGCGGCCAGCCGCGAGCCGCTGGACCCGAAGGGCGGGGATGCAGGGCGTTTCGCAGAGAGCCTGCAGTCGCCTTTCGCCGACCTGCGCGAGGCCGTCCACGCCGCCAACGGGCTGAGCGGGGAGCTGTCCCGCTTCGGGGGCGAGATGCGGGTGCTGAGCGGCGAAGGCGCCCCGGTCACCGCTTTGCTGCGTGCCGATACTCCCGACGTGCGCCGGGCCACCGCGGCCCTGCTGATCCTCATCAATCCGGACCTCCACGCGCCCGCGTCGCCAGGCAGCGAGGGCCTGCTGGCCCGGGCCGGCGCCGAGTTCGAAGCCTTCGCCCGGGTCGATGGCGGCGCGAAGCCTTCCGCGTCCTTGCGGCCCGGCGAGGTACGGCTGCTGCTCGCCCGGCGCAGCCACGCGGTAACCCACCCGATCGCCCGGGACCCGACCTCCGCCGGGGCGGCGGCGATCGCCCCGCGGCTGGTGGTTGAGGGCATGACCCCCTGCGTGGAGGGCGGCGCCTTCCCCGTCCGGCGGGTGGTGGGCGAGCGGGTGGCGGTGGAAGCCGACATCTTCGGTGACGGCCACGAGCAGCTCGCCGCCGAGCTGCAGTGGCGCTCGCTCGACCAGACGGGCTGGAGCGGTGCGCCCATGAGGGCGCTGGAGAACGACCGCTGGCGAGCGGACTTCCCGCTGGACCGCCTCGGCCGCTACGAGTTCGCAATAGAGGCGTGGCTGGATCGCTTCGGCGGCTTCCGCCGCGACTACGCCAAGAAGCGCGACGCCGGCGTCGCCCAGAAGGTGGACGGGCAGGAAGGAGTCGAACTCGTCAATCGCGCCTGCGAACAGGTGTCGGGCGAGCTGAAGAGCAGCCTCAAGGACCTGCTCGCCAGGCTGGAAGACGCTGACGACGGCTCGGTCGGCGACATCCTGCTGGATCCCAAGCTCGCTGAGCTGATGTGCGCGGCCGACGACCGGCCCTTCCGCCTGCGCTCGCCGGTGCAGGTGGTGGACGCCGAGCGGCTGCAGGCGCGGTTCGCCAGCTGGTACGAGCTGTTCCCCCGCTCCCAGACCGACAACGCCGCCCGCCATGGGACCTTCGACGACGTGATCGCCCGGCTGCCGCACGTGCGGGCCATGGGGTTCGACGTGCTCTATTTCCCGCCGATCCACCCCATAGGCGCCAAGAACCGCAAGGGCCGCAACAACAGCCTGACGCCCGCACCTGACGACCCCGGCAGCCCCTACGCCATTGGCTCGGAGGCGGGTGGCCACGAGGCGATCCATCCCGAACTCGGCACGTTCGAGGACTTCCGCCGCCTGATCGCCGCAGCGGCGGCGCAGGGGTTGGAGATCGCGCTTGATTTCGCAGTCCAGTGCTCGCCGGACCATCCGTGGCTGCGGGAGCATCCCGGCTGGTTCGACTGGCGTCCCGACGGCAGCATCAAGTACGCCGAAAACCCGCCCAAGAAGTACCAGGACATCGTCAATGTCGACTTCTATAAGGCCGAGGCGATCCCTGACCTTTGGCTCGCCCTGCGCGACAACGTGCTGCTGTGGGTAGGCGAGGGGGTGAAGCTGTTCCGGGTCGACAACCCGCACACCAAGCCGCTGCCGTTCTGGGAGTGGATGATCCGCGAGGTGCGCTCGGCGCACCCGGACGTGGTGTTCCTGGCGGAGGCCTTCACCCGGCCCAAGGTGATGTACCGGCTGGCTAAGATCGGCTTCTCACAATCCTACACCTACTTCACCTGGCGCGACACCAAGGCTGAATTCATCGACTATCTGGGCGAGCTGACGCAGACGGCGCCCAAGGAGTTCTTCCGCCCCCACTTCTTCGTCAACACGCCCGACATCAACCCGGTCTTCCTGCAGACTTCCGGCCGAGGCGGGTTCCTGATCCGCGCCGCTCTGGCGTCGACCCTGTCGGGGCTGTGGGGCGTCTATTCCGGCTTCGAGCTGCTGGAAGCGGAGCCGCTGCCCGGCAGGGAAGAGTACAAGGACTCCGAGAAGTACGAGATCAGGCCACGGCCACCTCGCGCACCCGGCGACATCGTCGCCGAGATCAGCCGGCTGAACCGCATCCGCAAGGGCCATCCCGCGCTGCAGACCCATCTGGGCGTCAGCTTCCTGCCGGCGTGGAACGACAGCGTGCTGGTCTTCGTCAAGGCGACCGCGGGGCTCGACGACGTGGTCGTCGTCGCCATCAGCCTGGACCCGCATAACGTCCAGGAGACCGGCTTCGAACTGCCGCTGTGGAGCTGGGGATTGGCTGACGACGCGACCGTGGAGGTCGAGGACCTGGTTTGGGAGCAGCGCTTCACCTGGATGGGCAAGTCCCACTCGGTGCGCCTCGACCCGGATCAGCCCTACGCGATCTGGTCGCTGCGCGTGCCGGTGAAGGCCGTCTCGTGACTTGCGTTTCGAAGGCCGAATGGGTCCCGCGTGATGTCTCCTCCCCTGCGAAGCGGGGGAGGGGGACCCTGCGCAGCATGGTGGAGCGGGCTGCAGCCCACCCACGTCTTGGATGCCGCCAGCCCGGCCTTGCGGCTAAACCGGGCGCCTCGGGCGCCCCCTCAGTCGGCCTCGCCGCCACCTCCCCCGCTTCGCAGGAGAGGAAAATCTCCGGCGCCCCTGCACGTTCGAGATATTCATGACCGACCAGCCTTCTTCTCAAGACCACCAGTGGTACAAGGACGCGGTCATCTACCAGCTCCACGTCAAGAGCTTCTTTGACGCCGACAACGACGGCGTCGGCGACTTCGCCGGCCTGCTGTCCAAGCTCGACTACATCGTCGAACTGGGCGTCACCGCGGTCTGGCTGCTGCCCTTCTACCCCTCGCCCCGGCGCGACGACGGCTACGACATCGCCGAGTACATCGGCGTTCATCCCGAGTACGGCACCCTCGACGACGCCCGCCGCTTCATCAAGGCGGCGCACGCCCGCGGGATACGCGTCATCACCGAACTGGTGATCAACCACACCTCCGACCAGCATGCCTGGTTCCAGGCCGCCCGCAACGCGCCGCCCGGCTCGCCGGAACGCGACTTCTATGTCTGGTCCGACGATGACGAGAAGTGGCCGGAGACCCGCATCATCTTCCTGGACACTGAGGTGTCGAACTGGACCTGGGACGCGGTGGCCAAGTCCTACTACTGGCACCGCTTCTACTCTCACCAGCCGGACTTGAACTTCGACAATCCCGCTGTGCTGGAGAAGGTGCTGGAGGTCATGCGCTTCTGGCTCGACGCCGGCGTGGACGGCCTGCGCCTGGACGCCATCCCCTACCTGGTGGAGCGCGACGGCACCAACAACGAGAACCTGCCCGAGACCCACGTCGTCCTGAAGAAGATCAGGGCCGCGGTGGACGCCGAATACCCCGACCGCATGCTGCTGGCCGAAGCCAACCAGTGGCCGGAGGACACGCTGCAGTATTTCGGCGACGGCGACGAGTGCCACATGGCCTTCCACTTCCCGCTGATGCCGCGCATGTACATGGCGCTGGCCCAGGAGGACCGCTTCCCGATCACCGACATCATGCGCCAGACCCCGGCCGTGCCGGAGGGCTGCCAGTGGGCCATCTTCCTGCGCAACCACGACGAGCTGACGCTCGAGATGGTCACAGACAAGGAGCGGGACTATCTCTGGGAGACCTACGCCACCGACAAGCGGGCGCGGATCAACCTCGGCATCCGCCGGCGGCTTGGTCCGCTGATGCAGCGCGACCGCCGGCGCATGGAGCTGATGAACTCCCTGCTCCTGACCATGCCCGGCACGCCGGTGCTCTACTACGGCGACGAGATCGGCATGGGCGACAACATCCACCTCGGCGACCGGGACGGGGTGCGCACGCCGATGCAGTGGTCGAGCGACCGCAACGGCGGCTTCTCCCGCGCCGACCCGGCGGAGCTGACCCTGCCGCCGATCATGGACCCTCTCTACGGCTTCCAGGCGATCAATGTGGAGGCGCAGTCGCGCGACCCGCATAGCTTGTTGAACTGGGTCAAGCGGGCGCTGGGCGTGCGCAGCCAGCACCAGGCCTTCGGGCGGGGGACCCTGCGGTTCCTCCGCCCGCTAAATCGCAAGGTGCTGGCCTATCTGCGCGAGTACGAGGGCGAGACGATCCTGTGCGTGGCCAACACCGCTCGGACGGCTCAGGCGGTGGAGCTCGACCTGTCGGAGTTCGCCGGCCGCACGCCGCTGGAGCTGTCCGGCCGCACCCCGTTCCCGACCATCGGCCAGCTCACCTACCTGCTGACCCTGCCGCCCTACGGCTTCTCCTGGTTCCAGCTTTGCGACGGGATGGCGGGGCCCAGCTGGAGCACGGCGGGCACAGGGTTGGAAGCCGAGCACGTCACTCTGGTGCTGCGCCAGGGCCTCACCGATCTCCTCTCCACCTCTACGCGACGGGAGCTGGAGGAGGATGTGCTGCCGGACTATCTGGCCCAGCGCCGCTGGTTCCAGGCCAAGGACGCGGTGATCCGCCGGGCGACCCTCACCGCCGTCTCGCCGCTCCCCGGCGACCTGCTGCTCACCGAGGTGGAGGTGCAGACCGCCGGCGGGACCGAGCTCTACGCGCTGCCGCTCGGCGTGGTCTGGGAGGACGAGCCGAGCGGGCCCTTCGCGCCCCAGCTGTCCCTGGCGCGGGTGCGGCGGGGCCGGGAGATCGGTCTGCTCACCGACGGCTTCGCCATGCCGGAATTCGTCCGCGGGGTGGTGACGGCGCTGCAGGAGGGCGCACTGGTCGAGACCCTGGCCGGCGAGCTGGTCTTCAGCATCACGCCCGAGTTCGATCTGACGCCGGACATGGCCGCGGAGTGGCCTTCCACCGAGCAGAGCAACACCTCGGTCATCATCGGCCAGCGCGCGGTGCTGAAGCTGCTGCGCAAGCTCATCACGGGCGTCCATCCGGAGGCGGAGATGACCCGCGTGCTGACCGAGCGCGGCTTCGCCAACACCGCAGCCCTGCTGGGCGAGGTGAGCCAGTTCGGCGAGGATGGCCGGCCCCGGACCGTCATGATCCTGCAACGCTTCGTAGACAACCAGGGCGACGGCTGGAGCTGGACCCTGGACTACCTGAAACGCGCCCTGGACGAGCACGCCGCCGCACCCGACGCGCCGCAGGAGGGGATGGAGGGCTATGGCGCCTTCGCCGGCCAGCTCGGCCGCCGCCTGGCGCAGATGCACGCCGTGCTGGCCCAGGCGACGGACGATCCCGCCTTCGCGCCTGAGACCATGGGCGAGGCGGACGCCTCGGCCATGGCGGAGCGCGTCGGCGCCCAGCTAGGCGCGGCGCTGGAGGCGCTGTCCGGCGCCAGGCGCTGGCGACGGGACGACAGCGCATCGGCGGCGGAATGGCTGGTCAGGAGCCGCGAGCCGCTGCAGGCGCGCATCGAAGCGTTGGCGCGCGCGGTGGATGGAGCGCGTCGCACCCGCATCCATGGCGACCTGCATCTGGGCCAGGTGCTGGTCACCGCGGGCGACGTGACGATCATCGACTTCGAAGGCGAGCCCGCCAAGCCGCTGGAGGCGCGGCGCGCCAAGGACAGTCCGCTGCGCGACGTGGCCGGCGTGCTGCGCTCGTTCGACTACGCCGCCGCAACCGCCCTGCACGGGCTCAGCGAGCCTGGCGAAGCGGCGCTGGAGCGCGCTGAACATTTGGGCGGAGAGTTCCGTGACCGTTCGGCCGAGATGTTCCTCGGCGGCTATCGCGAGGCCGGCGGCGTGCTGGACGACCGCCTGCTCGACCTCTTCCTGCTGGAGAAGGCCGCCTACGAGGTGGTCTACGAGGCGGCCAACCGCCCGCATTGGCTGGAGACGCCGCTGCACGGCCTGGCCGCCATCGCCGACCGCCTCCTGCAGGAGCCCATGCCATGAGCGCCTTTGACCCCGCCCTCGCCGCCGCCGCCGAATTGTTGGACGGCCGGCTGACCGATCCCTTCGGCTTCCTGGGCGCACATGACAGCGAGGAAGGCAGGGTGGTGCGCACCTTCCAGCCCGGCGCTCGGGCCGTGGAGGTGGTCGCGCGGGACGACGGCCGCCCGCTGGCCAGCCTGCAGGCCGCAGGCGACACGGGGCTGTTCACCGGCCGCCTCTCGGAGGCCGTCGCCTACGTCCTGCACATCGACTGGCATGGCGTGGTGCAGGAGACCGAGGACACCTACAGCTTTGGCCTGATGCTGGGCGAGCTGGACCTGCACCTGTTCGCCGAGGGCGCGC
>NZ_CAHJWH010000117.1 GCF_903642205.1 Caulobacter sp. S45 | reverse complement strand
CGATCCTGCTGCTGTTCGTGATCGTCAGCCTCTCCTCCTCCCAGCTGCCGGTGAACTTCCTGTCGGAGGTGCAGGGTCTCCGGCCGCAGCAGGCCTATGTGATCACGGCCGCCATCGCCGCCGGCCAGCTCGTCCTGCTGCCCTTGATGGCGCTTGTGCTGAACATCGCCTGGATCGATTCCCGGGTGGTGAGCTTTGTCGGCATGGCTCTCATCCTGACCGCATGCCTGGGCGACGCCTACGTGACCAGCGCCTGGAACGTCGGGCAGTTCTTCCTCTGGCAGGGCTTGCAGGCGGTAGGCGAGCCGATGGTGGTCATGCCGCTCCTGATGATGGCTACCAACACGGTCAAGGACCCTTCCGAAGGGCCTTTCGCCTCGGCGCTCGTCAACGGGCCGCGATCGCTCGCCGAAGCCACGGGGGTGTGGCTGACCCAGGTGATCATGCGCAAGCGCGGAACGCTGCACTATAGCCGCCTGGTGGACCAGTTTGGCGAACGCATGTCGGGCCTCACCCAAGTCCGCGGCCTGGGTGCGCCGAGCGGGGCAAGCCTGCCGGGCGGCGGGCTGAACCTCTCGGTCATCTCCCGCTCGCTGCAGACCGAAGCCGTGGTGATGACGCTGTCGGACACCTTCCTGATCATTGGCGCGATGACCGTAAGCATGATCCTCATCCTGCTGGTGCTGCCCGAGCGCACCTACCCACCCCGCATCGTCTTCGCCAAGGACTGAGTCGTGAGCGAAGACAAGCCTCACGACCCGCGCTCCACGGGCTCCGATCCGAAGCAGGACCAAAAGCCGGACGACAAGAAGGGGGGCGACAAGAAGGCCGACAAGGCCGAGAAGCCGCCGGTCTGGCCCTTCTTCGTCGCCGCCGTCATCGTGCTGGGTTTCGTCGGCGTCGTGCTGGTCAGCCTGTTCGCGCCCCACTCGGTGGTCGGCACTGACGATGCCCGGGTCGCCCTGCACTTCTCGACCGTCGCGCCGCGCGTGTCCGGCCAGGTGGTCGAGGTGGCGGTGAACGACAACCAGCCGGTGCGCGCAGGCCAGCTGCTCGTGCGGCTGGACGAGCGCGACGACCTCACCGCCGTACAACGCGCCGAGGCCATCCTGCAGCGCGACGAGGCGCAGGTCGGCAACACCGACGCCCAGATCCGCCGGCAACCAGCCCTGATCGCCCAGGCGCAGTCCACGATCCCATCGGCGCAGGCGCGGCTGGTCCTCGCCCAGCAGAACACCCGCCGCTACCGCAACCTCGCCGCCACCGGCGCCGGCACCCAGCAGGACCGCCAGCAGGCCGAGGCGAGCCTGAAGCAGGCCCAGGCCGACGTGACGGGCGCGCAGGCCCAGACCATCGCCGCCGAGCAACAGCTGACGATCCTCAGGGCCGACCACGATTCGGCGCAAGCGACGGTGCGCGAGGACCGGACCCAGCTGGCCCAGGCCCGGCTGAACCTGTCCTACACCCGCATCACTGCACCTCTGGATGGGCTGGTCGGCCAGCGCACGGTGCAGGTGGGCGACTTCATCGCGCCGGGGGGCGCGCTGATGACCGTCATGCCGCTGGACGCCGCCTACATCGAGGCCAACTACCGCGAGGTGGCGCTGCGCCGCGTGCGCCCGGGTCAGCACGTCCGCATCCACCTGGACGCCTACGACGTGAACCTGGGCGGCGTGGTGGACAGCCTGGCCCCGGCCACCGGCGCGACCTTCGCCGCCGTGGCGCCGGAGAACGCCACGGGCAACTTCACCAAGATCGTGCAGCGCCTTGCCGTGAAGATCGACGTCCTGCCGCACCAGCCGCTGGCGCGACTGCTCCGCGTCGGCCTGTCGGTGGAGACCTACATCGACACCCACCTGGCCGATGTCGCAGCGGACGAACGCCAGCACCCGGCGGCGCTCCGGTGAAGGGCAGGCGGTTCGCCCTCTGGCGCCCTGCTGCTCCCCTCCTGGGGTGGGGTGGGTGGATCTGGAGGAGGGGGGTGGCCCTTGGCGCGCTCTGCACGCTCGCGGCGTGCACGGTAGGGCCGACCTTCACGCCGCCGCCCCCGGCCACGCCGGCGCCTCAAAGCTTCGGCGCCGAACCCTTGGACGTGAAAAGCTCCACCTATGCCGGAGCCGTGGACGTGGCCTGGTGGACCCGCTTCAAGGACCCCGAGCTCACCTCGCTCGTCGGACGGCTGGCGCGCCAGAACCTCGACCTGCAGATCGCCGCCGAGCGGGTCCGGCAGGCCCGCAGCCAGCGCCGCATCGCCGCCGCGCAAGGCCTGCCCCAGCTCGACGCCCACGCCCAGTACACCCACGAGCGCGAGAGTCCCGCGGGCCTCGTCTCCCTGACCGAGCCCGCTCCCGGCGCGCCGCTGGAGTTCAACCTGTGGCAGGACAGCCTGTCCGCTTCCTGGGAGATAGATCTGTTCGGCCGCGTCCGCCGCAGCGTCGAGGCGGCCGGCGCCGACATTGAGGCCGAGGTGGAGGCGCGGCGTAGCCTTGCGCTTGCGGCCATCTCCGACCTCGCCACCGACTACCTTCAGCTGCGTGACGTGCAGACCCGGGAGGGCATAGCCCGCCAGGACCTGCAACTGGCCTCCGAGAACCTAGCCCTGGTGCGCAACCGCTTCGACAATGGGGTGGCCACCACGCTCGACACCGCCCAGGCCGCCGGCCAGCGCGCCACCATCGCCTCCATGCTCCCGGACCTGCTGTCCGAGGAGGCTCGCCTGATCAACGCCATCGGCCTGCTGCTGGCCGAGCCGCCTCGCAGCCTCCAGGCCGAGCTGTCGCCGCCCAAGGCCGAGCCCGGGGCGCCGCCGCGGGTTCCGGTGGGCCTCCCGGGCGATCTTGTGCGCCGTAGGCCCGACGTGCGCGAGGCCGAGGCGAGGCTGCACTCGGCCACCGCCCAGACCGGCGTGGCGGTCGCCGACTTCTACCCCGATATCACCCTCATGGGTGACGAGGGGCTCCAGGGCCTGCGGCTGGCCGACGCCTTCAGCCCGCGCGACCGGCAATTCGATATCGGCCCGTCCATCAGCCTGCCGATCTTCCATGGCGGTCGGCTCCGCGCCACGCTGCAGCTGCGCAAATCCGAGCAGCAGGCCGCGGCCAACGACTTCCAGAAGACCGTGCTGCAGGCCTGGCGCGATGTGGACGACGCGCTCACCGCCTATGCCCAGGCCCAGCGTCGCCAAGCCCAGGTGGACGAGGCGCTACGCCAAGACAGGATCGCGCTGGCCGCGGCGCGCCAGCGCTACGCCGAGGGCGCTGCGGACTTCCTGAACGTCATCGCCGCCCAGTCCTCCTTGCTGAACCAGCAGAACACCCAGGCGACCACCAATGCCGACGTTTCCGTCCGGCTGGTGAGCCTCTACAAGGCGCTCGGCGGCGGTTGGGAGCCGTTCACGTGATCGGCGAATGGATGACGCTAGGCGTAGCCGCCTGCATTCGGCTCATCTTGAGCCTGTCGAAGGACGAGGTGTCCACCGGGCGTGCCGCGGCTGCGTTCTTCGATAGGCTCAGGATATCGACCCGTTTGGTTTCGGCGCAGGAGCCGCTTCGGTGAGCGAACCTGATCCCGGCCTGACAGGCGGCTGCCTCTGCGGCGCTGTGCGGTTCAGCTATTCCGGCCCGCTGGGGGGTGAGCTCGGCGCCGTCACCGTCTGTCACTGCGCCCAATGCCGCCGCGCCCAAGGCTACGCCGCCGCCGTCGCGCCGGCGCTCGCCCGAGGGTTCGTCGTCCTCCGCGGCCGTGGCGAGATCGGGGAGTACGAGTCCTCGCCGGGCAAGTGGCGGGGCTTCTGCAGGTCTTGCGGCTCGCCCCTCTACTCCCGCCGCGACGCCAGGCCCGACGATCTCCGACTGCGCCTCGGGGCCGTCGACGCAGCGCCGCCGGGGTTGAAGGTGGAGGCCCACATCTTCACCGCCGGCGCGCCCGCATGGAGCTTCGGCGACGATGCGCCCCGCTATGCATGGTTCGAGCCGGGCCGTCAGCCCGCAGCAGGCGCCGGCGGCTGATCCGCGTCCGAGGCCCTGGACTGCAGCATGCCCGAGCCCAGCAGCCCCTCCATCTTCGGTCCTGGCTCCAGCACCACGTCGGTGGGGCCGCCGGCGCCCATGAAGGCGATCTTCTCGGCGAGGAAGGCGTCGAGCACTGCGTGGTAGAGGGCGCTGCGGGTCTTGTAGACGTCGCGGGGGCTGGCGACATAGAAGTAGCAGTTGAAGTTGATCGACCCCGCCGCCGCCAGGGAGTCGATGTAGACGGCAGGCTCCGGCTCCTCCAGCACTGCAGCGTTGGCCCTGGCGACCTCGCCGATCAGCTCCGCGGCGCGACGGCCCTTGGCCGGGTCGGCGATGGAGACCTGCAGCTGGATACGGCCGCGCGGGTCGCCCAGCGTCTTGTTCTGCACCGTCTTGGTGATCAGGTCCGAATTGGGCACGATCAGGGTGGTGCGGTCGAAGGTCTGGATCTCGGTGGCGCGCACGCGGATGCTGCGCACGTCGCCCTCGACCCCGCCGACATTGACCCAGTCACCGACCTTCACCGGCCGCTCGATCAGCAGGATCACGCCGGAGACGAAGTTCTGCACCACCTGCTGCAGGCCGAAGCCGATGCCAACCGACAGCGCGCTGGCCACCAGCGCGATCTGCTTGAAGCCCAGCCCCATGGTGGCGAGCGCGCACAGCACCGCGGCGCCCACGCCCAGATAGCTGACGCCGGTGGCGACCGAATTGCGTACGCCTGCATCCCAGCCCGTCACCGGAAGGTAGCGCCGCGTCACCCAGCCCCGCACCGCGTGCACCAGCACCAGGCCCACCGCCAGGGTGGCCAGGCCGGCGAAAATGGCGCTGGGCGACAGCACCGCAGAGCCGATGTGGATGGCGCGGCCAAGGCGGTCGAAGTGGGAGGTGAGCGTCGTGCCGCTCTCGCCGAACGGCGTGATGGCGAGAGCCAGCACACCCAGCAGCACCGCGATCTGCAGGCCGGCCGACACCAGAACCCCGATCTGGCCGATGGTCGTGCTGCGCAGATTGAACAGCACCACCAGGGTGCGGGCCGCCCAGCCCCGCGGCTGGAACAGCACGCCGCACAGGTCATCGGTGAAGCGCAGCACCAGGTAGGCGACCGCGCCCAGCATGCTGAACCAGAAGATCTGGTTGGAGATCAGCACCGCCAGCGTCGTGTAGCCGGTCAGCACCGCCCCCACCGTCAGCACGATGGCTGTGGTCAGGACGAGTGAGAACAGGGTCCAGCCTGAGGAGCGGGCGGCCTGCTGAGCGTCCGTGGCCTCCTCCACCGGCGTCCGGTTGCGCCCGAAGCTGACCAGAACCAGCCCAGCGACCCCGGCATAGGCCAGCGACATCACGCAATTGGCGGCGATGGTCGCCGCTACGCTTGCGCCCACCACATCGTTCAGCCGGGTCAGCAAGAAGCCTCCCCCGGTGATCCCCGCCACCATCCACAGATAGAACCGCACCCGGCTGACCGCGTCCTCCGGCACCTGCATCAGCCGGCTTTCGGCGTCGCCGCCGGCCACCGTCGCGCGGCCGAGCGCCACCACCGCGGCCGCCCAGGTGATGGCGATCACCGCCGCTCCGGCCAGCGAGTCGGCCGTCTCCGACAGCAGGCCGCCCCACTGCGCACCGAGGTGCAGGGTATTGGCCGCCAGCGCCGGCAGCACGGTGTCCACGAGCGCCACCCAAAGGGCGTGGGCGGTGAGGCGGAAGCCCTGCGCGCCCCCCGTGGCCGTCCTTGCGCGCACCAGCCCCTCGAGCGCCTTGCGCGCCGGGAACACCAGGGCGAAGGCCACCGCCAGGGAGATCACGAAACTCAGCAGGTCCTTGGGCTCAGGCGCCTCCACCACCGCCGTTCCGGCCCGCTCGGCGACGCCGATCAGCCGGCCGACATCCGCCGACGTGGCGTCGGACAGGGATGACCAGAAGTCCGGAGAAACGGGCGAGGCGGTCTGCTCGAAGATCTTGGAGGTGAAGCTGTCGCGCCGTTTCTCCGCCACCAGGTCGTAGGTATGGCTGGCGGTCGTCGAGACCGTCTCGGCCTGCTTGACCTGGCTTTCCAGCTCCGCTTGCTTGGCCGTGAGCTGGACCTGCTGAACGTGTTCCGCGGGGGTCAGCTTGCGCCGCTTGGCGATCAGGGCCAGCCGGGCGAGCTGGCGGTCGATGGTCTTGAGTTCCTTGCTGCGCGCGGAGACGACGGTATCCGCCGCCGCCTGGGTCTTGGCCGACTCGGTTCGGAGCGCCGCCAGCCGCGCCTCGTCGGTGGTCGTGCGGGCCTGGGACTGAAGCTGGCTCACGGTGCGCTGGGTGGTGTCCAGCGTCGGCTGGGCCGCCGCCTGCACCGCCGGGGACGCTGGTGCGGGCGATGACGGTGCCACCCCTGCTGACGGCGGCGAGGTGATCGCCGCGCCGCTCATCGCCAACGGAGCGGCGACACTGGAGGGTGAGACCTGCTGCAGGGTCAGGGCTCCCTGCGAGGCGGACGCCGCCGCCCGTGGGTTCGGGGCCGCAGAGGCCGAAGGCTGGATCTGGTTCGCGGCCTGCGGCTGAGCGGATGCGACGGCGGCCAGGCTCACCCCGCCGCAGAGCAGCAGGACGCTTACCAGGAGGTGCTGGACCGTCAGTCGGATCCGTTGCGGCACGTGGTGCTCCGTAAGGCCTGATCGCCGGATCGACCTTGCATGATCCTGGCTGAGAAGCGCACGCTTCTGGCGTTCTCGCCAGCCAGACCGCGCAGCATGGGCGGCTTGATGGCGGGAGGGTGACCGCCTCTTCAGTGGATGCAGACGATCTCGACCTCCCCGGCGGGTGTGTCGCCGCTGTCTCCCACACCCTTGCCGAGGAGGGCCCGGGCGAGGGGTGAGGCATAGGACACCGCGCCCTGAGCGGGATCGGCTTCGTCCTCGCCGACGATGCGGAAGACTTGGCGGCGGCCATCCTCCCGATCAAAGGTGACGCAGCTGCCGAACCGGACGGTAGGATTGGCCATGTCGGTGTCCACCAGCTGGGCGCTGGCGCGGCGGGCGGCGTAGTAGCGCAGGTCGCGGGTGGCGCGCGCCATCGCGGTGCGATCGGCCTGGACGTCGCCGTGCGCCTGGGCGGCGGCGTAGGCGGCGCGAGCTTCCGCCAGGGCGGTGTCGAGCTGCGCCAAGCCCCTGGCGGTGACCAGATTGGCCTGGGGCGAGACGGGGCGGTCGGGCAGGTCGGCCGCGGCCGATTCGCTGTCCTGCTCCTTGGTGAAGGCGACGCTCATGGCGACTCCGATGGCGGTGTTGCGGGAGGCTTAGCCGGCGACGCGTGGCCGCCAGTCGGGCTGCTCAGCCAAGCATTTCGGCCACGAGGGCGCGCAGCTCACGCCGGCTAAGTCCCGGCCGGTCAAGCCTGGGCAGGCGGATAGGAAGGGGAGGATGCGGCAGGCGATGCTGGAAGGGCATGAGAAGCAAAGAGGTATGTGAACCGGTGGTCATGGATGTCCTGAGGCGGCCCAAGATGCGGGCCTGCGATGTGGGTCCGGATGTCCGGACGCGGGCATGGCGCCACCTCCTGTGAGGATGACGATCAACCGTTATGCAGATCAGTAGAATGCCCAATGCTCTTGAGGAGCTTCGTGGACAGACCGAACTTGGCCGGCTTGATGAAAGAGATATGGACCATCTGGCGCCTTCTGGCAAGAGATGCCTAGCCGGACATCATGAGCGGACGCTCTACGACAGGCGCCGGCTTGGGTCTTTGGGCTTCCATTCCTGGTATCCCCTGTATGGCGCAGCTATTCCTCATGCTCTATCTTCGGGTCCGTGTGCATCGGCGCATGGGTGAGACGGAGCTCTTAGATGGGCCTTTTCGACAATCTTACCGGCATGCTGGGCGGCGGGCCCAGCGGGTCGGAGGAAGGAAGTCAGGGCGGCGGCGCCATGGGCATGTTCAGTCAGTTGCTGAACCAGGACGGCGGTCCCAGCAGCAACATCCTCGGCTCCCTGCTCGGCGGCGGACAGCAAACGCAGGGTGCGGCTCCGCAGGACAGCGCAGGCCAGGCGCCCGCCGCAGGCGGCCTCGCAGGAATGCTGGAAACCCTGGCGGCAAACGGCCTGGGGGAGCACGTTTCCTCATGGCTCAGCAACAACCCCAACCTGCCGATCAACCCCCAACAGATCCACGATGCGCTGGGCAGCCAACAGGTGCGGCAGATGGCCGCATCCAGCGGCCTGCCGGTCGGCGCCTTCCTGCAGCAGCTCGCCCAGCACCTGCCCCAGGCGGCGTCAGAGCAGGCCGGCGTCAATCCGGGCTGAAACGCCTCAGGCCCTGTTCATCTGCAGCCGGTTAGTGCAACCCTCCCCAACCAAGGAACAGACGAGATGATGAAGCGTACGATCATGGGCCTGGCCGCTGCGTCGGTGCTGGCCTCCACAGCGGGCGCGGCGAGCGCCGGATGCCTCGGCGGCGCAGTGGTCGGCGGCGTCGGCGGCCACTTCGTGCATCACCCGGTGCTGGGCGCCGTCGGCGGCTGCATCGTCGGCCATCACATGGCCGTGGTGCACAAGCGCCAGATGCGCGCCCAGCGCATGGCCACCTACGGCCACTGACATTGGTCCGTTAGCGCTCCCGTCTAGGGGGTCACGGGAGCCCACGCCCGCCCTGCGGCGCGGGCTTTCTCGTTCCTCGCCCACGCGCTCAGAACGGCGAGTATTGCGCCGCCAGCGCCTGGATGGTGGGCGTGCGCTGCACCTGGGTGACCTGGCCCTTGCCGCCGTAGGAGACCCGCGCCTCGGCGATCTGGGTGTGGTTGATGGTGTTGGCGGAGGTGATGTCCTCCGGCCGCACGATGCCGGCGACGTTCAGCTGGCGGATCTCGTTGTTCACCCTCACCTCCTGGCTGCCCTGGATGGTCAGGTTGCCATTGGGCAGGACACCCGTGACCACCGCGGCGATGGTCATGGCCACCGCTTCGGAGCGGTTCACCGAACCCTTGCCGTCCTGGGCCAGGGTGGAGTTGGTGTTCACCAAGCTGCCGGCGTTCAGACCGGGCAGGGCGTGCTTCAGCACCGTCTCCAGCCCGAACAGATTGTTGAAGCCGCCGTTCACGCTGGAGGTCCGGTTGGCCACCGTCTCGTTGCTGAGCTGGGCGCTGTCGGAGATGGTGACGTTCACCGTCAAGATGTCGCCGACCTTGGACGCCCGCTGGTCGTGGAAGAAGGTCCGCGCGCCGTTGCGCCACAGCGAGTTGGCCGAGGCGGGGCGGGGCGCCGCGTCGGGATGATCGCCGAGGTCGCCCTGTTCGCGGGGAACGAGCGCGGCGGGGTACTTGATCGGGCTCATGCTCGGCGTGGCGGTCGCCGTCTTCAGGCTTTCGCAGGCCTGCAGCGGCAGCAGGGCCATGAGGGCGAAGGAAGCGGCTTTGCGCAGCATCGGGTCGGCGTCCTAGCGGATCAGGATTGGGCGGATCAGGGATTGGCGGCGGTGCGGAAGGTTGCGCCGGGGAAGCGGGCGGCGTCGGCGCCAGGGCCGACGGCGGCGTGGCCCGGCGCGGTGGCGACGGCCTCGATCACCTTCTTGGAGGACAGGTTCATGGCCTGCACGGTGTCGCCCACCGCAGCATCGCCCATGGCCTTGGCGGCGAGGCTGAGGCTGACCCCGTCGGCCTCGTAGTCCACCGAGATCATCTGGTCGCGCCGGATCACCTTGGCCGCGATCAGCTCGTGCGCGGCGACGGCGGCCCCGGCGCGCAGCGGCAGGCGCGCGGCCTTGCCGATCGCCTGCTCCGGCTGGTTCGGCGCGTCGGGGCCGGCGATGGCCTCGTCGCTCCACTCCAGGTCGGAGGCCTCGATCATCTCGCCGGCGGAGATGTTGCGGGCGTAGACCAGGGTTTGAGCGGCGTGGCTGTGGTGGGTGCGGCGTGCGGTGTGGGCGGGGCGGGCCGTCTCCGCCGGCGCGTCCATGACCGCGACGATGATCCGCCGCTGGCCCGAGTTGTTGGCCCAGTCGAGCCCGGCGGCCCGGGCGGCGAGCTGCACGTCGCCGGCGTCCAGGACCGCCTCGCCGCCTATGGGCGCGCGGCCGAGGACCTTGGCGGCAGCCGGGCCTTGCACGCCGTCGAACATGTCGCCGAGGGTCACCACCCCGGCGTGGCCGACGATGTCGGGGCGCAGGTCTACAAGCTGAGCGGCGAGGGTGGGGGAGGCGATGAGGAAGAAAAGGCCAGCTACGTAAGCGAGCGCCCGATTTCTCCTCCCCTGCGCAGCG
>NZ_CAHJWH010000116.1 GCF_903642205.1 Caulobacter sp. S45 | reverse complement strand
GTGTTTGCCCGGCGACCTGCCGGAATCCATCACCGTGGACGTGAGCAAGCTGAACATCGGCGATTCGGTCCATGTCCGTGACCTCGTGCTGCCCAAGGGCGTTACGGTGATCAACGACGCGGAATTAACCGTCGCACACGTCGCCGCGCCGACCGTGGTAGAAGAACCGGCCGCGTCCTCCACGGCGGAAGCCGGTGCGCCGCCGGCATAGGCGCGTCGCAGCCGCCGCCGCCAGGCCGCCCGCCGCCAAGCCATACGCGCCGGCTCCAGCACAGCGTCGCAGGCGGCGGTGTCCTCACCTGCATGGTCGGCGACCAGGCTGGCAAGGCCACCCTCCGCACGACCCACCCGGCGCGCCGAGGTCCAGACCCGCGCGTCCAGGCAGTGACGCACGGGCACGTCGTGACGGCGCAGCTGCTCGACGAAGGCGCGGTCCTCGGCCAGGGGCTGCGCCGGCAGACCGCCCACACGCCGGTAGGCCGAGGCGGTGACCGCCAGGTTGGCCCCCCAGGCCCAGATATGGTTCGGCCAGGGGTTGTGCGCCTCCGGATCGGCGCAGGCGACGATCTCGGCCTGGAGGGCGGAATAGAGACCTTCGCGGCGGCGCGCTTCGCTGAAAGCTACCGGATCGGCCTCATGCGGGTCGAAGTCTACGGCGCCCGCCACCGCCTCCGCGCCGGCGTCCACGGCCTTCCACAACCGCGCGATCCAGTCGGGACGGGGACGGCTGTCGGCGTCGGTCGTGCAGATCAGGCCAGCCCCGCCCAGCGGGATCAGGTCGGCGGCCATGTCCATCGCCGCCTTGCGGGCGGCGCCGGCGTTGGCGCTCCCAGGCGGCAGGGTCGTCTCCACCACCTGGATGGCCCGCCCCGACCGGCGCGCGATCTTGGCGGTCCCGTCACGGCAGTTGTTGGCCAGCACCACCAGTTGGATGGCGTCCGGCTGCAGGGGTCCGCCGTCCAGGTCCCGCTGGTCCAGCAGGGCCGCCAGGCAGGCGCTGATCCGCTCCGCCTCGTCGCGGGCGGGCACGGCCACCACGGTCGGCGCGCGTTGCGACTTCAAGACGTCCACAGTGTAGAAAGCACGCCATGGCAACACTTGCGCCTGTTGGGGGGTTCCACGCCCGTGGTGTCGTCTGGCGGCGAGAGATGGACGGCGGGGGCGGCGCGGACAGCCTTCGCCTCCGGGCCGGTTGCCCGGATCGCCGACCTGGCGCCTGAGGGATCGATGCTCGTGGTGGCGCCTCATCCCGATGACGAGAGCCTTGGATGCGGCGGCCTGATCGCTCTCGGCGCACGGGCAGGCCGCAGGATATGCGTGGCGGCCCTCACCGACGGAGGCGGCTCGCACCCCGACTCCCAGGCCTATCCACCGGCTCGCCTCGCCGATCTCCGCAGGTCGGAGCTGAGGGCGGCCATGGACCGGCTGGGCGGCCCGGCGGTCTCGGTCGGGAGCTTCGGCGCGCCGGATGGCCGGCTGGAGACCTGCGAGGCGCAGGCGCAGGCTTGGCTTGCACGGTACGGCGCCGGTGATCCGCCCGGATCCGTGTTCGTCACCTGGGCCGCCGACCCGCACCCGGACCACACGGCGGCGTTCCGGATCGCGGCGCGCCAGGCCGCCCTGTGGTGCGCGGCGCTGTACGTCTACCCCGTCTGGGGCCTGACCCTGGCGGACGCGGACGACGCCGGCCCCGCCGCCCCCTGCGTGAGGTTGGACGTCTCCTCGGTGCTCGACCTCAAGCGCCTCGCCATCGCCGAACATCGCTCCCAGACCACGCCGCTGATCGACGACGACCCAGGGGGATTCCGGCTGTCGGCGGCGGACGTCGCGCGCCATCTCGGCGGCTACGAGGTCTTCATGCGGGTGTCGGACGCCGCCTAAGTCACCGTGGCGCGGACCTGGAAGGCCTCGGCGCGCCAGGCCTGGGAGGCGAGCACCTCGCGCAGGACCTCGACGGCCGCCTCCACGTCCTCGTAGCGCAGGTAGAGCGCCGGGAAACCGAAGCGCAGGATGTCGGGCGCGCGGAAGTCGCCGATGACGCCGCGGGCGATCAGGGCCTGCATGACGGCGTAGCCCTGCGGATGGCTGAACGACACGTGAGCCCCGCGAGCGCGCCGGTCGCGCGGCGTGACCAGCTGCAGGCCGAGGCCGGCGCAGCGGGCTTCCACCTGATTGATGAACAGGCTGCACAGGCGCTGGGACTTGGCGAACACCTCGCCGAGGTCCGCCTGGAGCATCAGGTCGACCCCGACCTCCAGCGCCGCGAGGCCTAGCACGGGCGGGGTGCCGCAGAGGAAGCGGGCCAGTCCGTCGGCGGGGTGGTAGTCGTCGCCGAACGCGAAGGGGGCGGCGTGGCCCATCCAGCCCGAGAGCGGGGATCGCAGCCGCGCCTGGTGACGCTCCGCCACATAGAGGAAGGCCGGTGCGCCCGGTCCGCCGTTCAGGTACTTGTAGCCGCAGCCCACCGCCAGATCGGCCCGGGCGGCTTCCAGGTCGACCGCCACTGCGCCCGTGCTGTGGCTGAGGTCCCAGAGCATGAGCGACCCTTCCGCCTGGGCGGCGCGGGTCATGGCCGCCATGTCATAGGTCGCGCCGGTCTTGTAGTGGACGTGGGTCAGCAGCAGGACGCCGGTATCGGCGTCAAGGGCCGCCTTGATCGCCTCGCGGGCGACAGCGCGCACCTGCAGATGCGGGGCGAAGGCGGCGAGACCTTGGGCCACGTAGAGGTCGGTGGGGAAGCCACCGGCCTCGGTGAGGATCATGCGCCGTTCCGGCCGGTCGCCCATGGCCGCGGCCAGCAGCTTGAACAGGTTGACGGAGGTGGAGTCGGCGACGGTCACCTCGTGCGCTTCCGCGCCGATCAGCCCAGCGATCTTCGCCCCCACCCGCGCCGGGGCGTCGATCCAACCGGCCGTGTTCCAGCTGCGGATCAGGCCCTCGCCCCAATCCACCCCGATCACCTCGGCGATCCGCGCCGACGTGGCCCGGGGCAGGGCGCCAAGCGAATTGCCGTCGAGATAGATCACGCCGGGCGGAAGCTGGAAACGATCGCGGAAGGGACGCAGCGGGTCTTCGGCGTCCATCCGCCGGACGTCGGCCGCATCGCTCAAGGTCGCGCTCATCGGAACGCTATATGCAGGATTAGCGCCCCGCGCCTCTCCCCCGCACGCAAGCGCGCTCTGACGGGGTCTGAAATCGCTTTCAGAGACCGGGTGTGGCTGAAGCGGTTCGAAATGAAAGCTAGTGCAGCCCGCCGATCACGGAGCTCAGGGCCGCGTAGAGCAGGCCGGAGATGGTGATGGCCGCAGGCAGGGTGAGCACCCAAGCCAGGGCTATGTTGCGCACCGTCGACCACTGCAGCCCCGAGCCGTTGGCCACCATGGTCCCGGCCACGCCGCTGGACAGGATGTGGGTGGTGGAGACCGGCAGGCCCAGATACTCCGCGCCGCCGATGGTGATCGCCGCGATGATCTCTGCCGACGCGCCCTGGGCGTAGCTCAAGTGCTGCTTGCCGATCTTCTCGCCGACCGTGACCACGATCCGCTTCCAGCCGATCATGGTGCCGAGGCCAAGCGCCAGGGCCACGGTGATCTTCACCCAGATCGGGATGAAGCGGGTGCCGCCGTTCAGCAGGCCGCCGAAGCTCTTGAAGGTCTTGCTGTCGGCGGCCGAGAAGCCGCCGATCTTCTGCTTGCCGATCTGGGTGATGGCCTGGGCGGTCAGATACATCTCGTTGCGGACGTTCTGGGTCTGGGCGGCGGGCACCTTGCTGACCGCGCCGGCCGACTTCACCTGATTGCCGATGTCCTGCGACAGGACCGAGAGGGCGGCGAAGGTCTGCGGCTTGTTCAGCCCGCCGTCGCTGAGCGCCGAATCCACCGTCTTCCGGGCGTCGATGACCTGGGGCGCAGGCGCGCCGCCGGCGTGGCCCTGGAAGGCCTGAGCCGCGGCGGCGGAGGTCTTCATGAAGGCCGGGGTGGCGGCGTCGGGCATGGTTCGGTTCAGGGCGTAGGCTGTGGGCGCCACGCCGATCAGGATCAGCATGATGATGCCCATGCCCTTCTGGCCGTCGTTGCCGCCGTGGGCGAAGGACACGCCGGTGCAGGTGAGGATCAGCAGGCTCCGGATCCACCAGGGCGGCGTCTCCTCCGGGCTGGCGGGCTCGTAGAACTTCTTGTTGTGCAGCACGACCTTGAAGGCCAGCAGCAGGATGGCGGCGAGCGCGAAGCCGCAGAGCGGGCTGAACAGCAGCGCCTCCAGGATCTTCAGCGCTTGGGACCAGTCCACGCCCGAGGCGCCGCTCCGGTGCTTCAGCAGCTGGTTGGCCAGGCCCACGCCCAGGATCGAGCCGATCAGGGCGTGCGACGAACTGTTGGGGATGCCGAAGAACCAGGTGCCGAGGTTCCAGATCACCGCCGCCAGCAGCAGCGAGAAGATCATGGCGTAGCCGCCGGCGCTGCCGGTCTGCAGGATCAGCTCCACCGGCAGGATGGTGACGATGCTGTAGGCCACCGCGCCCGAAGACAGCGCCACGCCCAGGAAGTTGAAGAAGCCGGACCAGACAACGGCGAAAAGCGGCGGCAGGCTGCGGGTGTAGATCACCGTCGCCACCGCGTTGGCGGTGTCGTGGAAGCCGTTCACGAACTCGAAGCCGAGCGCGATGAGCAGGGCGAGGCCCAGCAGCAGGAAGGCGCCGACCGCGATGGGCTCGCCCCCGCCATAGGTGCGGATGTCGCTGGCGATGCTGTAGACGGCGTAGCAGCCGCCCGCGACCAGGACGAGGAAGAAGCCGAACACGCCTGCAGGATGGATCTTGCCGCTGAGGTCGATGTTCAGGCTCCGGGCGGTGCTGTTCTCCGCCGCCGTCGGCGCTGTCGCCACGCTCGCCATAGGTCCCGCTCGCTCCGCCCGGAGAGAGTGTCTCACGTCCCGCGAGGCGGAACGTGAATTTTGGATGAAGTTATGGAGGTCGGCCCAATGGGTTTGCAGGGCGCGGCCGAAGCCGCCACGCTCCCGTCCATGCGCCCTGATTCGCCAGCGCCAGCGCCAGCGCCCGGCCGGCCGGGCTTCTACGAGTTCTTCGCCGGCGGCGGCATGGCGCGGGCGGGCCTGGGCGCGGGCTGGCGCTGCCTGTTCGCCAACGACATCGACGCCGCCAAGGCCGCAGCCTACCGCGCCAACTTCGGGGAGGAGGCCCTGCGGGTCGCCGATATCCACGCCCTGGCCGCGCGCGACCTGCCGGGGACGGCCGATCTGATGTGGGGCTCCTTCCCCTGCCAGGACCTTTCGGTGGCGGGCCTGGGGGCTGGTCTCGGCGGCGAGCGCTCGGGCGCCTTCCACGGCTTCTGGCGGCTGGTGGACGGCCTGGTCGCCGAGGGGCGCGGCCCGCGCGTCACGGTGCTGGAGAACGTCTGCGGCACGCTCACCGCCAATGCCGGACGCGACTTCCACGCCATCTGCTCAGCCTTCGCCGCCGCGGGCTACCGGGTCGGGGCGCTGGTGGTCGATGCGGAGCTGTTCGTGCCCCAGTCGCGGCCGCGACTGTTCGTGGTCGGCGTCCGCGCGGGGGCGGAGATCGCGCCGGACCTGATGGCGCCCGCCCCGCTCGACGACTTCCATCCCGCGGCCCTGCGCCGGGCCGTGGAGGGCCTGCCAGCGGCCGCCGCCCTGGCCTGGGCCTGGTGGAGGCTGCCGCCTCCGCCGCTCCGTCGCCAGGCGTTCGCCGACCTGATCGAAGCGTCGCCTGAGGAAGGGGTC
The DNA here is from genome assembly GCF_903642205.1 of Caulobacter sp. S45. Taxonomy (GTDB): domain Bacteria; phylum Pseudomonadota; class Alphaproteobacteria; order Caulobacterales; family Caulobacteraceae; genus CAHJWH01. The sequence continues at coordinate 4,697 of NZ_CAHJWH010000116.1, read as the reverse complement.
TGGCGCACCGCGTCCCAGACCGCGCAGCTGCTGGCGCTGATGTCGCCGCTGCACCTTGCCAAGGTCGAGGCGGCTCGGCGCTCGGGCCGGCGCTGCGTGGGCGCGGTCTACCGGCGCACGCGGGTGGATGCGGGGGGGGGCAAGGCGCAGCGCGCGGAGGTTCGCTTCGACGAGGTGGCCGGGTGCCTGCGCACCCCCGCAGGCGGGTCGAGTCGCCAGCTTCTGCTGGTGGTCGAGGGCGACGGCGTCCGGTCGCGGCTGGTCTCGCCGCGGGAGACGGCGCGCCTGATGGGCCTGCCGGACAGCTATCGCCTGCCGCCCCGCGCCAACGCCGCCTATCACCTCACCGGCGACGGGGTGGTCGCGCCGGTGGTCGCCCACCTCGCGCGCAACCTGATCGAGCCGCTGCTGGGCCTGGCGACCGCGGAGCAGATGGCGGCCTGAGCTCCCGCCGCCACCTACCGATCCCGGCTCGCTTCGCCTATACGGCAACCTCCCAGGTGGGCGGCATCGGAGATCGGGTATGAACGGCTATATCGACAAGGCGGGCTTGAGCGTCGCCGAGCCGCTGGTCCGCTTCGTCGAAGAGCAGGCCCTGCCAGGCCTGGACATCGCGCCTGAGGCCTTCTGGGCGGGAACTGCGGGCATCTTCGCTCGCCTCGCGCCGGAGAACCGCGCCCTGCTGGCCCACCGCGACGCCCTGCAGGCGAAGATCGACGCTTGGTGCGAGGCCCGCAAGGGGAGCGTGATCGAACCGAAGGGTTACGCCGCCTTCCTGCGCGAGATCGGGTATCTGGTGGAGGAGCCTGCGCCCTTCACCATCGACCCCTCGAGCGTGGACGCCGAGGTGGCGACCCTGGCCGGGCCGCAGCTGGTGGTGCCGGTGCTGAACGCCCGCTTCCTGCTCAACGCCGCCAACGCCCGCTGGGGCAGCCTGTACGACGCGCTGTACGGGACCGACGCCCTGCCGGGCTCACCGGCCGGCAAGGGCTATGACCCGGTTCGCGGCGCCCAGGTGATCGAATGGGCCAAGGCCTTCCTTGACCGCGCCGCGCCGCTGGCCGAGGGATCGCACGCCGAGGCGAAGGGCTACTCGGTGGAGGGCGGCGCCCTTGTCCCGGTTCTGAAGGACCCGGCCGCCTTCGCCGGCTACCGTGGCGGGGCCGCCACGCCCTCGGCGATCCTGCTGCAGCATCACGGGCTGCATATCGAGATCGTCCTGGACCGGGGGAGCCCCATCGGCGGCGGCGACCGGGCCGGCGTGTCCGACGTGATCCTGGAGTCGGCCCTCACCACCATCGTGGACCTGGAGGACTCCATCGCCGCAGTGGATGCCGAGGACAAGGTGGAGGCCTACGCCAACTGGCTGGGGCTGATGAAGGGCACGCTCGAGGCCAGCTTCGACAAGGGCGGCCGGACGCTCACCCGCAGGCTGGAGGAGAACCGCACCTACACCGCGCCGGACGGCGGCGAACGGGTCCTGCCCGGCCGCAGCCTGCTCTTCATCCGCAACGTCGGCCACCTGATGACCACGCCCGCGGTGCGCCTGCCCGACGGCTCCGAGGCGCCGGAGGGCATCCTCGACGCCATAGTCACCAGCCTGTGCGCCCTGCACGACCTGAAGCGCCTGGGCCGCTTCGTGAACAGCGCTGCGGGCTCGATCTACATCGTCAAGCCGAAGATGCACGGCCCCGACGAGGCCGCCTTCACCGACCGCCTGTTCGACGCGGTGGAGGATCTGCTGGGCCTCGCGCGCCACACCATCAAGGTCGGCGTCATGGACGAGGAGCGGCGCACCTCCGCCAACCTCGCCGCTTGCATCGCGGCAGTGCGCCACCGGGTGGTGTTCATCAACACCGGCTTCCTGGACCGCACGGGCGACGAGATGCACACCTCCATGCGCGCCGGCGCCATGATCCGGAAGGCCGAGATGAAGGCCAGCCCCTGGATCGCCGCCTACGAGGCGAGGAACGTCGCCATCGGCTTGGCGGCGGGCTTCGCCGGGCGCGCCCAGATCGGCAAGGGCATGTGGGCCGCGCCGGACAGGATGGCCGACATGCTGCGGGACAAGATCGGCCACCCGAGGGCCGGGGCCTCCACCGCCTGGACGCCTTCGCCGACCGCCGCGACGCTCCACGCCACCCACTATCACGAGGTGGATGTCGCCGCGCGCCAAGCCGAGTTGCAGGGCCAGCCCGTCCCCTCGCTGGACGGCCTGCTCACCGCCCCCGTGGCCGCGCCCGGTCGCAACTGGTCGGAGGACGAGGTGCGCGAGGAGCTCGAGAACAACGCCCAGGGCGTGCTGGGCTATGTGGTGCGCTGGGTGGACCAGGGGGTGGGCTGTTCCAAGGTGCCCGACATCCACGACGTGGGGCTGATGGAGGACCGGGCGACGCTGCGCATCTCCTCCCAGCACATGGCCAACTGGATGGTCCACGGGGTGGCGACGGCCGAGGCGATCGATGCGGCGCTGGAGCGCATGGCCGCAAAGGTGGACGCCCAGAACGCCGGCGACCTGCTCTACGAACCCATGGCCGGCCGTGAGGGCGAGAGCCTCGCCTACCAGGCCGCCCGCGCCCTGGTGTTCGAGGGGCTAGCCCAGCCCAACGGCTACACCGAACCCCTGCTCCACGCCTTCCGCCAGCGCCGCAAGGCGCAGATGCAGGACTGAGCGCCGTGACCGACGAGGCCCGCCCGCCGCTCCCGCCCTTCACGCCCGAGACCGCCGCGAAGAAGGCGCGGGCGGCGGAAGACGCCTGGAACAGCCGCGATCCCGCCAAGGTGTCGCTGGCCTATACGCCGGACTGCGTCTGGCGGAACCGGACTGAGGTCCTGCAAGGACGCGACGAAATCGTCGGCTTCCTGACCCGCAAATGGGCGAAGGAGCTGGATTACCGCCTGATCAAGGAGGTGTGGGGCTTCAGGGAGACCCGCATGGCCGTGCGCTTCGCCTATGAGAGCCGCGACCCGGACGGAGCCTGGTTCCGCAGCTTCGGCAACGAGCTGTGGGAGTTCGACGCCCGTGGGCTGATGTCGCGCCGCATCGCCAGCATCAACGACCTGGCGATCGCCGAGCACGAGCGCCTGTACCGCTGGCCCCTCGGGAGGCGTCCGGACGATCACCCGGGGCTAAGCGAGCTGGGGCTTTAGAACAGGAGACCTCAGGCCCGGACGCCAGCCTTCGCCCCAGCCCCAAGTTCAGCTTTTCCCCGCAGGCACGAGGTCGAAGGCCATGCTCAGCCGGGGCGTGTCGCCGCCAAAGGGCGTGGTGCCGTGCCACATGTAGGACGGGAACAGCACCAGCCGGCCGGGCTCGGGCTTGACGAAGTGCTCGGGGCCGAGTTGTGGGGCGGTGGGCGTGCCGGGCTCGCCGAACTTGATCCAGCCCTGGCGCCCTTCCGCCTCCACGGCTTGCGGCAGGGCGATGTAGCAGGCCGAGGACAGCCAGCCCCGCGGGTGCACGTGGTCGACGTGCCGTCCGTCGCCTGGGCGCAGGCGCACCGACCAGACGCCCTCCAGGGCATGGCGGCCCGTGTTGCGGCTGCGCAGGGGGTCCTTGCCGGCGCCAAGCGCCGCCAGGTGGGCGCGGATCGGCGCGTCGACGGCCTGGAAGAAGGACGCGATGGCGGGCTGCTGCGAGGCGCGCAGGTTCTGCGAGGTCTGGGCGCCCCCGCGCAAAGACTGGCCGATGGGATGGGCCCGCAGCCCGTGCAGGCCGTTCAGCGCCGCGGCCAGGTCCACCAGGTAGGCGGCGAGGTCAGGCCAGCCCGGGGGCGTTTCGATCGTCCAAGGCTTCACGAAGGCTGCGTAGTCGTAGAGGGCCGCATAGCGGTCGTCGCCCAGCAGCCGCCAGGCCGTCGCCAGATAGGCCAGCACGTGCTGGTCCAGCGGTCGGCGTCGGCGTACCCGCTCGGCCAGGGCCGCCGCCGGCTCCGGCTCGCCCAGGGCGAGGTGCGCCTCGCAAAGCGCGAGGGCCGCCTGGTCGTCGTCCGGCATGGCCCTGAGCGCCGCCTCGGCATGCGCGCGGGCCCGGGCTGGATCTAGGCGGAGCGCCGCGCGGGCGGCGGCGATCTGGAGCCTCAGATCGTCATCTGGCGGGCTGCTGACGAGGGCGGCGTAGGCGGCCTCGCTCTCGCCGGCATGGTCGAGCAGGCTGGATCGGATCAGCCTCAGCGGCGTCGAAGACGGACTTGTCACGAGCGCTGTGTCCAGCGTTGCCGAGGCGGCGGCGAGGTCCTCGGTCTGCATCCAGAGCAGATGGGCCAGGGCTTGGTGCGCCTCTGGATCGAGGGGCCGGCGGTCCAGGGCTGAGCGGTAGGCGGCTTCGGCCTCGGCGAAGCGCGCCTGGCCCTGCAGGGCGCGGCCGAAGGTCAGCCAGGTCTCCGGGGCGTCTCCGCCGCCAGCGAAAGCCGCCCGTGCGGCGGCCTCCGCCTCCTCGTAGCGGCCGAGGTCGCAGGCGACGGCGGCGATGTTGTGCAGGGCGATTGCGGAGCCTGGGAAGGCGCCGGCCGCACGCCGGTAGACGGCCAAGGCTTCCTCGTGTCGCCCGAGGCCCCGCAGAGCCACCGCGTGGGCGCTCAGCAGGCCCTCGCCAACATCTTCCGCCGCGACGAGCGGCGTGGTGGCCGCCAGGGCCTCGGCCCAGCGCCCGGAGCGGCTCAACAGCTCGCACAGGCCCAGGGCCGCCGGTGCGAAGC
>NZ_CAHJWH010000115.1 GCF_903642205.1 Caulobacter sp. S45 | reverse complement strand
TGACGGAGGGGGCGTCGCCGCGGTCGCGGTGTCTAGGCGTGATGCGGCGGTGACGCCCCCTCCACCACGCTACGCGTCGTCCCCCTCCCCCGCTTCGCAGGGGAGGAGATGAGCCCTCTGCGAGGTTCGGCTGCCGAAACGGACACCCCGCGCGCCCGCGACGGCCGCGCGCCCGACGTCTTCCGCGAGTGCGCCTGGGTTCCCATGCGCCAGCACCCCGACAGCGAAGCGGTCGACTTCGCCATCGTCGGCACGGGCGCGGGCGGCGGCACGCTCGCCGCGCGGCTGGCGGAGAAGGGCTTTTCCGTGGTGGCCTTCGACGCCGGCCCTTTCTTCCGCCCGCTGGAGGACTTCGCGTCGGACGAAGAGGCGCAGTCCAAACTCTACTGGCTGGACGAGCGGATCGTGGACGGGGCCGACCCGCTGGTCATGGGCGGCAACAACTCCGGCAAGTGCGTGGGCGGGTCCACCGTGCACTTCGCCATGGTCTCGCTCCGCTTCCGGCCCGAGCACTTCAAGAGCCGCACCCTGCTCGGCTACGGTGCGGACTGGCCGGTTAATTGGCGCGAGATGTGGGGTTATTACGACCAAGTCGAGCACGCCCTGTCGATCTCCGGCCCGCTGTCCTACCCCTGGGGGCCGCCGCGGCCAGCCTATCCCTATCGCCCGCACCCGATGAACGCCTGCGCGCAGGCGATGGCCGCTGGCTGCGAGTCCATGGGCATGAAGTGGGCGCCCATGCCGCTCGCCACCGTTTCCGCCCCTCGCGGGGAGTCGCCGCCCTGCGTGCAGCGGGGCTTCTGCCGCTTCGGCTGCTCCACCAACGCCAAGCAGAGCGCGCTGGTGGTGTGGATACCCCGCGCCCTGAAGGCCGGCGCCGAGGTGCGCGACCTGGCCATGGTCGGGCGCGTGGAACTCGGCTCCGGCGGCCGGGCCACCGGCCTGCACTACCACCGCGAGGGCGAATGGCGCTTCCAGCGGGCGAAGAACGTGGTGGTGGCCGGCTACGCCATCGAGACGCCGCGCCTGCTGCTGAACTCCGCCTGCCCGAGCGCCCCGGAAAGTCTGGCCAACAGCTCAGGCCTGGTCGGCAAGTACCTGATGACCCAGCCGAACCAGGGCGTGTTCGGCCGCACGAAGGCGGAGTCACGCTGGTACAAGGGGCCGCCTATCCTGTGCGTCAGCGAGCACTGGAACTACTGCGACGACAAGGACTTCCCCGGCGGCTACACGCTGATGAGCCAGGGGCCGATGCCGCAGGAATGGGCCAACATCCAGGTGGGCGCCAAGGGGCTGTGGGGCTCGGACCTGCGCCACGCCATGCTCGACTACAACCACATGGTGGGCATGAAGGTGGTGGGCGAGGGCCTGCCCTCGGAGCACAACACCGTCACCCTGGCCGACGAGGTCGACCAATACGGCCTCCGCATCCCGCGCATCACCTACAGCTGGACCGAGGGCGACAAGGCGCTGATCGCCCACAGCATGGACCAGATGCAGGGCTGCTTGGAGGGTGCGGGCGCCACCGACATCTTCCGCCAGGAGCAGGACACCAACCACCTGAACGGCACCGCCCGCATGGGTGACGACCCGCGCACCAGCGTGGTCAACCCGGACGGCCGCACCTGGGACCACCCGAACCTGTGGGTCTGCGACGGTTCGATCTTCCCCACCACCGGCGGGGTGAACCCGTCCCTGACCATCCAGGCCATGGCGCTCCGCACCGCCGACCGCATCGAAGCCCTGGCCGCCCGAGGCGAGCTATGAACGCGCTACATCTTCCCCTCCCGCGCGCAGCCGGGGAGGAGAAAGACAAGTCATGACCGAGCGCTATCCGGACTACGACATCCTCGACAAGTGGAGCAGCGTCTCGTTCGACGACAAGACGCGCGCCGTCCTCACCCAGCGTCTGCACGCCGTCCCCGGCCGGCGCTTCTTCACCCAGACGGAGTGGGACCTGCTGGAGGCCCTGTCCAGCCGGCTGGCGCCGACGCCTGAGCGCGGCGGCTCGATTCCCATCACGCCGTGGATAGACAAGGAGCTGTTCGAGGGCGACACTGAGGGATTCCGCATCGAAGGCATGCCGCCGACGCTTGAGGCCTGGCGCAAAGGCCTGGCCGCGATTGAGGCGGAGGCTAAGGCGGCCTATGTCCGTCCCTTCGCCGAACTCGACTCCGAGACCCAGGACATTTTCCTGAAGCGCATCCAGAAGGGCGAGGTCGATCCCGCCCTGTGGCGCGGCATGGACGCCAAGCGGTTCTTCGGCGACATCCTGCTGAAGGGGGTGGTGGGGGTCTACTACGCCCACCCGCAGGCCCAGAGCGAGATGGGCTTCGGCGGGCCGGCGAGCCCGCGGGGCTATGTCCGGATCGGGTTGAACGAGCACGATCCATGGGAGGCGCGCGAGGTCCGGGCCGACGGCAAGCCCCGGAGAAGCGGGAAGACCCAGCGATGACCGCCCCTACCGCGCCCCGCGCCCGGGACGGCCGCGCCCCGGACGTGTTCACGCCCGACGGCTGGGTCCCCATGCGCTGCCATGCCGACAGCGAAGAGGTCGACTTCGCCATCGTGGGCGCCGGCGCCGGCGGCGCGACCCTGGCCGCGCGGCTGGCGGAGAAGGGCTTCTCCGTCGTCTGCTTCGACGCCGGCCCCTACTGGCGGCCCCTGGACGACTTCGTCTCCGACGAGCGCGCCTCGGAGATGCTCTACTGGACCGATCCGCGCATCACCGGCGGGGACGACCCCATCGCGCTCGCCGGCAACAACTGCGGCAAGGGGGTGGGGGGCTCCACCGTCCACTTCTCCATGATCTCGCTGCGGTGGCGGCCGGAATGGTTCAAGGCCCGCACCAAGCTCGGCTACGGCGTCGACTGGCCCGTCACCTATGAGCAGATGGAATCTTACTATGCTCAGGCCGAGCAGGCGCTGAGCGTCTCGGGTCCGGTCAAATATCCCTGGGGACCGCCGCGCGGACCCTATCCCTACCGCCCGCACGAGGTGAACGCGCCGGGGCTGATCCTGGCCCGCGGGGCCGAGAAGCTGGGGGTGAAGTGGTGCGCCGTGCCGCTCGCCACCGTATCGGCGCCCCGGGGCAAGAGCCCGCCCTGCGTCTATCGCGGCTGGTGCCACTATGGCTGCTCCACCAACGCCAAGCAGAGCGCGCTGGTGGTCTGGGCGACCCGGGCGGTGGCGGCCGGTGCGGAAATCCGCGACATGGCGATGGTCGGCCAAGTCGAGACCAACACCGACGGGACCCGCGTCACCGGCGTCCGCTTCCAGCGCGAGGGCGAGTGGCGGGTGCAGAAGGCCCGAAACGTGGTGGTGGCCGGCTATGCCATCGAGACGCCGCGGCTGCTGCTGAACTCCGCCACGTCAAGGCACCCGGACGGGCTGGCCAACAGCTCCGGATGCGTGGGCGCCTACCTGACCACCCATGCGGGGCCGGGGGTCTGGGCCACCTTCGACGAGGACATCCGCTGGAACAAGGGGCCGCCCAACATGGCGGTCACCGAGCACTGGAACTACACAGACGAGGGCAAGGACTTCCACGGCGGCTACGCCTTCATGAGCCAGGGGCCGCTGGCGCGGGAGTGGGGCCAGACCCTGGCGGGGCGGGGCCTCTGGGGCGCCGAGCTGCAGCGCGAGATGGCCAAGTACAACCACACCGCGGGCTTCGTACCCGTGGCCGAGGTCGAGCCCCGCGCCTGCAACACCGTCACCCTGGCCGACGAGGTCGACCCGTACGGGTTGAAGATCCCCAAGCTGAGCTTCAGCTATTCCGACAACGACCGGCGGCTGCAGGCCCACTCCAAGCGGTTCATGGGCCAGATGCTGGAGGCCGCGGGCGGCTACGACCTCTGGGACAACGACGACACCAGCCACCTGATGGGCACCTGCCGCATGGGCGACGATCCCAAGACGAGCGTGGTCAACGCCGACGGGCGGTCCTGGGACATCCCCAACCTGTGGGTCTGCGACGGTTCACTGTTCGCCACCACCGGGGCTGTGAACCCGTCCCTGACGATCCAGGCGCTCGCGCTCCGCATCGCCGACCGGATCGAGGCGCTGGCCCGGAGGGGCGAGCTGTGAGGACCACTCGAGTTTATCCTCCCCTGCGAAGCGGGGGAGGGGGACCGCGCGAAGCGGGGTGGAGGGGGCGTCAAGCCCACCGCTGCGCCGGGGGAGCCCCCTCCGTCACGGCGCGTTCCGCGCCGCGCCACCTCCCCCGCTTCGCAGGGGAGGATAGAATGCCGGAGACCCGCCCATGAGCGTCATCGTCAACGTCGGCGACCTGCGCGACCGCGCGCATCGCAAGCTGCCCAAGGCGGTGTTCCAGTATGTGGACGGGGGCGCCTATGACGAGCTGACGCTGCACCGCAACCGCGAGGACCTGAACGCACTGGCGTTGAACGAACATGTGATGGTGGACGTGTCCAAGCTGGACACCGCCGTCACCATGGTGAGCGACAAGGCCTCCATGCCCATGGCCATGGGGCCGGTCGGCATGTGCGGCATGGTATGGCCGAACGGCGAGATCGCGGCCGCCCAGGCGGCGGAGGCGTTCGGCATCCCCTTCTGCCTGTCGCTGTTCTCCATCAACTCGATGGAGGATATCGCCAAGGCCACCAAGACGCCCTTCTGGCAGCAGCTCTACATGATGAAGGACCGCGCGGTGAACCAGCACGTCATCGAGCGCGCGGACGCAGTCGGCTGCTCGGCCCTGGTGATGACGCTGGACGTGCACGTCCACTCCCAGCGCTGGGCGGACAACCGAAACGGCCTGGTGGCGCCGCTGCACCTCATGCCGTCGAACGTGGCCAACATGGCCCTGCACCTGCCCTGGGCCGTGCGGATGCTGGCCAGCAAGTCGCAGACTTTCGCCAACATGGCTCCCGAGCATCCAGAGGCGAAGTGGGTGATCCCGCTGGCCGAGTGGGTGAACAACGGCCTGGACAACTCAATCGACACCGACACCATCGCCTGGGTCCGTTCGCTGTGGCCGCGCAAGCTGATCCTGAAAGGCATCATGCGGGTGGACGACGCACAACGCGCCGTGGACCTGGGCGCGGACGCCATCATCGTCTCCAATCACGGCGGCCGTCAGCTGGACAGCGCGCCCTCCACCATCTCAGTGCTGCCGCAGATCGCGCGCGCGGTGGGCGACCAAGTGGAAGTGTTCTGGGACGGGGGCCTAAGGAGCGGCTTCGATATCGTCAAGGCCATGGGGCGCGGCGCCAAGGCCTGCCTTAGCGGCCGCGCCTGGATGTATGGGCTGGCGGCGAACGGCGGCAAGGGCGTGACCAAGGCGCTGAACATCATCGACCAGGAACTGAAGGACTGCCTGTCGCTCGGCGGCTTCACCGACGTGAAGGCGATCCCGGAGGGCACGGTGACGGCCCAGCCGGCCCTGTAGGACAGGCCGATCAGCTCAAATCCCCGCTCATCCCGGCGAATGGCGGGACCCGGATTATGGGGCTGGCCTGCAAGATATTAGAGCGCGGGCAACGTTCCACCCCCAGCGCCTTATGATCTGGTCCCGGCATTCGCCGGGATGAGTGGGAGATTGGATGAGGCGGAAGCAGGTGCGCATTGCGGCCCGGCTATAGCTCCCCATCTATGCCTTGCGCATAGATGTGTAGTTCAGCGCTGAAGGAGATCGCCGTGCTGGAGCCCACCGTATCGGAACTGCAGGACATCCGCCGCCGGGTTGAGCAGGTCGCCAAGCTCTCCGACGGGCTCGTCAAGATCGGCGGCCTGCGCCTCGGCCTCGACGGCGTGCTCGCCTGGCTGCCCGGCATAGGCGAGGTCTACAGCACTGCGGCCGGCGGCTACATCCTGTACCAGGGCGTCCGCGCGGGTGTGCCGCTCACGACCCTGGCCCAGTGCGGAGCGCTGCTCCTCGGCCGTACGGGGATCACCGCCGTGCCGCTCGCAGGTCCGATGGCGGCGGACTTCTTCACCGCCCACCGCTGGTCGGCCAGGATGGTGCTGAAGGCCATCGACAAGAAGCTGGCCACCCGGGGCGCGCCGGTTCAGCCGATGCGGGACGGCTTCGTGCGTCGCATGTGGAGCGGCAAGCGTCCCGTCGCTAGCGCGTTCTGATCCGCTTTATCCTCCCTGCGAAGCGGGAGCTTTGCAGGGAGGATAAGCTGTCAGTTGCTGCCCGACGACACCACGTCGTAGGTCGCCGTGTTGCCCACCGCGCTCGCCACCCCGCTGGCGGTGGTGACGTTCTGCGCTGTGAGCGCGGCGCCTGCATGCACCGAGCCGGAGTTCACCTGCTTGTTGTGCGCGCTGATCGTGCCGTTGCAGGTGGCGCAGGCATAGCCGCTCACCGCATTGCCGACGCCTGTGGCGCTGACATAGGCGTTCCCGCCGTCGCCCAGCGACCCGCCGTAGAGGCTGGCGTTCACCGTGATGCCGCCGGCGTTGTTCTGGTCGGTGGTGGCCTGAGTGTAGGAGCCGGCGTTGGCCACCACGGTGCTGTTGCCCACACCATAGCCGGTGGTCGCCGTCGTGCCGTACCAGGTCCCCACCGTCTGGTTGTTGGAGACGTTCACCGCGCCCGTATTGCTCTGCGTCGCGTCGATAAAGTTGCCGTAGCTGTCGGAATAGACATTGAAGTTGTTGGCCACAGCCGAGGTGGTTGACGCCGCATCCCCACCGTAGTCCTGGGTGTTCGCCGCCAGGGCCTGGGTCACGCCGGCCTGGGACTGGTTGACGCTGAGTGTCACCGGGGAGGTCGTACCATAGGCCTCCACGTCGTTGGCCACTGCAGTTGCAGTGTAGCTCGCCTCGTCCGTCGCCTGAACGGTGGCGGTGTTGACCGCCGTCACCCCGCCATAGCTGGACTGGTTGGAGGCGGCGTTGATCACCCCGGCGTTGGTGTTCCAGCCCTGTGTGTTTCCGAGCGCGGTGGCGTCCACCGAGGTCGTGGCCGCATAGCCGCCGTGGTAGGCGTCGCTGGTCGCGCCCACGCCCGGCCCAGTCAGGCTCTGGGTCGAGGTCCCAGACAGCGTCCCGCAGCAGGTGGAGGCGGTCGCCGTGTTGCCCGTCGCCGAGGTCGAGCCGATCAGGTATGGCGAGCCGCCGCCGTTCACCAGCACGCTGGTGCTGGCCGCGACCGACCCGCTGACGGCTTGGCTGGACTGGAAGGCCAGGTCGGCGTTGGTCGCGCCCGCGCTCACCGCGTTGGCGACCGAAGTCGTCACCGCGCTCGCGCCGGAGGTCGCCTGCTGCACGTTCAGAGTCTGCCCGGCGATCACGTCGCCGAGCTGCACCTGGTCGTTCAGATAGGTGTTCGAGCCCGCCGCCGGCGCGCCGTCCGCCTGCTGGCTAGTAGCGACCCCGCAGAGCGACAGACTGGCCGCCACGGCCGCCGTTCCAGCCATTAGGATCTTCACGTGTGTGCGCATTGTTCTGATCCAGGTTGTTGTAGGCGGGGACGTAGCCGCCGGTGAGCCCGGTGTTGGTGGGCGGACCCATGGGGTCGTTGTTGGGATCGACGCAGGCCTGCGGCCCGGGTGCGCCGTACAGGTTGGACATCATCTCCACCGTCGCCCGCTCGATCATGGCGCGGACGGCCAGCTGGATCGGCTCCAGCCCGCCTTCGCCGGCGGAGATGTCGATGACGTTGGAACCGAAGAACTTGAACAGGCCCGCGCCCACCTGGCGGCCGTAGATCTGCTTCTGGTAGGAGACCACGTCGACCACCTCCATGGTCTTGGTCTCCACCAGGCGAAGATCGAGCGCCACGTTCATCACGTACAGCTGCCCGGTCAGCAGGCCCGTGCCTTGCGTGGCGTCCTGCTTGCCCCCCTGGCCGTTGATGCCCGATGAGCGGATGTTGTAGTTCAGCTCGGTGATGCCGCCGACCAGGTAGAAGTCGGAGCCCGGCACCTGGCCGGCCATGATCTTGCGGAATGGCGCCGGCCCGCCCGGTCCGCCGGGTCCGGGACCCTCCGCTTGGTCGGAGATCAGCTTGTTGTTGGCGTATTTGAGCTCTAGCTCCGACACGCTGGTGTCGTAGCGCTCCACCAGCGGCGCGCCGGCCTTGGCGAGCGCGGAGATGGCCATGAGCGAAGCGCCCTGGGTGACCTCGCGCCCGCCATTGTCCTCGGCCTTGCCGGTGTAGTCGGCGATGCGGCCGACCGCGATGCGTGGCGCCCGTACGCCATAATGCTGGGCGTACTCCGAGAGGCAGACGAGCGCGGCGGAGTAGGGCGTGGGGTTGGCCGTGACCGGCGCGTCGCCGATGGGGCTGGCGTAGTTGCCGGACGGCCCCGCCACCGGCGAGATGCAGCCCGACAGCGCGACCGAGGCCGCGCCCGCGAGCGCCAGCACCTTGGAACGGCGCAAGACGGCCATGGACACGAGGCTATTGAACGCCATCGAGGTTCACCTTCCCGTTCAGGGTTGTTGTGGCCGACACGCCGCCGGTATTGGTCTGGCTCGAGTTGACGATGACCGTGTTGTACTGGCCCGAGACATTAACGCTCAAGTTGTTGCCGATGGCCGTGGCGCCCCCGATGGCGCCGGCGCCGGCATAGGCGTCGGAGGCGCCGGTGGTGCTGCCGGCCTTGGCGAACATGCTTTGGTCCGAGCCGATCTGGGTCACGCCGTCCACGATGGTCAGGTTGCCGTTGGCGTCCCGCGTCGAAACGTTGACTGCGCCCTGGATGGTGGACAGGCCGCCGTTGAAGCCCTGGCTGAAGCCCGACAGGGTGCTCGACCCGCTCTGGGCCCGCGCCGCGCCTGCGGAGGTGACCACCATGGCGGCCGCAAGGGCGACCGCCCCCGCCGCCCATCCTGGAGGCCCTGCTCGCTGTGACATGCTCGGTCGGCTCCCTGAACTCGAAGCCGCTGAGCCGCGTCGCCGCGGCCTTGACGGCCCACTCTGGCCGGGCGTGGGCCGCCCATGAAAGGAGGCGGATCGCTCGAACCGTCCCGAAACAAACCAGATCGGCGTAAAGAAGAGGTAAGTTTACGAGGCCGCCCCCGCCGCGGGGCTGGAATAAGCATAGTGCGCCCATGACCACGCCTCGCCCGGCCGCCGAGCCGCTGTTCAACGCGCCCGCCGCCGTGCTGGTGGTGGTGGCCAGCATCGTGGGCGGCTACCTGCTGCAGAGCCTGTCGCCAGACCCCGACGTGGTGATCGCCGCGCTCGGCCTCGTGCCCCTGCAGGTCGCACAGGGGCAGGTCTGGAGCCTGCTCACCGTCATGGTGGTGCACGCCAGCTGGGCCCACGCCCTGCTGAACGCGCTGGGCGCCCTGGCCTTCGGGACGCCTGTGGCGCGCTGGTTCGGGCGCGGACAGGCTTGGCGGTTCTTCGCCTTCTATCTGGTGTGCGGCCTGCTCTCCTCGCTCGGCTATGTCCTGCTGCACTGGGGCCGCCCCGACGTGCTGGTCGGCGCGTCCGGCGCCATCGCCGGGCTGATGGGCGCCACCTCACGCCTGCTGGACCGCCGGGGCGCCTCGGCGCGAGGCGTCCTGGCGCCCTTCCGCTCGCGCACGGTGATCGGCATGGCCGCAGCCTGGGGCTTCATCAACCTGCTGATGGCGTTGCGCTGGATCGACGTGGGCTCCGGCGGGGCGCCTGTCGCGTGGGAGGCGCACCTGTTCGGCTATGCGGCCGGGCTGCTGCTGATCGGCCCGTTCAGCCGCTCCGCTCCGGCGGCTGCGCCTTTTTGAAGGCCTGCACCTGTTGAATGCTTGCAACACTGCGCAGGTTGGCGGAGGTTCCCGGGACGACAAGCACCACCAAGGTGCGGATCAAGGGAGCGATGCTATGCTGATCACCGGTATCCTCAAGGCGAAGGGCGACCTCGTCTTCACCATCAGTCCCGACACCACCGTCGCCGCCGCCGCCGACCAGCTGAACGAGCGCCGGGTCGGCGCCCTGGTGGTCCACGGCGAGCGTGACGGCGTCGCTGGCATCTTCTCCGAGCGCGACGTGGTGCGCGCCCTGGTCCGCAGCGGCGCGGGTGTGCTCGACCAGCCCGTTTCAGCCTTCATGACCCGCGATGTCATCTACGCCGACCCCAAGGAGACGGTGGACTCGCTCCTGTCGCGCATGACCGATCGCCGCATCCGCCACCTGCCGGTTTGCGAGAAGGGCAAGCTCGTCGGCATTCTCTCCATCGGCGACCTGGTGAAGGCCAAGATCGCCGAGACCGTGGAAGAGGCCCAGAGCCTGAAGGCCTATATCGCCGCGGGCTGAGGCCCGCGGCGGGAAAGTGGTGCAACGCCGCTGAAAGGGCTTGCACAATTCGCGCGGCGCGCTAAATTCTCATCCCTCAGTCGGTTCGTCTGGACCTTGGGGTTCGCCTCGGCGGCCCGGACGGAGCTTTGTCGCTTACGATCATTGATCGCAGGCGGCGGGAAAACCCTTCGAGGTTCCGGTTGACAGAGGGATCGGCGATCCGTAAATCGCCGCTCCCCAGCCGATCGATGGGGCTTCGTTTCATCGGACTTGGTTCTCGCCAAGTAGGTCTTTGACATTGTGAAGTGGAAAGGGACACGCAGGCGGCGGCGTTCTGGCGATTTGGTTTAACCGACCAGATCAA
>NZ_CAHJWH010000114.1 GCF_903642205.1 Caulobacter sp. S45 | reverse complement strand
CCTTAGCTCAGTTGGTTAGAGCGCCAGATTGTGGCTCTGGAGGTCCCCGGTTCGAGACCGGGAGGTGGTACCATCTGAACCTGAGGCCCTGTAAGGGATTGTGGGGCAGCTGGTTGGCCGAGCCGACGGCCGATTTTACACCTGTTTTACACCCGGTTTTTCACTTTGGTTCGCGGCGCGTTCCCGCAGAGCCCTGACCTTCTCGTCCGCGTCGTCCGCCATCAGGATCCTGTCGGCCTGGCGGCGGTACTGGGCGAAGCTTGAAGCGCTCGAATGGCCCAGCATTGCGGCGCCCTGGGCGTCGGTGCAGCCGGCGATCGCCAGCTCGACCCCGCGTGTATGGCGAAGGCCGTGAAGGTCGAATGCCGCGCTCGGGATCGTGCCCGCGCCGGCCAGCTCACCCACCAATCGGGCAAGCTCCTGGCCCAGGCCGTCCTCGGTGTAGGGCCGGTTGGAGAGGCCGTAGACGAGCGTCAGAGGCTTCAGCGGCGCAGCGCCGTCCTTTGCTCGCTTCCAGGCCTGCCACCGGCTCAGGGGCTGCGCATCGGGCGTCGTGGCCAGCCAACGGGTCAGCTCCGGATCCTCCGGGATATTCACCGCCACCCGCCGCTTGCCCGATGTGAACCGCACACGGCCGCCGGCGCGCGCGGCGCTGCTGATTCGCACCAGGTCGCCGCGCCTTGCGCCGGTGTAGCGAGCCAGGGCGAGCGCCCGGGCGATCCCGAATTTGCGCCCGCCGATCGCGGCCTTGATGACGCTCTCCAGGACCTCGGCCGGCCAGATGATGTGTGGGTCCGCGAGGTGACGGGGGCGGGCGATCTCGCCGACGTCGGCCCAGGGGTTCGTCGGCAGCCGGCCGTCGATCAGGGCGAGCTGCAGGACGTTCTTGAGGACCTGCCGCCGCAGGTTGGCTGCGCGGTGGCCCTGCTCGGCCCAGGTGTCCCGGAGCTGCTTGCAGTAGGCGGGCGAGAAGGCGCTCACCGGGACGACGCCGAAGTGCTCGTCGAACTCGCCGAGGTAGCGGCGGTACTCGCCCTTGGTGCTGTCCTCGAGCGACCTGAAGCCAGCGTCCTCAAGCTCGTAGGCGCGCAGGTAGGCGCGCAGCGAATCGGGGCGGACTGCGGCGCCCGCCAGCTGGCGAATAAGGCCCTGGACCTCACGCTCGAGCGCCGAGCCGGCCTCCTGGCCTTCGGCTGGCCAGGGGCTGCGGAGCTTGATCCGCGGCAGGCCCTTCTTGCGCAGGTAGAGGTACTCCGCGCCTTCGGGCGTGAGGACGCGCTGGACGTGCTTCACCGGCTCGCTCACGCGGATCGACGCCCTCGCTTCGACCGGAAGCGTTCGAGGGCAGCGGCCGCCATATCTTCGGGGGCCTCCGGCTGCGGCGATGAGGCGGCGCCTGGCAGGTCCGAGTCAATGTGGGGCAGGCGCTCGATCAGTTCGTCGAGCTCCTTACGCTTCCATACCGAGCGACGCGCGCCGACGTCGACCGGGCGCACCTGGTAGCGGGCGGTCAAGCCCAGGAAAAGGTCGCGGCCGAGGCCGACGTACTGGTGCGCCAGCTCGATCGGCATCATGGCGGGCCAATCCGGCAGCTCGGCACGCGTCATGCGGCCAAGCTCCCACACCACAGGCCGCACTCGGCGTCGTGCTCGTCCACCATGTCGTCGGTGATGAGGAGCGGCTGGGCGGCGTCGCGGACCAGCTCGGCGTAACTACGGTCCTTGGAGAACCGCATCATGCGCCGGTCGCGCATCTTGCCTCGCGCCTCGGTCTCCGCTTCCATGCGGACCCACCAGCCAGCATCGGCGCCGTCCGCTATCAGCCGGGCCAGTGCGCCGCGCCCCTTCAGGAAGCAGAGGTCGCAGTTGCCCTCGTGATCGCGCAGACCGAGGTCGAAGCCCTGCGGCAGAGTAGACGAGGGGAACCGACCGGAAGGCCCGAGCCAGAACCGCATCACGTCCGGCTTGGTCACCCGGCCGGTGGCCAGCGGCATGACGGCCTTGTAACGCTGCTTGCCGGCGTCGTTGCGAGCGAGCTGCTTCAGGACGCGGTGGCCCTCGTCATAGCGGAGGCCGACCGGGTTGAGCCAGTGCTGGTGCCCGAGTGACAGCATCAGCCGCCGCATCGTGTCCACCTTCAGCTTGGTGGTGCAGAACCGCATGGTGACGTTCGGAAGCATTTGCTTCCGACGCACCATGTCCTCGAACGGCTCGCCGGCTCGAGAAGCCGAGTTGTAGCCGACCTCCTCAAAGCCGGCCGGGTCCGCCGCAAGCAGGTCGCCGTCCATGGCGTGCTGCGGACGCCACTCCACCCACCGCACCCGCACGCCCCAGCGCGTCCCGCACTCGTGGACGAAGCGCAGCGTCTCCTCGCGCTCCTTCCCAGTGTTGGCGAAGGCGACCACCACGTCGCCGGGGAGCGTGCCCCCGTGCGCCTGGAGGATGCGCCAGAGCATGTAGGCGGAGGTCCGGCCGCCGCTGCAGCTGATGAGCGCCGGGCCGGTGATGAGGAAGGGGTCGGCGGTCATGCCGCCACCTCAAACCGGTCCAGCTGGTCGCCCCACGACGTCCAGCCCGGGCGCCGCTCGCGCGCGAACAGCTCCAGGTAGGGGCCGCTCACCAGGCGCTCGATGTCGCCATAGACCCGCTCCGGCTTGCGGCTGTGCTCGCGCCGGGGCTCACGGATCAGCCGGCGGACGTCGCGCGCCAGTCGCTTCGGGGATCCGCGCGTCGCCAGCCAGCACTGCTCTGGGTTGGCGCGGGTCCAGTAGCCGGTGCTCATCACCGGCGAGCCGTCGGCGTTCAGCTTCTCCCAGTAGAAGCCGACCGTCTTGAACGTGAAGCCCCAGGCCGAGATGACCTCCATGGCCTGCGGGAGCATGGGGTCGATCACCCACATCAGCAGCATGCAGTCGGCCGCGCCGGTGAACGCCAGCGGGAGCGCCTTGATCTCGGCGAGGCTCATCGTGGCGTAGTGGCGGACGGCGGAGCGGCCTTCGCCTTTTGGCGAGCGCATTGCCATGGCCCAGGGTGGGTCCGCGTAGATGCAGCCGAATTGGCCGGCGGGTGGGACAGGATGGCTCGCCAGCCCATCACCAACGGCGTAGCGCTCCTCGGGCAAGGCAGATGGGCGGGTCATGCGCGGCTGATTGGCGTCATGGCGCCGCAGCTCCGGCACTTTGTCCGGCTGCGCTCCCTGAGCCGCCGCTGTTCGTCCTGGTAGCGCGCCTGAGCCTCGGCCATGCGCCGATCTTCCGTGGCCAAGCGTGTCAGCACCCACATCGGGTTGAGCTTGGCGCCGCAGCCGCCGCACTCGACCTCAGCAAGCGTGGGGTCGACTATGTAACCGGTTAGATAGTGGCTGCATCCGCCGCCCCTCTGAACTTCAAACGGCGACAGTAGCGTTCGATCCGCAGGCATCGGCGTCTTGAACTGCACCGGCAGCTTGGTGACGTTCGGGGGGGTATCTTCGATCTCGCTCATGCCGCGAACAGCCCATGAGCTGCGGCCGCGGCCTGGTTGATCCAAAGGAGCTCGGTGCGCGGGCTGTTGCGGTGCGCTCGCGCCGCAAGCTCCAGGCGCCGCCAGTGGCGCAGCGCGGCGTCGTACGCCGGCGACGGGTAGCTGCTCAGCACCACCATGGCGCTGGAGGCGTTCAGCTGGTCGAGCAGCTGCTCGTGCTCGCCGATCGTCATCTCGTGCGCGTAGGCGCACTTGCCCGTCATCCAGCGGACTGACGTGCTGCGCGTCTCCGGCAGGTATGGCGGATCGACGTACAGGAGCACGCCGGGCGAGTCGTAGCGGTCGATCAGCTCGGTTGCGGGGCGCTGCTCCAGGAGGACGCCGCGCATGCGAGAGATCCAGAGCTCGAGTTGACCAGCGAAGGCGCCCCACTCGTCACCGACATTTGTCCGGCCGGCGTACCCGTCGATCCGGAAGCCGTTTCGCAGCTCGATCTGCGTGCCGTTCGTCCCGTGACCCATGTGGGAACGGACCAGCAGGCGCCGCGCGCGCTCGATTGGGTCGTCGACGCGCTCGTAGGCCAGCTTGTGCTCCGCCCGGGCATAGGGCGTCAGCTCCACAGCACGCATCAGCGCCGCGGCCGAGCCGCTGCGGAGAACCTGGAAGAGGTTCACCACCTCGCCGTCCAGATCGTTCCAGACCTCCTGGCGGACGCGCGGCTTGGAGGCGAGCACCGCCGCCGCGCCGCCGAAGGGCTCGACGTAGATCTCGTGCGGCGGGAGCCACGGGATGATCTTGGGCGCGAGCCGCCATTTGCTGCCGAGGTAGCGGAGGACTGGGCGGGTGGGGGCGAGCTCGCTCATGCCGCCCTCTCGAAGGTCTCGCCCCAACCGATGAGCACGCCCCGGAAGTGCTCCGGGTCGTCATGCGTCATGGCCCACCACTTTCGCATGATGTCCCAGGGCGCGGGTCCGGCAGGCAGACCTGCGAAACCGTCGCGCTTAGCGAAAGCGTTCAACTCTCCGTAGGTGGTCAGCTCCACGGCATCGTCCAGCACCACCCGGTCTTCACGGAAGTCGAGGAGCACGTCGCGCACCTCCAGGCAGGTGGCGACGCCCAGGCGAAGGCAGCTGCGGGTGCGCATGCCCTGGAAGAGCTGCAGCCGCTCGCCGGCGCGCGCGTGGCGCTTGCGGGGCAGGCGGATCGTCTGGCGCTTCTCGCCGGAGAAGATCATCGCCGCGAACGAGGGCTTGAAGCATGTCGATGTCGGCCGGCGTCCACGCGTTGACCCTGAAGGCGACCTCGCGCAGCGGGATCGCGCTCGGCGGCGGCACGTAGGGCGCCAGCTCCACCACGTCGGCGCCGAGGTCCTGGATGGCGGCCGACATCACGCGAGCCCTACGACGGGCGTCTCGGAGCACCTGAGGCGCAGCCGGGCCGAGAGGCGCGCAATGCGCTGCTCGCCCTTCGGCACGGTGTCCACCGCGCCCAGGGCGCCGAGCAGGTCGAGCGCCTGGTCGACGCCGACTCCGTCCAGCCCGAGGTGGCCCGCCAGTTCGGAGGCCGTGGTCGCGTTCGGCGCGATCCGACGCAGCGCCTCGACGATGCGCACGGCCGCCGGCGCAGCGGGCTCCAGGAGGAAGCTGTCGAGACCGCGCACGCCGCCTCGTGCGAGCATGGCTGTCGGCGCTGTGCTCTCCGGGAGCGAGGACAAGTCCAGAAGCTGCGCGGCCGCGGCCGCGTCGTGGTCCGCAGGGCCCACCAGCTCGGGCGTCGCGCCGGCATGGAAGGTGATCGGCAGCTGGATACGGCAGAGCTGCGGCGTCCGGCTCAGCGCGGGCCCGAAGGCAAAGAACTCGCCGGCGGTGAGCTGGCGGAGCTTGTGCGCCTCGTCTCCGGAGATGCCGAGCAGGTCGGCCGCCCGGGCGACGTCGCGGTCGAACACGTTCAGCCCGATCAGGACGTTGTGAAGCTCGGAGACGACCGAAGTGGCCAGCTTGGCCAAGCGCTGGGTCGCGACGACGGAGCCTATGCCCCGCTTACGCCCCCGCGAGCACAGCTCGGTTAGGGTCGAAACGCCGAGGCGGCGGATCTCCGCGTCGCGGGCGCTGGCGGCGAGGTGGGGAGCGAGAAGGTGCGCCTCATCGATGGCGACCAGGACCGTGTGGGCCCAGTCCTCGCGCGGGCAGCTGAGCAGGCCGGAGAAGAACGCGGCCGCCTTGGTGATGCGTTCGTCCGGAGCGAGGTCGCTCAGGTCGATGTGGAGGGGGAGGCGGTGCCGGCGGCCGCGGGCGGCTGCGGCCGTGAGGCCGTCGCCGGCGATGTCGGCCGCAACGATCGTGGTGGCGCCGATGTGGCGGGCCAGGTCGGCGAACTCGCCCTCCGGATCGACGATCATCACCGTGACGAACTCGAATGCCTCCTCGACCAGGCGGCGGATCGTCTGGCTCTTGCCGGCGCCCGAGCTGCCCTGGACGAGGCAGCGGCCGGCGAGCAGGCGGTCCAGGTCGCAGAGCAGCGGGCCATGCCGCGCCGAGCCGAGCTCGAGGAGCACGTCGGCCTGAACGGTGTGGGCGAGGTGCGTTGAGCCATCGGCGGGCATCAGTGCACCGCCTGTGGCC
This sequence comes from Caulobacter sp. S45, assembly GCF_903642205.1. Lineage (GTDB taxonomy): Bacteria > Pseudomonadota > Alphaproteobacteria > Caulobacterales > Caulobacteraceae > CAHJWH01. Next base: position 4,515 of record NZ_CAHJWH010000114.1, on the reverse strand, counting down.
GCGCGCCCTGACCCCCGCCGCCCCGGCGGTCGGCAGGGATGCCGAGCATATCGAGCGCGTCGCCGATCGCCTTGGCCTTGGCGGCGCAGCCAGCGCAGGTTGCCGCGTGTGCGATGGCCCGGGCTTGCGCTGCGCAGAGCACGGCGATGGCGGCGTTCAGGAGCGCGTTCCCGTCGTGGGCGGCGTACCTGACGCGAGCTCCATCGTCAGGATCGACCAGGACCACCACCGCTGAGCAGTCCGCCTCGTCGGCCAGGTCGATGACGCGGCGGGTGAGGTCTTCCTCTGAGCGTCGCGGGTGCAGCCATGTCTCGCTCCTGTTTGAAAGGAGGCCGCCGACCGGAGCCGGCAGCCCAAGGGTCAGCCGGCGGCAACGGCGTGGGTGAACACGCCCAGCGAATTGTAGAGGGCGACCAGGCCGTTGATGACGCCGGTCATGGACGTCCAGATCGCGTCGAAGGTGTCGACCAGCCTGGGGAAGTTGGTCGTGATGTAGGCCTGCAGCGCGGCCTTCACGGCCGCCAGCTTCTGGGCGCCCGTTGTGGTGGCGCCGGCGCCGCCGGCGGTCTCAGCTTCCTTCACGAAGAATTCGACGGCGGGGATGATGGTCTCCGCGTCGGTGGCCACCAGCGAGGCCGTGGAGAGCAGGGATACGAGGTTCAAGGTTGGCTCCTGGGGTTTGCGGCTAGACGTGGGCCGGCCAGGGTGCGCCGCGCACGCCCTGGTGGATGGGGTGCGGGTAGGCCGGCAGCGGCCTTCCGCGCAGGCAGGGGTCGGCCGCCGGCGAGGCGATGAAGGACAGCGCCACGAGCGCGCCCCACACGGTGATCAGCGCCCAGGCGAACCGCCGCCAGCGCCGGCGGGAGAGCGCGAGCCGTCCATTGTCGGTGCGCAGCCATTCGACCTCGGCTTCGAGCGCATCGACCAGCATCCGATCCACAAGGCGAACGGTGGCGTTCACAGCGCCGCCTCAAGCGGTCGCTCGGCCTTGACCTGCTCGATGGCGCGGTTCAGCGGCTCCGCGTCATGGCCGAGGCCACAAGCGTACCCGAGGAAGCGAGAGCGATCTCCGTTGCCGTAGACCGCCAGGACCTCCGTCGCACCGCAGGGCGCGACGGAGAGCTGGTGGCGCGAGGGGACGATCGCCGCCCCGGGCGTGGCCGAGCTCACCAGCGCCACCGCCAGTTCGCGCAGCGTGGCGAATGGCCTGATGACGCCAGGCCTCAGGGCCAGGGCGAACAGTGGGAGTGCGAGAGCGCCCGACACGATCAGTGCGCCCGCGGCTCGGCGAAACTGTTGCGCTGGAACTCGGCCAGGCGCTCGACCTCGGCCTCTTCGTCGTCCTGCACTGCGGAGCCGCCGTGGATGGCGTGCACCAGGCTTCGCGCACCGACCAGCACGGCGCGGCGGAAGCGCGGCGCGAGGCGAGCATAGATCTGCACCAGCTCCTCGATGCCGGGGAGGTTCAGGAGCGCCAGGATCGCCGGCGCCTGCGGGGTGGGGTCGCCCTCGTCCGGCAGCAGGGCGGCCGCGCCGACGCCCAGCGCCCGGGCCGACTTCACCAGCATCGAGGCCGAGACGCGGTTGGTCCCGCGCTCGTACTTCTGAATCTGCTGGAAGGTGATGCCGAGGGCTCGGCCGAGCGCCTCCTGGCTGATGTGCTTGCTCTTGCGCAGGGTGCGGATGCGCAGCCCCACGGCCACGTCGATGGGGTCTGGTCCGTTCTGGTCCGCTCGATCAGCCATGTTCAGCTTCCTTTCAGCTGGTGGACAACTTGGTTCAGCAGCTCGGCGACGGGCCGATGCGGCTCCTGCTCGGCGAGCTGGTGGATGAGCAGGGCCTCGTTCGCGAGCCGCAGCAGGGCGGCGACCAGCGCGTCCGGATCGTCGCCGAGCGCGCGCACGGCTTCGCCATGCATCAGCCAGAGCGGCCTGCGACGGTGATCGCGCTGCAGCTCGAAGACGTGCTCCAGGGTCAACTGCGTCGGCGGGTCCGGGATGATGACCAGATCGGCACCCGCCATGTCACACGAGCGCATCAGCCCTCTCCCGCCAGCTGGGCGCCGGCCTCGAGGCGCGCGGCGCGACGCGCCAGGGTGGCTTGGCGCACGCGGATGGTGTGGGGCCGGCGCGGCGGCGACATGCGCCTGGCGATCTGGCCCGGCGAGGCGCCCTCGGCCTCCAGCTTGCAGAGCAGCTCGTCGTCGGCCTGGTTGAAGCCGATCACCGGCTGGCCGTTGCGGAAGCTGACCCTGCGCCGCACCGGGGTTGCCGGGACCGTCTCCGGCGGCTGGCCGTGCTTCTCCGCGCCGGTCACCAGCAGCTGGTACTCCACCGCGCTCAGCTGCACGCCGAGCGACACGGCGATGCGCCCGGCCGACCACCCGCGCTCCTCGCGGAGCGCCAGGATCTGGGCCTTCTGGTCAGGGGTGAAGGTCACGCAGGCGACGGCGATCGCCAGCATGATCCGGTCGGCGAGATCGTCCGGCACGCTTACCGGGGCCGAGGTGTGCTGGCGCGCGGCGAGGCTGCGGCGGGGAGGAGAGAGCTCAGCCATTTGGCGATCCCATGGAGGCGAGGAAGAGGAGACAGGCCACGCAAGCGGCCAGGCACGCGGCGACGGCCCAGCCCGTGGGCGTGAGCAGGCGCAGCAGGCGGGGGAGGCGGAGGGCGCGCATTAGTAGGGCGCCTCGTCCAAGCTCAACGGGCGGTCGGCTGCGGGTGGCGGCAGGAGCAGCTGCGGGGAAGCGAGCGCGTCGCGTGCGGCCTGCAGCTGCCCGGGGAGCTGGGTGGACGTCCAGTCCTGGACGATCGCCAGGGCGTATTTTACGGCCGGGACCCAGAACGTGTACAGCGCCTCGCCGCTGGCCTTCCGGGCGCGCCTGACACCGGCCCGGGTGGTGGCGCGCGAACGTGCGGCGTCCACCATCGACGAGACCTCGAGCGCGAGCGCCTGCGCCGGATCGGGCGCGCCGGCCCGCAGCTCTCCGCCGGCGCCGAACCGGCCGGCCTGGGCCCGCTTGACGGCGGACGCGACGCACTCGAGCCAGCGCTCCTGGGTGACCGTCTTGGCGCGCGCCCACCGGACGCTCTGCAGGGTGTGCTCGGCCCAGGCATCGAACAGCGTCTGTGTGAACAGATCGAGGATGTGGGAGCGGCCCATCAGGCAGGCTCCGGGGCAGCGATGGCGTCGAAGGCGCGCAGGACGTAGTAGATGTCCCGGCCGAACTTGGCCGAGCCGCCTGGACCGTAGATCTGCAGGACCGCGTCGCCGACAAGGAGCTTCGGATCGGCCAGGCCGCTCATGACCATGCGCAGGCGCGTGGCGGAGGGCTTGGCGGCCTGGTGCAGGGCGAGGGTTTCAGCGCCCATCACTCGCCGTCCTGCTCGATCAGGCGAGTGTGGAGCTCACCGGCTCCGGCAAGGAACATCCAGTAGTGCCACTCGACGGCCTCGGCGATCCTCTCGGGCGACAGATGGAAGGCCAACGCGGCTTCGCCGACGGTGACGTCCTCGCGTTCCTGGCTGAGCATCCAGACCTGGATTGCGTGCGAGAGCGAGGCCAGGGTTGGCCGCCCGTCACCGTGGAAGCCGTACTCATGCTCCGCGACGGGCTCGTCGAGATCCTCGAAGGCGCTCACGCGAGCTCTCCGATGGCCGACAGGTAGAGGTCGATCAGTGCCTCTTCCTCCTGGCGCTTGGCCTTGTCCTGCTTGATCAGGCGGATGACCTTGCGCAGGATCTTGGTGTCGAAGCCCTCGCTCTTCGCCTCGGCGTAGACCTCCTTGAGGTCGGCCATGACGGCGGCCTTGTCCTCCTCGAGGCGCTCGATACGCTCGATGAAGCTCTTCAGGCGGCCCTGGGCCGCGGAGGTGAGGACGTCGGCCTCCACGGTGAACGATTCGTCAGGCGGGGCTTGCTGGACGGAGCCGTCGCTGGGGTCGCGCACGTGGCGGCCGGCGTAGCCGCTGCCCGGCGCTTGTTGGGTCTGCATCAGGCGGCCTTTGCTGCGGCTGTGGAGGGGGTTGCGAGCTGCTTGGAGACCGCCGCGGCTAGGCGATCGCGCAGGACCTCCCAGGGCGTCACCCCAGGCGGCCGTTCCTGGAAGCGGGCCTTGTCGGCCTCGCGCAGGATGATGACCGCGTTGAAGGCGCCGAGCAGCCGGTCAGGCGCCGCCTCCCACTCCGGATGGGCGGCGATCAGGGCGCACAACGCCTCCACCACCACCGAGGAGAGCGCGCCGGCCTTGTTGTTGGTGGTGCAGGTGACGCAGCGGAGCGCCAGCTCCACCACCGCGGCGCCGTGGCGGCGCAGGCCCGCGCGCACGGCGGCCACCGCGTTCGTCTCGCCGGGCTTGATGCGGTTCTGGGCGCGTGGGTGGGGCGAGACCATCGCGCCGGCGCGGCGGCAAGTGGCGGCTTAGATTGACAGCGGCTTAAGCGCCGCGCGCCGCGGCGTCCTCGCTCGGCCCGAGCCGAGGCTCGCATGACTCCCGACACCCTCCTCCGGCTCGCCA
>NZ_CAHJWH010000113.1 GCF_903642205.1 Caulobacter sp. S45 | reverse complement strand
GCGGGCACGGTGCTGAACGCTGAGCAGCTGAAGCGCGCGGTGGACGCCGGCGCCCGCTTCATCGTCAGCCCGGGGCTCACCGAGGGCGTTGCGTGCGCCGCTGAAGCGGCGGGCGTTCCGCTGCTGGCGGGCGTGACCAGCGCAAGCGATATCATGCGCGGCCTCGACCTCGGGCTCGACCGCTTCAAGTTCTTCCCCGCCGAGACATCCGGCGGGGCGGCCGCACTCTCCGCCTTCGCCGGCCCCTTCGCCGACATAGCCTTCTGCCCCACCGGCGGGATCAACCCCGCCAATGCCGGGGGCTATCTGGGGCTGGGGACGGTGCTCTGCGTAGGTGGCGCCTGGGTCACGCCAAAGGATGCGTTGGCGGCGAGGAACTGGAGCCGCGTCACCGAGCTGGCCCGGGCGGCCTCGCAGCTGCGGCCTGCGTCCTGAGGCATGTCCGGCTCAGCGTTGTCGCCAGGCCGAACGTAAGCGGTAGGACACTCTTCACCGGACCCGATCGCGCGCTCTCAGCGGACCTTGGTCGCCGCCTGCAGGTAGGCCATGTTGCCTGCCGCGACGTCGGGCGGGAGGTCCTCGCGCATCAGGCTCTCCGCGTCGGCCAGCTTGCCTTCCATGCCCAGCACCAGCGCCAGGTTCTGCCGCTCCTGCGCCGAGGCGGCGGGTTGGGCTGCGGCGCGCCTCAGATAGCTCTCGCCCTGGGCCGCCTGGCCGTGGGTGGCGTACCATAGGCCGAGATTCGAGAGCACGGCCGGGTTGTCTGGCGACAGGGCCAGGGCTTGGCCATAGGCTGCACGCGCCTCATCGGGCTGCTGGTTCTGGTCGTGGGCCACGGCCATGAGGGAATAGACGCGCCAGTCGCGGGGCGCGACCTTCTCGGCGCGCCGCAGCGGCTCCAGGGCGTAGAAGCCCTTGCTCGCCGCAACGGAGGTCCGGGCGCTTTCCAGCAGCGCCTCCACGTCGTCCGGATAGAGCACCAGCACCTTGGAGACGGCGTCGCTCGCCTCAGGGTAACGTCCGAGGGCGCGCAGGGCTGCAGCGAGTTCCACGCCGGCCGTGGCGTCGGTGGGATCGATCCCGGCCTCGCGCGCCCAGAAGGCGGAACGGGCCAGCGAGTCCAGCCGGTCGGCTGCGGCGCGTTCCTGGGCGTTGGCCTTCTTTGGCTCGGCGGCTGCCGCTGCGGGATCGGCCTTCGGGGGCGCTCCCGCGGCGGGCTTGGATGGACCGAACGGCCAGGCCGCAGCCGGTCCGGCCAGCGCGCATGCGACCAGGAGGGCGGCGAGGACGGTTGCGGTCGGCTTCGGGTTGCGACACATCTTCGAGACCTTGGGCGGCGAAACGTCCGTCACAGTTTCGGCGACCCGCTCTCAAGGAAGCGTTAAGCATGCCCGTCCCATCCGGCCCCCGCCTGCAGGAGCCACGCCCGACGTGACCGCCGCCCACGAGACCCTCATCGTCGAAGCGGACGATCCCACCCGCATCCATCTGGTGGACGAGGCCGGCGCGCCAGCCCTGCTGGTAGGCCTCGGCGCTTCGGCCCAGGCGCAGGCCGCTGGCCAGCGCTTCACCGGCAAGCCCGGCCAAGTGCTCGTGCTGGTGGCCGCGGGCGGGGTGGTGCGTGACGTGGTGGCGGGCAAAGCGCCGGACCTTTGGCGCGCTCTGGCCGCACGCCTGCCGGCCGGCGACTATGCGGTGGTGGAGGCGCAGCTGACGACCGAGGCGGCGACCGCCTGGGCGCTGGGCGGCTACCGCTTCGACCGCTACAAGGGCGAGCATGACCACCCCAGGCCGCGCCTGGTCGCGCCACCCGGCGTGGACCTGGCCGCGGCCCTTCGCATCGCGCACGCCTGCGCCCTGGCCCGCGACATGGTCAACACGCCGGCCAACGACATGGGCCCGCTGCAGATCGAGGCCATAGCCCGCGAGATCGCCCAGGCTCATCGGGCCACCCTCCAGGTCGTCACGGGCGAAGACCTGCTGGAGCAGAACTATCCCGCCATACACGCCGTGGGCCGCGCCGCGACCCTGGCCCGCGCGCCTCGCCTGATCGAGATGGTCTGGACCGGCCCGGACGCTGGGGAGGCCGCGCCCCACGTGGTGCTCGTCGGCAAGGGCGTGGTGTTCGACACCGGCGGCCTGGACATCAAGCCCTCGTCCGGCATGCGCAACATGAAGAAGGACATGGGCGGCGCCGCTCATGCCCTGGCCCTTGCGCGCATGGTGATGGGAGATGACCTGCCGGTGCGGCTCACCGTGCTGCTGCCGGTGGTGGAGAACGCCATCAGCGCCGATGCCATGCGGCCGGGCGACGTGCTGGCCTCGCGCCGGGGCCTGAGCATCGAGGTCGGCAACACCGATGCGGAGGGTCGGCTGATCCTGGCCGACGCCCTGACCCGGGCGGGTGAGCTCGCCCCGGACCTGACGATCGACCTCGCGACCCTGACCGGCGCGGCGCGGGTGGCGCTGGGGCCCGAGCTGCCGCCCTTCTACACAGACGACGACGCTCTGGCGGCCGAGATCGAGGCTGCGGCGCGTGCGGTGTCCGATCCGCTCTGGCGCATGCCGCTCTGGGCCGCCTACGACTCAGCGCTCGATAGCGACGTGGCCGACCTGAAGAACGACCCCGACGCCTGGGCGCAGGCGGGCTCCATCACCGCCGCCCTGTTCCTGAAGCGGTTCGCGCCGACCGTCGGCGCCTGGGTGCACCTGGACGTGTTCGCCTGGAACCCGCGCAAGCGTCCGGGCTGGCCGGTGGGCGGAGAGGCCCAGGCCATCCGCGCCCTCTTCCAATTGCTGCGCCGGCGCTACCCGGCGCTACCCGGCCCAGGCGTAAAAGGAGTGACGTGAACCCGCTCGACCCCCGCGTGACCCTGGCCCGGGGCGGCGTCGCCGCCCTGGCGCTGGAGGGCGTGCAGGAGGCGACACGGTATCTGACGCCCGAGCCGATGCAGGCCGCCTTCGCCGTCTGCGCGATCCGGCGGGAGCCCTCGCGCACGGCCGAGCAACTGGACCAGCTGATCTTTGGCGAACGCTTCGACATGCTGGAGCGCCAGGGCGGCTGGGCGTTCGGCCAGGCGCTTCGCGACGGCTATGTGGGCTGGGTGCGGCTGGAGACGCTCGCGCCCGCCGGGCCGCCGCCGACCCACTGGGTAAGCGCGCTGCGCACCTACGCCTTCGGCGAGGCGTCCATCAAGGCCGACCCCGTGGCATGCCTGTCCATGAACGCCCTGGTGCGGGTCGAGGCGAGCGACGGCCGCCTCGCTCGGCTCGACGGCTCAGGCTATGCGCCCGAGCGCCACCTGCGCCGGCTGGGCGACTGGGCGCATGACCCGGCGGCCGTGGCCCTGGCCTATCTCGGCGCGCCGTACCTCTGGGGCGGTCGGGACTCGGTGGGGCTGGACTGTTCGGGCCTGGTGCAGCAGGCCTTCTATGCCTGCGGCCAGGCCGCGCCCCGCGACAGCGACCAGCAGGCCTTGCTCGGCCGGGCGGTCGATCGCGAAGCGCTGGTCCGCGGCGACCTGGTGTTCTGGCGCGGGCATGTGGGCATGATGCTGGACGCGGAGACCCTGATCCACGCCAACGCCTTCCACATGGCGGTGACCGCCGAGCCCCTGGCCGCAGCGGTGGAGCGTGTCGTGGGAAGCGACGGCGGCCGTCCGACGGACTACCGGCGGCTGTCTCCCGCATGACCGACGAGGCCGACCTTCGCGAACAGCTTGTCTACGTCATGCGCACCATGGCGGAGCGAGGGCTGAACCGCGGCACGTCCGGCAACGTCTCCGCGCGCCTTGGCCTCGGCATGCTGGTCACCCCCAGCGGCGTGACGCCCGACCGCCTGACGCCCGAGGCCATGGTCGAGATGGACGGCGAGGGCCGCGCCGCGCCGGGCGCCCTGAAGCCTTCAAGCGAGTGGCGCATGCACCACGGCCTCTATACCCGCCGGCCCGACGTGTGCGCAGTGGTCCACTGCCATGCCCGCCACGCCACCATCCTGGCCTGCGTCGGCCGCCCCATCCCGCCGATGCACTACATGGTGGCCGTGGGCGGCAAGGCGTCCATTCCGCTCGCGCCCTACGCCACCTTCGGCACCGACGCCCTGGCGCGGGGAGTCGTGCAGGCGCTTGACGGCGGTCAGGCCTGCCTGATGGCCAATCACGGCCTGATCGTCGCCTCCACCGACCTGGAGCGTGCGCTCGCCATCGCCGAGGAGGTGGAGGAGCAGGCCGCGGTTTACTGGGGCGCGCTCGCGATCGGCGGCCCGAACGTGCTGAGCGAGGCCCAGATGGTCGAGGTGTTCCAGCAGTTCCAAGCCTATGGCCAAACAGCTTCGCCGGCATGATCGCCTGGCGTGGGGTCAGCAAGTCCTTTGACGGGGGAGCCACCCAGGCGGTGGACGAGGTCACGCTCGAGGCCGCGGACGGCGGCTTCCTGGCCATCGTGGGCGAGTCCGGTTCCGGCAAGAGCACCCTGGTCAAGATGCTGAACCGGCTGGTGGAGCCGGACCGCGGCGAGGTCCTGGTCGGCGGCGAGGCGGTGGGGCAGGGGCCGCCGCACGCCCTGCGCCGGCGTATCGGCTACGTATTCCAGGCCATCGGCCTGTTCCCGCACCTCAGCGTGGCGGAGAACATCGGCGTCACGCCCCGCCTGCTCGGCTGGCCGGCGGAGCGGATTGAGAGGCGGGTGGGGCGCCTGCTCGACCTCGTGCGCCTGCCGCAGGCCTATGCGCAGCGGCGGCCCGACGCCCTGTCCGGCGGCCAGCGCCAGCGGGTGGGGATCGCCCGGGCGCTTGCCGCGGAGCCCCGTATCGTGCTGCTGGACGAGGCCTTCGGCGCCCTCGATCCGGTGACCCGCGAGGCGTTGGCGAGCGACTACCGCGCCCTGCACGACGAACTCGCCCTGACCACGGTGATGATCACCCACGACGTGCTGGAGGCCGTGCTGCTCGCCGACCGTATGGCGGTCATGCAAACGGGCCGCGTGCTGGCCCAGGGCTCGGCCCGTGAGCTGATGGGCGGGGACGCGCCCCCCTACGTGCGCGAGCTGATGGCCAGCCCGAGGCGCCAGGCCGAGCGCGTGGCCGAGCGGCTTGGGCTGGGCGTCCTAAATGTCTGAGCAGGTCCGCGCCGCCTTCGCGCTGCTGCCGGCCTATCTCGCCGGCCATGTGGCGCTCAGCGCGGCGGCGCTGGTGCTGGGCCTGCTCGTCGGCCTGCCGCTGGCCCTCGCCTCCGCCCGCATTCCAGCGGTGCGTCTGCCGGCGCTGGGCTTCGCCAGCCTGGTGCAGACCATCCCGAGCCTGGCGCTGCTGGCCCTGTTCTATCCGCTGCTGCTTGCGCTGTCCGCCGCCGCCCGGGCGATGAGCGGCCATGGTTTCGCGGCTCTGGGCTTCCTGCCGTCCCTGCTGGCGCTCAGCCTCTACGCCCTGCTGCCGATCCTTCGGAACGGGGTGGCGGGGCTCACGGGGCTCGACCCGGCGGTGGTGGAGGCGGCGAGGGCGGTGGGCATGACGCCCCGCCAGCGCCTGATCCAGGTGGAGGCGCCGCTTGCGGCCCCAGTCGTGATGGCGGGCGTGCGTACCGCTGCGGTCTGGGTGATCGGGGCGGCGACGCTTTCGACCGCGGTCGGCTGGACCAGCCTCGGCGACTACATCTTCTCAGGCCTGCAGACCGAGAACTGGGTGCTGGTGCTGTTCGGCTGCGGCGCCTCCGCCGCCCTGGCCCTGATCACCGACGGCCTGCTGGCCCTGGTGGAGACCGGTCTGGCCCGTCGCTCGCGCCTGCGTCTGGCGCTTGGCGGCGCAGGCCTGCTGGCCGGGACCGTCCTGGCTCTGGCGCCGCTGGCGGCAGGCGCCGGTGGGCCGAAGCCCTACGTCATCGGCGCCAAGAACTTCTCCGAGCAGTACATCCTGGCCGACCTGATGAGCGACCGGCTGAAGGCGACGGGCGCCCGCGTGGTCCAGCGCTCCGACCTCGGCTCGGTGATCGCCTTCCGCGCGCTCGCGGCCAATGACCTGGACGCCTATGTCGACTACTCCGGCACGCTGTGGACCAACGTGCTGCACCACGCCGACACGCCGCCCCGGCCCGAATTGCTCCGCCGCCTGACCGCTGAGCTGAAGGCCCGCTACGGCGTCACCCTGCTGGGGCCGCTGGGCTTTGAGAACGCCTATGTGCTGGCGATGAAGCGGGACCGCGCGAACGCCCTGCACATCGTCAGCCTCTCCGACCTGGCGCCGCGGGCGCCTGCACTGAAGCTCGGCTCCGACCTGGAGTTCCTGTCCCGCCCCGAGTGGCGCGCCTTGGTAGGCACCTACGGCCTGAGCTTTAGGGCGCAGACGCGCTACCAGCCCACCTTCATGTATCGTGCGCTGGAGGGCGGCGAGGCGGACGTCATCTCCGCCTTCTCTTCGGACGGCCGCATCGCCGCCGACCATCTGGTCGCCTTGTCGGACCCCATGGGCGCAGCCCCGAGCTACGATGCGGTCATCCTCCTGTCTCCCCACAGCAGCGCCGACGCGCGACTGCGGGGCGCGTTGCTGCCCCTGGTAAACAGGGTGCCGGTCCAGGCCATGCGCGCCGCCAACCTTACGGTCGACCGCGACGCCGACAAGCTCACTCCGCAACAGGCGGCCCAGGCGCTGGCGAAGGCGATCGGCCGGTGAGCAGGCCGCCCGGAGGGTCGGGCCCGCTACACGCGTTGAACGACGACCACCATGTTGGACCATTCATGTTGCGGCCGCGAGTCGCGGATGGCGGCGTCGTCCCAGCAGCTGGAGAAGAAGAAGGCTTCCAGCCTTCCCGCCGCCGCCTTCGCGTAGCCGATCAACTCCCTCATGCAATATTCCCTGACGTGGAAGTGCGGCGCGTCTTCCGGTCCACTCTCGTACGGAAATATAGGCTGTGGATTGTCGTTCCTCGCCATGGCGTCGACCGCGCCGGCACGGAAGAAGTTGGGCGTCGTGATGATCAGGCGCCCCCCCGGCCTTAGGTGCCTTACAAGGAATGAGATCACCTTGACGGGGTTCACGAGCAGGTGTTCCAGAACCTCGGCGAACAGGATTATGTCGGCCCGAAGCCCGAAATCCACGTCATCCAGATCCTTCGCGGTCAGGTCCTGATGGATCGCGTGAGCCTGGAGAGAGGCGGGCATGGGCATCTGAGGACGATCCAGCGCCCATACCTGCGCCCCCGGAAACAGCCGTTGAACTGCGAGCGTATTTACGCTCCAGCCCACATCAAGGATCGTCTTGTCCTCGCTTGTCCCCTCCGCCATCAGCTTCGCTACGATGTTGGAGAGTTCAAAGAAGCGTAGTCTATGTTGCTCGACATAGAAATCCTGGCCGCTGAAGCCCGGCATTTCCGCCTCGAACGTCGCATACGCGGCGTCAATGACGGAATTGAAGTGTTCATATCCAATGGCGTCAAACGCCGAGAGTGAGGTGGTAGCCTCGCTCACGTCCGCGGTGCGAGCCTGGTTGAACAACTCGTCCGCTGCAGGATCATAGGCCGGCCGCGCCGACGACAGGCCAGGAACCAACCGGCTGCCCGCAAATTCGTCTGAAGACGCCACCGATTGCAGGTAGGCGGCTGGGCTCATCCCTTGCTGTAGCGCGGCTACGCCACTTTCTAGTCCTACATCTTCCGGGGAGCGCCGCAGCACGCTGGTATAGACCAGCCTGACGAAATCCTCCGTGTCCATTCCGCTGAGGGTCAAGTGACGTTCCTTTGTGATGCAACACGGAGGCGGACAGGAATTGTGCGGCTCTCTTGTTCGGCGGCGCGGTCGCTCTTCACCATGGCGGCGTCACCAGGGAGCCTAGGGCTGGGGCTCACCCGCCTTGTGCATCTGGAGCACGGAGGGGAAGGCGCGATCCCACGTCACACGCTCACGGATGACCCTTGCAGGCGAGCCGGCCAGAAGGGCGCCGGGCGGAGCGGACTTCGTCAGCAGCGCTCGTGCAGCTATGACGGCGTCTTGGCCGACATCTGCGCCTTTGAGGACCGTGGCGCCGAAGCCGATCCAGGCGTGAGGACCGATCAAGATGTCTTCGGGCGGATTTAGCACCTCACCTGTGTCCTTGTCCAAGATGGCGTGGTTATCGGTGGCGGCGACATAGGTTTCCGCAGAAAGCATGCAATCACGCCCTACTATGATGTAGCGGTCAGGCCCTTCGATGTGGAAGTACGTCCCGACCGACGTGGACTCCGCGCCGAACACGAAGGCGCTCGAAGAGGTGTAAAGAGCCACGCGGTAGGCCTGATCTTGCCCGGCGCGACCGCTGCAATAGGCCATGTTGCCGGAGCCGCCGAAGCGGAAGTCCCCTCTCATGGCGCATCCGGGCCCAAACACCAACAGATTGCCTGAGTATCCATAGGTGTGGACGTCCACGTGTATGGGCGTCGCAGCGGCGTCGACCACGACGGTGAATTCCTCGCCCTCCTTGATGCCGTGGACCCAGACGCCCCGGTGTGTGAGAGCCACGCGATCAGCTTCCAGCGAGCATCGATAGACCTGCAGATCTCCTAGAACAACGACAGGGTCGCCGGCTTGCGCCAAGACGTCCAGGCCGCGCCAGGCTGAATGGTTCATGATGAAGTTGTGTATAACCTCTGCGCTTCCGCCTGAACTCACCGCGTCGAGCAGGTTTGACTGGCTGGTGTCTTCCTTACGCTCCTCGTTCAATCTATAATGTGAACAGAAGAGCGGGAGCCTTGATTTAAATTCTGGTGAGTTAAGCAGTCCATAGAAGAACTGATCAATGCTGAGGTGCTCGTCAAGCTGGCTGGCCGCGTCTTGCAGGCCGCCGCTGTCAGCCTCCCGCAGGAGCACGGCTCGATAGGCTGCCGCTACGATCTGGGTGGCTGTGAAAGAGGATGACATTGCGCACGACGTGAATCTCAGATTAGTTTTCCGGCACACGGCGCGCGAACGCAAGCCGTTCCGACCCGTGGGCGGTGGTCTCCGGACGGTTGGAACTCCGACCGGGCTTGTCCGGCCTTGGCCCACTGATCTTGCGCTTGCCGGGGTGAGCGGACGCCGGACGCGCTGTATAGCATCGATCTCGGAGCTGCCCCGCCGGAAGCCAGCCTTGACTTTCGATGGCTCTCGCCTAAGTCGATCGAGACAGACCGGGATCGGGCCCATAGGCTTCGAAGGCGACTCCGCCGGACTCGGTCGCTTGCCCCGCGAGACATGACCGACTTCTCCCAGCTCGGACTTCGACCCGAAGTCCTCCAGGCGGTGATCGACACCGGCTACACCACGCCCACCCCCATCCAGGAACAGGCCATCCCCGTGGCCATGGCCGGCCGCGACGTGCTGGGCATCGCCCAGACCGGCACCGGCAAGACCGCCGCCTTCACCATCCCCATGATCGAGCGGCTGATGAGCGGCCGCTCCAAGGCCCAGATGCCCCGCGCCCTGGTGCTGGCCCCCACGCGCGAGCTGGCCGACCAGGTCGCCTCCTCCTTCGAGAAGTACGCCAAGGGCACCAAGCTGTCCTGGGCGCTGCTGATCGGCGGCGTCTCCTTCGACGAGCAGCTTAGGAAGCTCGACCGCGGGGTGGACGTGCTGATCGCCACCCCCGGACGCCTGCTCGACCTGTTCGAGCGCAAGAAGATCATGCTGATCGGGGTGGAGATGATGGTGGTCGACGAGGCCGACCGCATGCTCGACATGGGCTTCATCCCCGACATCGAGCGCATCTTCAAGCTGACGCCGCCCAAGCGCCAGACCCTGTTCTTCTCCGCCACCATGCCGCCGGAGATCACCCGGCTGACCACCCAGTTCCTGAAGGACCCCACCCGGATCGAGGCCTCGCGCCCGGCGACGACGGCGGAGAACATCAGCCAGTACGTGGCCATGATCCCGTCCGCGGAGCCCAAGGCCAAGCGCAATGCGCTCCGGGCCCTGATCTCCGGCGCCGACGTTAAGAACGCCATCGTCTTCTGCAACCGCAAGTCCGAAGTCGACGTGGTGGCCAAGTCGCTGATCCGCCACGGCTTCGACGCCGCGCCGATCCACGGCGACCTGGACCAGTCCCAGCGCACCAAGACGCTGGAGAACTTCCGGAACGGCGGCCTGACGATTTTGGTGGCGTCGGACGTGGCGGCGCGGGGACTCGACATCCCGGCCGTGGGCCAGGTGTTCAACTACGACGTCCCCCACCATGCTGAGGACTACGTCCACCGGATCGGGCGGACCGGCCGCGCCGGCCGCTCGGGCGAGGCTTTCATGATCGTCACGCCGGCCGACGCCAAGGGCTACGACAAGGTGCTGAAGCTCACCAAGAAGGAGCCCGAGACCCTGACGCTGGACCTCGACTGGGGCCGGCTGGAGGTCGAGGGGCGCGAGGATGGCGCACGCCGCAGGAAGCCCGCCGGCCGCGAGCGCGACCGCGGCTACCGCACCTCCCGGCGCGAGGCGCACGGCGAGCCTCAGGCCGGCGTCCTCGCGGACGTGGCGGCTGAGGCAGTTGCAGCGCCCGAGACCGAGGCGGCCGCGCCGGCGCGGCCGGCCCGCCGCACGCGGGGCGGCCGCACCCGCTCGGCTTCGGATCAGCCCGCGGCCGTCCTTCCTGAAGCAGCTCCACCGGCTGCCGAACGGGCGGCCTACGGGGAGCGCGAGCCCAGCCGTCCCGCGGGCGGGGTCCTGGAGGCCGACGCCCGCAGCGGCCCGGCCCGGCCCGGTC
>NZ_CAHJWH010000112.1 GCF_903642205.1 Caulobacter sp. S45 | reverse complement strand
ACCTTCGAGCATCTCTCAACTGACCAACGAGTCGGTCAGCCTACCAAAATCCTCAGCCAACTCGGTCGCGGCTTTCTGACTCAATAGGACTAGGAAGCTGTCAAGTTAACAGCACCCGTTTCCGATCTCGCGCAGGAGCTGCTACCTGGAGGTATTTTGGTAGGCTCAAAAAGGCCACTTTCATCTACTCAGGGTGGCTGCGACTGGCGCCGCGGGACCGAGTCCGAACGCCATCTTGCTTAACTTGACAGCTCCGTGACCGGTGCTTCGGGTGAAAAGAGGCCGTCCTTGATGCGCCGGGCGACCTAGTCCAATTCCCGAGCCCGCCACTCCAGCCAAAGCTGACGTTCACATCTGCAGATGCTTATGACCCAGGCTCAGGCCTTCGGCGCCAGGATAGGACCAATTTTCTCGTGACATCGGGGATACGGGGCCGCTTCCGCTGGACGGATGCGTCGAGAAGCTCGCCGCCGCTGCGACCAGGGCCTGGCTTGCGACCGGGCTGATCAGGGTGTGGCCGCTGGCGTCCTGGGTGACCGTGTAGCTGGACGCCAGCGCGCCGCTTAGCCTGAACTTGGCTGTATAGCTCCCGTCGGTGAGGGTCAGCGTCGTCCCGCTGCGGGTCGCTTTGGCCCCGGCGACAAAGGCCAGGCTGGAGAGGTCCAGCCCGTCGGAGGCGGCGGCGAAGGCCACCAGCTTGCTGGCGAAGGTCGCGCCGCTCGCCGGCAGGTCAGCCGCATCGATCTGCAGCGTCGCCGACGTCGTGACGCCGGGCGTCGGTGGAGGCGCTTCAAAGGCGATGGAAGCGGTTCCTGCGCCGCTGGCTGTGGCCAGTTCCAGGGTCCCGCCGCTGATGACGGCCGAACCGGCGAAGGCGGTGGCGACGCCGGACTGCACCAGGACGCCGGGGCCGTCCTCCACCAGTAGGCCACGGCCGGACAGGACGCCGGCACAGCTCTGCGTCGCCGCGCCGGCGTAGATGAGCGCGCCGTTGTCCACTGTGGTGGAGCCGGCCGCCAGCCTGACCCCTGAAACGACGCCGCCCGAGCTGATGTTCAGTGTTCCGCTAACCACACCGGCGCCCGACAGCACTGCGCCCGAGGAGACCGTCGCGCCGGAGACCATGCCGCCGGCCCCATCGTTGAGCATCCCGCCCGACTGCACGAAGACATGGAGCGCAGAGCCGCCTGAGGCGACCCTCAGGATTGAACCGCCGAGGACGGAAAGCCCGCTGACCACGCCGGCGTCCACGAAGGTTCCGGAGACCGCGCCGCCGCCGGAAACGATGCCGCCGGCCAGGACCGTGCCGGCGGAGGCGACGCCGCCCGCTCCCACCACTTCGCGCGCGCCGCTCGACACGAGGGTGGCGTAGCTCACGCCTCCGGAAGATACCCGCTCGATACCGCCGCGCAGCAGGGTCGCGCTGAAGGTGGTGAGGTCGGCCCCGCTCGACAGGGTGGCGCCGCTGAGGGTCTGGGTCGTGGCCACTGGAGCCACCGTCACCGTGACGCCTGCGCCGATCGTCACGCCGGCCAGGGCCAGGCCGCCGCCGCTGGCGATCACCACCTGGCTCTGCACCGCGCCGGCGTAGAGCACCTCGCTCGCGCCGCCGCCGACAACCAGGCCGCCGCTTTCGAAGGTGCTGACCGTGGCGTCGGACATTAGGATCAGCTGGCCGGAGACCGTTGCGCTGTAGCCCTGCAGCACCCCTCCGGCGAGGACCTCGGTTGTCCCTGCAGCCGTCCCCTGGAAAACATACTCTAGGCCGCCCGAAGCGATCAGGGTGGCGCTCGCGACGCCGCCTGATTCCACAGTCTCATCGCCGCCCCCGAAGATGGTTGCGCCCACCGTCGTTCCCGAGATGTCGGCATAATCCATGCCCGAGAGCACCAAGCCGCTGGCCACTCCTCCGGAGGAGACGAACGCGCTGTCGTAGTCGCCGGTCAGGATGACGCCGCTCGCCTGGGCCCCGGAGTCGACGGACAGCGCCGCCCCCTCCTGCGCCAAGGTCAGGGCCTGGCCCACGCCGCCCGAGACGATCCCCAGCACCGCATCGTCGCCCAGGGCCACGCCGCTGACCACGCCGTAGTCGTAGTTGATGAAGTCGATCTCGCCCGGGCCGCTCAGCACGCCGCCCGCCGACACGGTGACGGAACTGGCGACGCCGCCGGACGAGAGCACCATGGCGCCGCCGGCGAGCACCGTGCCTGAGCTGTCGACGCCGCCGGAGGCGACCGTCTCCACCGCGCCGTTCGACAAGGTCATGGCGTAGGCCAGGCCGCCGGAGGAGACGACGAGCTGTCCGCCGGAGCCGACGCTAAGAGCGCTGGCCAGCCCGTAGACCGTGTCGACGCCGACGAGCACGCCGGACCCGCTGGCCAGGCCGCCAGCGAGGATCCTCGCGCCGGAGGCCTCCCCACCGAGGAACTCCAGCTGGCCGCCGCTCGAGACCACAGCGCCGCCGGCCACGCCGCCGCCGTATACCTGCTCCTGGCCGCCGCTCTGCAGCTGGGCCGAGATGCTGGAGCCGTAGACCACCTCGTAGCCCGCCACGGCGGTGGCGCTCGCAACGCCGAAGGCCTCCACATAGAGATCGCCCGAGCTGTCCACGGTGGTGGAACGCGCCGTTCCACCGGAGTCCACCTCCAGGTAGCCGCCGCTAAGAAGCGAGGCGTTGCTCGCTACGCCGCCGGTCTCGACCGCTTCCTCGGCGTTCTGCTCGACCAACGTGCCGGTAGTCGAACCGCCGCTGTAGACCTCCTCATAGTCGTAGCCGGACATCGTGGTGCTCACCGTCGAGCCATAGACGCCGATGGCGGCGAAACCGCCCAGGACATTGGTGAAGCTGGCCACGCCGCCTGCGTCCACAGTCAGCCCCGCGACGCTCGCGATCGAGGTATAGGCTGCGGAGCCGCCAGAGAGCACCTGCATTGCGGCGTCGGTCTTGACGCCAACCCCCGTCGCCACGCCGCCGGACTCCACGTAGAGCGTCCCGGCGACCTGCAGGCCGTCAATCCCGCCATAGGCCGACAGGGTGCCGGAGAAGGCGTCCGTCACCGAGATCACACCGCCCACGGACTGCACGATCCCGCTGCCGACGCCGCCGGCCGACGCCTCGAACACGCCGCCGGACAGGACCCGCGTCCCTCTCGCTACGGCGCCGCTGGCGACCGCCTGGACGCCGCCGGTCGAGACGGTCGCACCGGAGGCGTAACCGCCGAAGCCGACATACTGCAGGCCGCCGCGCCGCACCGTCGCAGCCAGGGACGAGCCGCTGTCGTAAACGTCTTCCGCGCCGCCGCTGGACACGACCGTCACGCTCGTCGTCCCCCCGAAGTCCACCTGGACGAGGCTGTCGAGGCCGCGGACCACTGTTGCGCGCGCAAGACCGCCCGAGCTCACCTCGACCTCGCCGGACGAGGTGAGCGTCACCTGGACGGCGGCGCCGCCGGACTCGACGTTCAGGTCGCCGGCCAGGGTCACGCGGCTGACAAGGCCGTAGTCATAGCTCTCGGCGTTCAGGTCGCCGTTCTCGAGCGCGCCCGGGCCGAGCAGCCGCCCACCCACCGAAATCGTCGCGCCTCTCAGGATCGCGCCGGCGGCGAGCGACAGGGTCGCCCCGCTCATCACCAGCGCGTCCGTGCCTTCCAAAGTACCGCCGGACTGGACGGTCACGCCGCTCACTGTCACGGGCGTCGTCACCGCGGCGGGGCCAAGGGTGAAAGTCCCCCCCGACTGCACGGTGACGGAAACGTCCGCTTCGCCGCCGCTGGAGACCGTCACGCCCGACGCGGTTCCCTGGGAGATCAACAATAGCCCACCCGACAGAACCGTCGAGCCCGACTCGAACCCGCCGGCCTCGACATATTCCGCCGCGCCCGACTCGATGGTTGCACGGAATGAGGACCCGTAATCCAGGCCCGTCGCGTAGAGGTATGCGCCCGTCGCCAGGCCGCCGCCGGAAATGACCAGGGCCCCGCTTACGGTGGCGCTCATGGAGGATCCGCCGGCGCGGACGTACTGGACCGCCGTCGGATCGATGAGCGTCCCCCACGCCACGCCGCCCATGTCAACGAATTCCTCGGCGTCAAAGCCCTCCAGCGTCGTGCCGAAAGTCACTCCTCCCTCCAGGTAATCGCTAGCACCGGTGCCGATGATGGCATCGGTCGCCAACCCGCCCGAGATGTACAATATTCCGGCGTCATCGACCGTCGTGCTCAACGCGGAGCCGAAGGAAGAGACGGTCTCGAGTCCATAACCGCTTACAGTGGTGGAGATGCTCACTCCGCCGGCATAAACGTCCTCGATGCCTCCGCTATCGAGCAAGGTGTCGCTCGCCACGCCGCCGAGGTACTGAGCTCCCCCTGAGGAGACGACGGTTGCAGTCGCGAGCCCAGCGCTCGACACGGTTTGCACGGAGCCCAAGCCGATGAGCGTGGTGCTCGTCGCCGTTCCTCCTAAGACCCTTTCTTGACCTAAGCTTTCGACGACTGTGAAGCTGACTGCGCCCCCTCCCAGCACCACCTCGAGATTATTGACGGTGTCGTGCAAGCCCATCCCCCCAGAAGAGACGCGCTGCTGACCATCGACAGTGACGTACGAGGCGGAGCCGAAGAGGGTCTGTAGACCACTGTTATAGATGGTGTCGGACTGTTCCGCGCCGCCGGAATACACGGTCTCCGAGCCGCCGGATGAGATGAAGGTGGCAATCGCACCCCCGCCGCCGCCGACGCCCATGGACCCGCCTGAAAGGATCGTGGTCTCGAAGGCGCCTCCACCAGGCGCAACTTCCTCGAGTCCTCCTGACAGCAGAGTAAAATCACTGCCGCCGCTGACGATCGCCCGGCCTCCCGTGTAGATGGTCGGGCTGTATGCAACACCGCCGGAGAGCACCAACTGTGACCCGTAAACCTGGCCGTTACTGTCTACCCCACCACTGCTGATGGTCTCCGTGCCACCGCTCGAAACGATGGTGTTACTTCCGATACCGGCGTAAAGCACCTCAGACCCGCCTGACAGGATCGTAGTGGAAAGGCCTTCGGCATTGTTATCGATTTGGAGCAGTCCGGATGCACCAACCGTTGTGCCGATGGCTTTAGCTCCCCCTCCAACTTCCTCGTAGCCACCGGCGAGGTTGGTGTAATAGCTACTGCCGTAGTCGATCTGGCTGCCTTCGCCGGAGACAACATCGCCATTGGTCTCGCCGCCCGAGTATATGGATTGAACGCCGCCTTGGATCGTCGCATAGCCGTCGTAGCCAGCGCTGTAGACGACCTCTAGTCCGCCTTGCAAAATGTCGGTCTGGTAGCCGATGGCGTCAGCATCGATGTGCAAAACGCCGCCGGAGCCGATCAGCGTATTGGCCCCATATCCATCTGCGCCGACGCCTTCGTATCCGGCTGCCAAATAGCTGGAATAGGTATCGCCGTAATTGATGAGGGCGCCGCCTGCGGTGACGGTCGTACCGCTTGCGTAGCCTGATGCTGACACGTACTGCTGGCCGCCGGAGAGCACCGTGCCGTAGACCGAGTTGCCGCCTGTTAGGATGGTCTCTATGGCGCCTGAGGAGACAGTCTGCGAAAGCGCGGTGACGCCGCTGGCCACCTGGCCTGGCTGCGACGATAACGTCCAGCCGAGCACATTCATAAGATTAGCGTCAACTGTAGTGAGATAGTTCTGCTGGCCGGAGTAGCTGGCCGCATCATAGGAGTCGCTGGCGACGTCAGAAGCCCAGTCCCCAAGATCTCCGTTCGCCGCAACGGGGTTCCAGTCGTCGAGGTCGGTCTTCCCCGCATCGGTCGAAAAATACGCCGTGCTGTATTGTGACGGGAGCGTCGCCGTCAAATCACGCACCCCGTTGGCCGCGTACCTGAACAGATCCATGGGATTTAGAGCGCCATTCAGGAAGCTGGTGCGTCCCAGCGCCTCACTGATTTCATGTTCGGCGACGCCGATGAAATCATATTCACCGCTCGATGGCGTCGAGTTTGGAGTGAAATCGTAAGTCGCCCCGCTTCCAAATCCGATGGACGCAATGGGTTGGCTGTCGGTCTTCAGGCCCAGCGCAACGGCTAGGCCGGCGTTCATGTCGAATGTCTGCCCCCCTGTCGGATCAGCGACAGGCAGGTTGGAGTAGGCTTGTTTCTGAATTGACGATGACTCGCCATTGATCAGCGCATTGCGGACCTGCGCGTAGGTAAATCCGGAGAAATATTTTGAGTAGGTCTCGCCTAAGTCATTGGAAGGAAGTGAGTTCCCAGCTGACTCTCCCCACCCGAAGTTGATGGTGACCGTAACATTATTAGTAAATAGGTGGTCATACAAATTAACAACATAGTTCAATGCAGTCTTGAAGCCGCTGGGCGCGTTGCTGGCGCTCGTGTCATAGCTGATGTCGATTTGCACAAAATGCCCCTAGATTGATGTGTACAAGCTGACATCAAGAGATTCACAGCCGCAAGTAATCAATGGAAAGCGCGTCAAGAACACTATTGAAGGCTGCCTGCGGAAAGCAGCTTGTCACCACCATGATCCATAACCGCTGAAAGACGCGGCGTCTGATCTAGCGCGGGAACAGCGTAGAACTTTAAGGCGGCCTCCGCAATGCGGCCCTTGGTCTCCCCCACTCGGGTGAGGCTCATGGCAGCTTTAAGTCTTAGGGCAACATGTCTCCGCCGTGACCGGATTGGGGGTGCGGCTGGAGTTTCGCCGTGCAGCTCATCTCCTACAGGCGTCATCGCTTCCCTGCGAGGTGATCAGTTACGCCGTGTGGCTGTATTTTCGCTTCACCCTCAGCTTTCGCGACGTGGAGGAGCTGCTGGCCGAGCGTGGCATCGAGGTGAGCTATGAACGATCCGCTGCTGGACGCTGAAGTTCGGCCCGCTGATCGCCAGGAACCTGCATTGACGGCAGGCGCGGCCGACAGGTCGCTGGCGCGTCGACGAGATGGTTCGGCAAGCTCTCGACTCCACAGGAAACGCTACAAAGGTCCAAAAGCCAAGCCCTGCGGGCGCTTAACGAGCGGTCCTCCTTAGATATCGGTCGAACCAGTCGATTGTCCGCTGAAGCGAGTCGATCTGGTCCTCACGCTTTGCGAACCCGTGGCCCTCGGCCGGGTAGAAGACTACCTCGGCCACGCCGCCCTCGGCCTTGATGGCGTCGGTCACCTGCTGCGCCTGTTCTTGGGGCACGCGGATGTCGTTCTGGCCCTGCACCGAAAGCAGGGGCGCCTTGGCCGCCTTGATGTAGGTGCGGCGAGGACGCATCATAGACCTTGGGGTAGGTCGCCGGGTCGCCGAGTAGCGCTCGCTGATAGGCCTGCAGGCTGGCGCCTTCATGCGCCCACATGGTGCGCCAGTCGATGATGCCGAATTCCTGCACGACGGCGGCGAAGGCGTCGGGCGCGCGGCCAATCGCCATCAGGGTCATGAACTGCCGCAGGAGCCGCCGGTGATCCCCACCCGCCTGGGGTCCACATAGCCGGTCGCCACAAGGAACGCCTTGGCCGCCAGCTCATCCTTGAGATCGCCGCCGCCCAGGTCCTGGAAGTTAGCCACCTGGAAGGCATGGCTGTACCCCGTCGAGCCCCTCGGGTTGGGTTGGACCACCAGATAACCCCGGCTGGCAAGTGCTGTAGCGGTCTTCTTGAAGTAGTCGGTCGCCTGACCCGTCGGGCCGCCGTGCGGCATCACAATGGCGGGGTGCGAGCCATCCCGCTTCAGGTTGAACGGGATCGTCAGGATGGCGCTGACCAGCGTGCCGTCGAAGCTCTTGTAGGTGACTGAAACGCGTGAAGACGGGGCGTGAGGCGGTGGACGCCGCCGCCCAGCGATCCTTCGACCTGATCCTGATGGACGTGCACATGCTTGAGATGGACCGGCTCGAAGCGACTAGGCTCATCCGTCAGCTACCAAGCCCGGCTAGCCGGCTGCCGATCATCGCCATGACGGCGGACGCCATGAAGAGCGACATGGAGGCGTGCCTGGCTGCGGGAATGGACGACTTCGTATCGAAACCGATCAAGATAGAGCTGTTCATCGCGGCTTTGGACCGGGCGCTCGCGACTGAGGAACAACCTATCACCGCTTGAGCTGTCAAGTTGAGTAAAAATGCGCTTTGACGCGCGCCAGCACCGCTCCGATCCACCACCTGAAGTAGGTAGCGCCGGCCTTTTTCGGCTCGGGAAACCACTTTGAGTTAGCAGCTATCTCTGAGCGGAGCGGGACGTGCTTACCTGACAGCTCCGAGGCGAGAGCAGCGCGTCACGGTCGCGCCGTCCCTTGCCCAACTGCATCTTCATCGACGAGAACGGCGAGGGGCTAGGCGTGCGGCTGAAGAAGGAGCGGTGAGCCGATACGGCTTTGGCGCGGCATTTCGCGTCTGCAACGTCGTTTGATTGACTCTCAGCTCAAGTCCGCAGTTACTCGTCGAAGTCTATCGCTAGGGGCAGGCCAATGTCGTCCATCCGATCCACCTTCACATCAAACGCGGGAGGCTGGACCATCAGCGGGGACGTTGCCTCCCAGAAATGGGTCAGCTCAGGCGGCGATCCTGGCGGCTACTATTCCTGGGTAGACGCGGCCACCGGCGATATCGACTACTACAACGCGCCCAAATCGTTTCTGGCAGACAAGAGCGCCTACTTAGGCGGGACTATCTCCTACGATATCCTGGACACCGGGAACGGTTTGACGGCTTACGATGTGCAGCTTGTTGGTGACGGCCACACACTGCAGTACACCAGCACAAAGGACTCGAACTTTCCGACACCAAACAAGTGGAGCGCAGCGAAGGTCTACCTGGACGCTGGGAAGTTCATTGACACGGCGACGGGAACCGCGCCGTCCGTGACCGAGTTGAAGGCTACGCTCAGTAACCTAACAGGGTTGGAAATTCGCGCCGAGTACGTGAACGGGGCGGAGTCGGGTGGCCTGGATAGCGTCGTCTTGGCGACGAAAACCACGGCAACGGCCGCCGCGCAGCTCGTGCAAGCGGCCGCCAGCTTCGGTGGCACCACTGGCGCATTGTCAAACCACGGTGAGAGCGTGCATGCGGCCACGGGTCACTTCGAACTGGTGTCTGCTGGCCACATGGCACTCGGCGCGCGCGTGGCCTGATCTGGACGATGAAGCGCGTCTATGTGGCAATCGAGCTAGCGGACGGCTGTGACTTCGATCCGACCAACGACGATGATCTGGACGCCCTGGCGGAGGACTCGCTGCACCTCCTGTCCGGCGTGACCAGCGCGACCGTCTACGCCTCCGTCGCTGATCTTCTGGAAGAAGACGCCTCAGCGACCCTGTGAGCCTATCCGGTCGCGAAGCGTTCCCCTGCAGCAAGAGGGTCTAGCCATGCTGTTCGCGGTCTCAGGGCATTTCAAAGAAGGGGGCGCAGACGCCGCGTCGCACATCTCCTTCAGCGCTCACATAGCCCAGAACGTGTGCCGCGTTCACCTCGGCGGCCCGCTCTACGATGCAGCTGGCCAGCACATTGGGGCGCTTCTCTTGGTGGAGGCGAAAAGCTTTTCCGAAGCTGAGGCTTATCTGCACTCCAGCCCATACGCTCAGGCTGGCCTGTACGATCACATAACCGTGAGCGAGCTGAGAACGGAAGTCGGAACGATCTGAAGCTGGATGGCGTCAAGACCGCCGTCGCAGCGGCTCGTTCATTATGCCGAGGCCAGTGTCGCCGTCTCTGGACCTCTCCGAGCTAGCTTCTTCCTTCTAGGGTCTACCCCATGAGCAATGTTGAGGACGAGATCGCAATCGGTTGCCAGTTCCAGGACAAGGACGGTTATCATCGCCACGTCTGGAACGTACATGAGGAACGAGTGCACTACTTCATCAAGGCAGAGGGATCGCACTGGACCCCAGTTCACGGCCTTGAGGAGGCGCCGACCGCCACCGCCTTTCGCGCAGCATGGGTGGCCAGGACGGTCTCTCCCGCATATGTCACCGTCTATACACTTGCGCGCGCACTAGATCTAGGTGGAGACTACTGACTTGGCTCGGCCGCGGCCTGCCCCCTGCGAGCGGGAACATCGGAGAAGGGCTGCGCCGTTCGGCCATTGGCCATTCTTCTATGAGATCGCCTAAGATGCCGTGCCAGCGCTGCTGACGTTGGATGCGATCGCATTGAACTTGCTGCTCAAGTTGGAACCGAGGGCGCTGGCGCCCGCGATGATCACGGTCCCTATAAGCGCGGCTATAAGGCCGTACTCAATCGCAGTAGCGCCGGTTTCATCTGAGATGAATTGTTGCAGTGTAGACATGGGTTGAGTCCTTGTGACACTCAAGATCGGCCATGAGGTTTAACCTAGACCTAAAGGCAAGCAACGCGGAGCATTCAGACTTAGGGCAACACAGGTTATATTTGAGGCGGGCATCTTACCTTGCGGCGGACCCGCTGCGGCAGGCCCCTCGCCGCTATTGCCGCTATTGCCGCTATTGCCGCTGTTGCCGCTGTTGCTGCTGTTTCCACCGCTTATTGGACTGGAATAAGGCTGTTGGAAAAGCCTGCGTGCCGTAACAACGACTTCGCTGACATACTCTTGGAAGGCGAAGTAACCACCGCCACCGTCGGCGCTGTCGCCTTCAGGCCCATCATCCAACCCGGTCGGGTCGACATGGTTCACCGGGTCGCCATGTGTATAGGCGTACCAGTTAGGTCCGTCGAGCGTGGGCGAGTAGGTCCGCGCGTGGTAATCATACAGCCCGACCTCTGGGATCCAGGACTGCCCGGTGTACTGGATGCGGCCCAGGTTGGAGGAGCCGGGCAGGCCATAGGCGTCGTAGGTGTTGGTGGCCAGGC
>NZ_CAHJWH010000111.1 GCF_903642205.1 Caulobacter sp. S45 | reverse complement strand
AAGGCGGACGCCCGCGGTGCGCCGTCCGGTGGCCTTCGCCGGCGACCGCCGGCGCCTGCGCGTGGGCCTGGTCAACAACATGCCCGACGCCGCGCTCGCCGTCACCGAGAGGCAGTTCCGGTCCCTAGTGGAGGCCGCGGCGCCCGAACGCGACGTGGAGCTGCACCTGTTCCACCTCCCGGGCGTTTCCCGCGGCGCACAGGCCCGCGCCCGGCTGCGCACCCGCTACCGGCCCGTTGCTGACGTTGAGCAGGCCGGCCTCGACGCCCTGATCGTCACCGGCGCCGAGCCCCGCGCCGCCGACCTCCGCGACGAGCCGTTCTGGCCCGGCTTCCGGCGGCTGGTGGACTGGGCGGACACCGCCGCCCTGCCGGTCCTGTGGTCGTGCCTGGCCGCCCACGCCGCCGTGCTGCACCTTGACGGGATCGTCCGCACGCCCCTGGCGCAGAAATGCAGCGGCCTGTTCGCCTGCACGCCTGCCGCCAGGCCTGGCGCCGACCCGATGCTCGCAGGACTGGAGGGCGGCTGGGTCGCTCCGCATTCCCGCGGCAACGGCTTGGATGCGGCGGAGCTCACCGGATGCGGCTACAGCGTCCTGACCCACGCGGCCGAAGCGGGCGTAGACACCTTCGTCAGGCGGTCGGGCTATGGACTGTTCCTGTTCCTTCAGGGCCACCTGGAGTACGACGCCAACTCGCTGGCGCTGGAGTTCAAGCGTGACCTGAAGCGCTATGCCGACGGTCAGCGGCCGGACCTTCCCGTCCTGCCGCGGGACGTGTTCGGACCGGACACATCCTATCGGCTCGAGGCGCTGGTGGAAGCGGCGCGGCGCGACCGGCGGCCCGAGCTGATGGGTCGCTGGCCGCCTGCGTCTGGGATCGCGCTTGCGGCCAATACCTGGCGCGCGCCGGCCGCCAGGTTGGTGCGCAACTGGCTGGCATCCTCCCACGTGGGCGTGGAGGCGGGCCCAGCGTCCCTGCATGGTTCGAGACGCGAGCAAGCTCGCTCCTCAGCATGAGGATAAGCATGCCGCTTGGTACCCCTCCTCATCCTGAGGAGCCTCTGCAGGAGGCGTCTCGAAGGACGCAGCCACGTTTCCGACGCTGTCGCGCCTGGAACCTCGGCGCTCCTTCCGCTTAGTGGAGACGACCGGCAGGGATCGCCGGCATTCTCTCGAGGCTCCCATGACCAAGACCGCGCTCGTCACCGGCGCCAGCGCCGGCTTCGGAGAGGCGATCAGCCGTCGTCTGGTCGCGGACGGCTGGCGGGTGGTCGCCTGCGCCCGCCGCGCCGACAAGCTCGCCGCGTTGCATGAAGAGCTTGGGGAGGCGCTGCTCGTTCACGTCCTCGACGTTACCGACGCCCGCGCCGTCGCGGCCCTGGCGGACAGCCTGCCCGAGGGCTGGCGCGAGCTGGACCTGCTCGTGAACAACGCCGGCCTGGCCATGGGTATGGACCCCGCCCAGACCGCCGACCTGCAGGGGTGGGACACCATGGTGGCGGTGAACGTCACCGGCCTGATGCACGTCACCCGCGCCCTGCTTCCCGGCATGCTGGACCGCGGCCGCGGCCTGATCGTCAACCTGGGCAGCACCGCGGCCAACTACGCCTACCCGGGCGGCAACGTGTACGGTGCGTCCAAGGCTTTCGTGGAGCAGTTCACCCTGGGCCTGAAGGCCGACCTGATCGGCACGGGCGTGCGGGTCAGCTGCATCGAGCCCGGCATGGTCGGCGGCACCGAGTTCAGCGCCGTCCGCTTCGGCGGCGACCAGGCCCGGGCGGCAAAGGTCTATGAGGGCGTCGATCCGCTGACGCCTGAGGACATCGCCGAGACGGTGGCGTGGATCGCCGGCCTGCCCCCCCACATGAACGTCAACCTGATCGAGCTGATGCCCACCTGCCAGGCCCCCGCCGCGCCGGCTGTCAAGCGTAGCTGATGCTTGCCTAAGGCGCTGCGGCGGCTTAGCGAGGCGCGATGAGCTGGCTCAGGGATCGTCGCGTGCTGGCTGGCCTGGGGGCCGCCGTCGCCATCTTGCTGGCGGTCGCCGCGGCCCTGCTGCTCGGCCGCTCGCCCCGGTCCAGCGAGCCCGCGCCGCCCACCGAGAGCAGCAACATCACCGGCTCCGCCGCAGGCGGACTGAAGGTGGAGATGGGCAAGGCGCCCAGGCTGGAGTCCGACACGTCGGTCCGCTGCTTCGTCAACGGCCAGTTCGTCGGCATGCAGACCGCCGCCGACTGCGCGCAGAAAAACGGCGTGAAGCCCGGCGGCCTTGATGTCGGCCTGGACCAGAGCGGGGCGATCGCGGCGGGCGGAGGCGACACCCATCTGCAGCCGCTGGCCAATGCGGACTCGAGCGACGACGACAGCGGCCAGACGGCCGACGCGGCCGGCGACGATCCCACCGCGCCCGCGGCGCGCACCGGCTTCGCTTCCGGGCCGCCGGCGGAGTGCCGCCGCTACGCCGCGGGGAGCTGGCGCACGACGGGGCAGGGGGTAAGCCTGGATGCCTGCGTGCACACCCTGTTCGACGGGCGCTGCCCCATCCCGGGACAGGTGGTCTATGGCCGTTGGGGTGGCCTGACCCTGCGCGACTCGCCGGGCCGGATCGACGCCTCCTCGAACAACCGCGACTTCAGCGCGCTCGCGCCGCAGTATCCGGCCGACTGCTCGATCCCAACGCTCTGACCCGCGAGAGAGCCATGCGCCGCCTTGTCGCCGCCTGCCTGCGCCAAGTCACCGCCCTGATCTCGGCTGCGGCCGTGGCCGGATGCAGCCAGGGCGTGCAGCCGCCGACCGACGCCGGCGTCTGTTTCCACATGGTGGACGACGGCAAGGGCCAGACGGGCGGCCAGGTGAGCGGCAAATACCGCTTCTTCATGGTCAAGCGCGACGTGAGCGACCTCGAACACTGCGCCGCCGCCCTGGACACCATGCGGATCCATTTCCTCAGCCTGGGGGGATCGACGCACGACGTGACCGGCGTCTACCAGGGCCAGTACCTGTTCGTCGGTCCGCGCGGCGTATTCTCCGCCGACACGCTGGACGCCTCGCCCTTTCCCATGCTGACCCGCGCCCCGGACGGGCGGCTGGTGCCGCAGGGTTCCCTGCCGCCAAGCTGAAGCGCCCAGCCTTGACTCCTCACCCCGCCTGCTGCGAACGTAAGCGGAACATCAACGTCGTCTAGAACAGCGAGGACTGGCCATGGCCGGCAGCGTCAACAAGGTCATCCTGATCGGCAACCTGGGCAAGGACCCGGAGGTCCGGACCCTCAACTCCGGCGACAAGGTGGTGAACCTGCGCATCGCCACCTCCGAGACCTGGCGCGACCGCACCAGCGGCGAGAAGAAGGAGCGGACCGAGTGGCACCAGGTGGTCATCTTCAACGAGAACTTCGTGAAGGTGGCCGAGAGTTATTTGAAGAAAGGCTCCACCGTCTACATCGAGGGGGCGCTGCAGACCCGCAAGTACACAGACCAGGCCGGCGTCGAGAAGTACTCCACCGAGATCGTGCTACAGAAGTTCCGCGGCGAGATGACCATGCTGGGCGGCCGCGGCGGTGATGCGGGAGCAGGCTCCGGCGACGATGCGGGATACGGCGGCGGGCGCGGCGGCGGTGGCGGCGATTACGGCGGCGGCCGTGGGGGTGGGGGTGGCGGCTTCAACCAGGGACGGCCGGCGCAAGGCAGCGGACCCAAGGAGAACTTCGACCTCGACGACGAGATACCGTTCTAGATGTATGAGGCTGGACGCTGTCGAGATCGATCGGCCTTGAGCATTCTGGCTTCCCCAGCCTCGCTCGGCAAGTGGCGTGGTAAAACGTGAGGCCTTGAGGGCGGTCAGGAGCGGCGCCGTCGCCGCTCCTTCTACCGTCTCAGAGCTTGGTCGCCCCAGGTGATCAGGCCGCCTTGGGCTTCCGACCGCGGGGCGCCTTGGGGGCGGGTTCGGCGGTGGTGACCACCTCTTCCTCGGGTGCAGACGCTTCGTCCGTGGCGGCGCCGCCAGCGCGGGCGCGGCCGAGACCGAGCGACTTGGCCAGGCTGGAACGCTGGGCCGAATAGCTGGCCGCGACCATGGGATAGTCCTTCGGCAGGCCCCACTTGGTCCGGTAATCGTCCGGCGACATGCCACGGGTGCTGAGGTGACGCTTCAGCGACTTGTACTTGCGCCCGTCTTCCAGGCTGATCAGGTACTCGGGCGTGATCGACTTCTTCACCGGCACCGCAGGGGTCGGCGGCGGCTCGGGCTCAGCCGGCTTGCCTTCGGCGGCCTGGGTGAGAGCCTGGTGCACCTGATTGATCAGGCTGGCCAGCTCACCGGATTCGACGCTGTTGTTGCTCACATAGGCGGAGACGATGTCCGCGGTCAGGGCGACCGCCTCGGTATTCTCGTTCATGTACGGTTCTACACATTAGTGCTGATGATCTAGTGCATATGGATTATGTGTTGGATCAAGTCCAGCCGCTTAAGTGTAATTCGACGCCGAGTCATAGATGCAAGAGGCTAGGCTTGAGCCGTTGCAGTGACGCCCGGCCTGCGTCCACTAGGCTGCATCTGTGGCCACATCGATTGGAGTGGACGAGATCGGGATCGGCCAGGAGGCGCCGAGCGGCCCTCCCGTCCTGGAGACTAGGCTGGAGTCCTTGGCGCGATTAGTGTGCAGGTGATTCTACCCAGCCGATGTTCTTCAAAGGCACGCTTTCGATGGCCGATGGTTTCGCGTCCCTAGCCTTCCTGGGCGTAGAGCGATCGCTGACCGGACGACGCTGGCGCCAGAGATCGGCCGAGCCCGGTCTGGTGATCTCGCATCAGCGTCGTCACGGGCTGGACGAACCGCTCGCCCGCGCCCTGGCCGCGCGGGGCGTCGACGAGGCGTCGGCCGCCACCTATCTCGCTCCCACGCTGAAGGCACTGTTCCCCGACCCGTCGTGTTTCGCCGACATGGACAAGGCGGCCGAGATCCTGGTCGAAGCGATTGTCAAGCATCGCCCGTGCGTGGTGTTCGCCGACTACGATGTGGACGGCGCCACCAGCGCGGCGCTGCTGGTCCGCTACTTCCGCGCGCTCGGTCGTGACCTGCCGATCTACGTGCCCGACCGGCTGACGGAGGGCTATGGTCCAAGCCCCATAGCCTTCCGGCGGCTGAAGCGGGAGGGCGCCGAGCTGGTGGTGACCGTCGACTGCGGCGCCGCGGCCCGTGACGCGCTGGAGGCTGCAGCCGAGATCGGCCTCGAGGTCGTGGTCATCGACCATCATCTCATGCGTGGCGGGCCCCCGCCTCCGGCGGCGGCCCTGGTCAATCCCAACCGGCCGGACTGCGGCTCCGGCCAGGGCGTGCTCGCCGCGGCCGGCGTCACCTTCGTTTTGCTCGCCGCGCTCAATCGGGAGGCGCGCCGGCGCGGCCTGTTCGAGGCGCGCCCCGAGCCCGACCTGCGCCAGTGGCTTGATCTCGCGGCGCTCGGCGCGGTGTGCGACGTCACCTCGCTCACCGGCTTCAACCGCGCGCTGGCCGCGCAGGGGTTGAAGGTGATGTCGGCCTGGCGCAATCCCGGGCTGAAGGCCCTGCTGGAGGCGGCCGGCGCGGCCGAGGCGCCCGCCACCACCTTCCACGCCGGCTTCGTGCTGGGGCCGCGCATCAATGCGGGCGGCCGGATCGGCCGCTCCGATCTGGGCGCGCGGCTGCTGGCCACCGACGATCCGGTCGAGGCGGCCGAGCTGGCCGCCGAGCTCGACGCGCTGAACGTCACCCGCAAGGCCGTGGAGACGGAGACGTTTGAGGCTGCGGTCCGCGTCCTGGAGCATGGCTCGAACCTCGACCCAGCGGCGCCTGTACTGGTCGTGGCGGGGGAGGACTGGCATCCCGGCGTGGTGGGCATCGTGGCCAGCCGGCTGCGCGAGCGCTACCGCCGTCCCGCCGTCGTGATCGGGCTCGATCCGGCTGCGGACGTCGGCAAGGGGTCGGGGCGGTCCCAGCCCGGCATGAACCTGGGGCGCGCGATCCAGGCGGCCTTCGACGCCGGCCTGCTGCTCGCCGGCGGAGGACATGCCATGGCCGCAGGACTGACGGTGCGCCCGCACCTCATCCCCGATCTGCGCGCCTTCCTGGCCGAGCGGCTGGCGGCGGAGCACAAGGAGGCTGCGTCGGCCGACTCCCTGGAGATCGACGCCCTGGTCAGCGCCGGCGGGGCCGGGCGGGCGCTGTGGAGCGCCTTCCAGCAACTGCTGCCCTTCGGCCCCGGCAACCCGGAGCCCCTGTTCGCCGCAGCCGGCATGCGTGTGGAACGGGCCATGGCGCTGAAGGGCGGCCACGTGCGTTGCGTCCTCGTTGACGACAGCGGGGACAGACTGCGCGCGGTGGCGTGGCGTGCAGCGGAGACCAACCTTGGGCGGCGGCTCCTTGCCGCAGATGGCGCGCTGCACGTCGCAGGCCGGCTGCGGCCGGACGACTGGATGGGGCGCGAGGCGGTCGAACTGGAGATCGAGGACGCCGCAGATCCGCGCCAGGTCGGCTGATTCCTCCTTTTCAGGTGGTCAGGAAAAGCGAATGAAAACCGCTCCGGCCCGCTTGCATCGCCCGCTGCAGCCGAGCTATAGGGCTCCTCCTCGCCGTGGTCCCTTCGTCTATCGGTTAGGACACCAGATTTTCATTCTGGGAAGAGGGGTTCGACTCCCCTAGGGACTGCCAGGCCTCAAGTCTAACCTGCGTCTAACCATCGCGGGTCACGCCCTTTGTGACTTATGTTTCTTGCGCGTTATGTTGCGCGGGCGCCTGCGGGGACATAGCGCGGGCGGGGGGGACTACATGTCTGGGGTCGAGTTCGATGGCTTGGACCCGCACGAAGAGCCGGTGCGGATCAGCGGGCGCGTCAAGTGGTTCGACGCCGGCAAGGGGTACGGCTTCGTGATCCCCGACAATCCGGGCAAGACGGACCTCAAGGACGTGCTGCTGCACGTCACAAGCCTGCGCCTGAGCGGCCGGGAGCACGCCGCGGAAGGCGCCGTGATCGTCTGTGACGCCGTCCGCCGCAGCAAGGGCTGGCAGGTCGCCAGCATCCACGACATCGACGAGTCGGCGGCCACCCCCCTTCCGGAGCGCGGCGAGGCGCGAAGGCGGCTCGACGGCCATATGGCGGGTTCGGAACGAAGCGACGGCGGCATCCGCCGCGACGGCGTGGAGAGCCGTCGCCCGATCGAAGCCGCCGGCCTCCCGGAACGGGCTCGGGTCAAGTGGTTCAACCGGACCAAGGGCTACGGCTTCGTCGTGCGCGACGGCGGCCCGGGAGACATCTTCATCCATATCGAGACCCTGCGCAGGTGCGGCGTGGAGGATATCCAGCCCGGCGACGAGGTCATGGTCCGCTTCGCCCAGGGGCCGAAGGGCCTGGTCGTCGCGGAGATCGACTGCTCCAGCCTGGAGAGGTAAGGCCCGGCCCCAAGCTCGATTGCGATCTGGCCGCGCCCGTGGCAAACGAACGGGACGAACCGGTGTCGGGGCGTAGCGCAGCCTGGTAGCGCGGCTGTTTTGGGTGCAGCAGGTCGCTGGTTCGAATCCAGTCGCCCCGACCATCGGATCGACACTGGCGGCCCGGCGTTCCGACCGAGCGAGACAGGACCAACAATGCTGGCGCGTATCTTCAAGCCTTCCAAGTCGTCGATGTCATCCGGCCGTGCACGGACCCGCGACTGGGTGCTGGAGTTCGACTCCGTCTCCGGTCGCGGCCATGACCCGTTGATGGGCTGGATATCCTCCAGCGACATGGACGGTCAGGTCCGCCTGGCCTTCGAGACCGAGCAGGAGGCGGTGGCCTATTGCCAGGCCAACGGCATCGCCTTCCAGGTGGCGCAGGAGAAGCCGCGCCGGCACGTGATCAAGGCCTATGCCGACAACTTCGCCACCAATCGGCGTGAGCCCTGGACGCACTGAGCGTCCGCCTTCAGCGCCCTTAGCTCAACCGGATAGAGCACCCGCCTTCTAAGCGGACGGTTGCAGGTTCGAGTCCTGCAGGGCGCGCCACTTCCGCTTCTGTGTCTTTGACTAAACCGAGGGTCTGCATGCGGCGACGCGTTTGCGCCGTAGCCACTCCTCCCGGCCGACAATCCCTCCCGCGCCGAGGACCACCAGGGCCAGGGCGTACCAGGTGATCGCGTAGACCAGGTGGCTGTTGGGGAAGCTGATCACCGTCAGCCCGCCAACTGGCCAGCCGCCTGGATTGGGGCTGGAGTCGGCGTCGATGAAGTAGGGCGCCACGACGCCCAGGTGGTGGGCCGCGGCGATCGCCTCGACGTCGCGGGAATACCACCGGTCTCCGGCCGGATCGTTGCGCTGGATGAAGCTGCCCCGAGGTTCGGACACCCGAAGAAGCCCGGTCACGGTCGCAGACCCTGTGATCTGGCCGGCCAGGCGGGTCGCCGGAGCCGCGTGATCGAACGGGACGAAGCCGCGGTTCACCAGCACCATGAAGCCCGCCTGGGCTCGCAGGGGGGTCAACACCCAGTAGCCCCCCCCGAGTTCCGTCAGCGCATGCACGCGCGTTTCCTTGTCGTTCAGGAACACCCCTCGCATGCGAACGCGGCGATACATGTCGGCGGCGGCCGTGATCTTGGACCAGGCGTTGGTCCCGGGGGCGGCTTGGGGAGGCGCGTGGATGCGGCTCTGCACCTGGGCGATCAGGTTCAGCTTCCACGCCCGTCGGTACAGCTGCCAAGTCCCGAGCACTGTGAACCCCAGGCACAGGCAGAGCCCCAGGATCGCCACCCCCGTCAGGGAGGCTAGCGAATGGGCGCGGACGCCCGGGCCTGCGATTTCCCCGATGGCGGCGGCGCGACCGTCATCTCCGGAGTGTCGTCCCCGCCTGCCGCTTTGCACTGCTACATCGACCTGCTTGTGGAGGGCGGATCGATCAATTCACTTCGTCGCCACCCTTGTTCGGTGCGGACGCCTGCATCGCTGAGCGTCTCGCAAATATCCGGGACGAAGCTGCGTCGAGCTCATCTGCTGTCAGGTAGCCGTCGTGGTTGGTGTCGAGCCGGGCGAACTGCTTGGCAGGATCGCCGCCGCGGCCGGGACGAGCCGTTCGGAACGTCACCCATTCCTGTTGGCTGATGCGGCCATCGTGGTCGACATCGGCGCGCATGACGTTCTTCTGGAAGCGGGCCTGGAACTCGGCGAGACCCCCGGGCGCGACCTGGGCCGGAGCGACGGCCGGTGACGTCGCCAGCGGCGGCGCGGCCGGGGTGGCGGGCGTGACCGTGGCGGCGGGTCCGGACGCCGGGGCGACATCGGCCTGGTGCTTGCTGCACCCCATCGCCCCCGTCGCCAACACCACGGCGCAGATGGAAACCCTGGTCTTGCGCATCCTGTCTCTCCGATCCGATGACCAGAACGCGCCGGCTCACCTTTGGCAACATCGATGGAAGTTCGCCGCGCTGAGTTTGATCGTCCTGGACGACGATCCCACGCCGACGCTCGATCTACGCCGCTGCGCCGACCAACAAGGTCGCCAGCATGATCCCGGCTCTTGGCGTGGACAGCTGCGTCTGGTCGGATCGAAGCTCCACAGCGAGCGCAGCGCCCGAGGCGGCCAGAACCACCCCCACCCCAAGGCGGCGTGTCGGCCCGGCCAGCATCAGCAGCCCGCCCACCAGCTCGGAGACACCGATCGCCTGACGCTCCTCGTCCGACCAGTCCAGGTCCTGGACAAGGTCTTCATAGGCGGCGACCCGGAGCAGCTTGGCGAGGCCGGCTGCGGCCAGGGTCGAGCCGATGACGGCGGAAACGAACTTCATGGAGGCGTCCTTTCACGGGTCGCTTGGTGCGACCGCATGCGACCAGAACCGTCTTCGACCGCTATCATGTTCCCGAGCACGAAGATCAAGGTGGCGCCTTGCGCTTGTTGAACCTGGGCCGGCTTTACCGGCGGCTCACCGTGGACCAGTCCATGCGCATCCGTCACCGAGAGGGTCGTTTCGAGCTCCACGAGCGCGAGGGCGCAGGCTGGCGTTTCCGCGGACTGTACGGCGAGTACGCCGATGCCGAACGAAAGGCGGAAGCGCTGATCCGAGACCGCAAGGGAGGCCCTCGGCGGCCGCTGTGGTGAGTGAGACGCGATGGGGTCCCGCTCACCCCATGCCAGCGCCTACTCGACCCAGGCCTCATGGTCGCGATGCCAATCCTGGATCGATTGATCAGGGTAGAGGTCGAACAGCTGGTCGCCTTCGCCGATCTGCAGCGTGACCCACTCAGGCTTGAAGCGGAGCATGAGGTGCACCGAACTTCGAGGCGAGGGGAGTGGGATGTCCACAGCGGACGCGAACGGGTGGATCAGGTCCGGCCACTCTGGCGAGAACAGCCAGAGCGCCGCGCCGCAAGCGGAGCAGAAGCTTCGTTCCGCGGTCGACAGCTCGCAGGATCCGTCCTCCTGCCGGATCTCGGCACGGAACACGCCGATCGCCTTGCCCGTGTCGTGGACCTCCAGGGTCCGGGCGTCCGCACCCAGGTTGATCGCATAGCCGCCCCCACCTGCCGTCTTGCGGCAGATCGAGCAGTAGCAGCGCTGGTACGGCACGGGCGTGTGGCTGTTGCAGGCGAAGCTTACCGCGCCGCATCGGCACGAGCCTTCGAGCTTCAAAGGCATGGGGATTTCCGGACGCTTGCTGAAGATTGATTCGCAAAGTGGGCCTACCACGAGCCCGCGCGACATTCAGCCCGGCCTGGCGCTCTGGCCGGCGGCCGCCACCACAAGGAGGGCGAAGCCCAGGGTCGCTGCATCCTCCAAGAGGCCGGTGGGCGTCTGCCCGAACCGCCTCATCGCGAGCCTGCGTGCGCGGAAGGTGAGGTGGGCGGCGCCCGAGGCGGCCGCAGCCCCAAGGAGGCCGCCGGCGAGCGCGCGCCGGCGCGGTGCGAGC